>CAMJQA010000070.1 GCA_946407895.1 uncultured Prevotellaceae bacterium
CAGAGGTGAGCTATGCAAAGGTCCAATAATGATCTATGCAACGATTCTATAAATTTTTGCTTATAATTTTTGCTTTCGCTCGGCTCTGCCGCTTCGCTCGTCGAAGAATTTTGACCTTTTAGGTCGAAGCCCCTTTCGCTCGGCAAAGATCAAACAAGTTTGACTCTGCTCTCGTTTACTCGGGGCTTTGAGCTGTGCGACCATTTATACTCTGGCTCTTTTGTGAGGATCTTTGTCCCAATACCAGTTAGCTGCTTAGGGGTCGCTTCGCTCAAAATTCTTGCGCCCCTTCGGTAGCAAGCGGCAGAGCCGAGCGAAAACAAAAATTTGAAATAAAATTAAACCAGAGTGATTATTCTTCGAACTGTAGTTTTAGTCGAGGGCACGCCAGAGACTGGAATTATTCGCAAATTTCCTCAGCTGACTTTCTCCCCCCCTCTATACATGCCCCCTATATAGGGGGCTATAGTATGAGGGGCAGTCAGCCCGGAATCATCAAAAACACAAAAAGAATTCAGCCTTAATTCGACCCGTAAGAAGCCTTAATTCGACCCGTAAGAAGCCCTAATTCGACATGAATTCAGCCTCAATTCGAAGTGAATTGAGCGTGAATATTTCTGCGTTGCCCACGAGACGATTTAAGCCGAAAAACACAATAATTTCAGACTTTCATTCACTTTCTGCAGAAAAGACACCTTTTATTCCAAATTTATTTGTAACTTTGCAACCGATATGAGTAGTAAGGAATGCATTCGCCATTTTTTTCCCAACCTATTTTGGGATGCCAATCCATCTGAGTTGAAGATGAACATCAAGCACATCCTGCCAGTCATCCTACTGGCCACAGCAGCCTCAGCAATGAGGGCTGAGACGAAGACCATACGCTTTGACAGCAGCAAGACGAAGTCGGGCGCGAAGATTGCCCTGAAGGACCTGAACCGCAACCTGCCCACCGACTGGACGGCATACAAGTATGTGGGCGTGGAGCTGCGCATCCCCACGACACAGCGCTACCTGCTGGGCTTCACCACCGACCACGGGTATGACGAGCTGATGCTGCACTCCTACGTGCCGGGGGAGTGGAACAGGATTGTCATACCGCTCATCTACCTGTCGGAACCGCCAGCCAGCTCGCACGACATGGCCAGTATGTACAACAAGCCCCGGCAGACGGGGTGGATAAACATAGGCGGCAACCACGGACCGATGACCGGAGTGGACTCGATAGGCATCAGGCAATACCGCCCGCAGAAGGACGGCACGGTGGAGATACGCAACGTGGAGCTTTACACCGAAGACCCAGGCGACGCATACATGGGCAAGAAGCCCGTGCTGGACGAGCTGGGACAGAGCAACCTGACGGAATGGGAAGGCAAGGCACACGGACTGAAACAGCTGCGCAAGATGTGGAAGGCCGAGGAGGAGGAAAGCGTATCGACGGAGAGCCTCTACGGCTACGACAAATGGGGCGGCTACGCAAGTCACCGGCTGAAGAGTACAGGCTACTTCCGCAAGGAGAAGGTGAACGGGCGGTGGTGGCTGGTTGACCCCGAAGGATGCCAGTTCCTGAGCGTAGGCGTATGTTGCATCAACGTGGGCTCGGGCGGACACGTAAAGGACCTGGACAAGCGCTCCACGATGCTGAAGACACTGCCGCCCGAGGCATTCATCTACACCGACAGGCAGGGACGCCGCTCGGCCGAGTTCTCGCCCTGGAACCTGGTACGCCGCTTCGGCGAGGACTACATGAAACCGGCTATGGACCTGACCTTCAAAAGGATGGACAAGTGGGGCGTGAACACCATAGGCAACTGGAGCCAGAAGGAACTGGAGCGGGCAGGCAGGAAGGCCTTCACCTGCACCATGCACCCGGCATACGTGGACGGCGGGCTGTTCGGGCTTGGCGACCCCTACGAAGCAGACTTTGAGGAGAAGCTAAGGGAATCAATCCGCCCGCTGATGACGGAATACCGGGACAACCCCTGGCTCATAGGCTATTACGTAGGCAACGAGCCCACCTGGGTAGGTGCCGAGCAACGCCTGTGCGAAACGCTGCTCAGCGGCAGGGAACGGGCCATGAAGACAGCCCTGAAGCAATATCTGCAAGCCTACGGAGACTCGCCCGAGACGCGCACCTCGTTTGTATATGACACCTTCGACCGCTACCTGGCTGCCGTAAAGCGGCTACAGATGCAGCTCGACCCCAACCACCTGAACCTGGGGTACCGATTCGGCAACATATATGCGGTAAACGAACGGCTGGCACATATCTGCGCCAGGTACTTCGACGTAATGAGCTTCAACTTCTACAACATAAAGCCCGACCACAAACTGATGGACAGGCTACTGGAGTGGACGGACCTGCCAATGATTATCGGCGAGTTCCACTTCGGTGCCATTGACCGGGGACTGGGCCAGTCGCTGTACCAGGTGCGCAACCAAATGGAGCGCGGCAAGGCGTACCGCAACTATGTGGAGACGGGATTCTCGCATCCGGGCCTGGTGGGCGTCACCTACTTCACCTGGAACGACGAAGACATCCTGGGCCGCTTCGACGGCGAGAACTACAACTGCGGCCTGGTGGACGTGACGAACCTGCCCTACCGCGAACAGACGGAAGCGATGATGGAAACAGCCAAGCGGCTGTATGAGGTACACAACGGCACAACAGCGCCCTATAGCGAGGCGCCAGACTTCATCATTGGCATGGAGCGCGGCGGAGACGAGTGGTAGGCAGGCCCCCCTCCCCTACTTGCGGCGCTGACGGCGCGCCTTATCGGCAAGAGCATCCTTGCTGCGCTGCTCCACCACCATCTTACGGATGACAACATCCTCGAGTGGACGGTCGTTCTCGTCGGTAGAGACCAGCTGGATGTGGCGTACAACATCCATGCCCTCGATGACCTCGCCAAAGACGGTGTACGTGCCGTCTAAATGCGGCACCCCACCCTTGTGCTCATATTCATAGATCATCTCGCTGGTGAGGGTGACGTCGTTCTTCTCGAGCTTCTCGGAAGCCTTGCGAATATCGGCCGGCGACTGCTTCTTGCCATAGACGATGTAGAACTGGCATCCGCTGCTACGCATCTCGGGGTTGACATCGTCTCCCTCGCGAGCAGCAGCAAGGGCGCCACGCCAATGATACAGGACGGGCACCTTGAACTCGGGAACAAGGGTGTAGCCGTTATCGCCATCGCCAAGCTTCATGCCCGGCTCGGCATGACGAGAGTTCGGATCGCCCGCCTGAATCATGAAGTCCTGAATTACACGATGGAAGAGCAGTCCGTCGTAGAAGCCGGACGAGGCAAGATCAAGGAAGTTGTCGCGATGAATAGGTGTGTCATCGAAGAGGGCCACGCGAATAATGCCCTCGGATGTTTCAATACGCACTACGGAGCGCTTCTCTTTTGCCTGCAACGAAAAGGCAAGACAAAGGGCAGCAACGAGGAATAAAAGAGTCTTCTTTGTCATTTTCTTCATATTTGCGGGACAAAGGTACAAAAAAGAGGGGAAAGCTGCAAATACCTGAGGTTTTTATTCACATTCGGAGTCCTGTCAGCCTAAAGTTCCAAAAGGCGAGGTCTAAGATTTCACGCAGAAATCGCAGAAATACGCAGAAAATACTAAAGGTGATTTACAATGCGGAAATGGCATCTTCAAGAACAATCTTTACATTGAAGTTGACAAGAAGGCCGCATTCATCGTCATGGTGTTGCAGTTCTAATTAAAGAAACCATTCTGCGTATTTCTGCGCTTTCTGCGTGACTTAAATAAGAGTTTTATTCGTCTCACAGACAATGCAAAGTGTAAACAGTGACAAACAACATCAACGAAAGAGCAAAAAAATGCGCAAAAACATCGAAAAGTTGATTTTTGAGGAAAAATTCCCCACCGAATGAAGAAAAAGAAAAAAAGTTTTCAACAACAAAAATAACAGGGCTGAAAATCACTAGAATATGCCTATTTACAGGGAATTTGATTCATTGGAAAGAGGTTAAAATTGCCACCTATGAAAAGTTATCCACAAAAAGAGAAAAAATATTTTTGGAAAAAGTTGTGGAGAATTGTGGGGAATTTTGTATCTTTGCCCCAAAGTTTATAAAAAGAAAGAAATTTAGATGAGATTTACGGGCAACATAGACGCAAAAGTGGACGAAAAAGGTCGCGTTTTCGTACCCAGCAGTTTCCGCAAGATTCTGCTGCGTGAGGAATCGCAGGGCCTGATACTGAGGCGCGACGTATTCCAGCGTTGTCTGGTACTGTTCCCCCAGGAAGTGTGGGACGAACAGGTGAACGCCATAACGGCCAGGACAAACATGTTTGACCGTCAGGGTCGCGACGCCCTGAGACGGTTTGTGGCTGGTGCTGAATCCATTACCCTCGACAGCGGAGGACGCATGCTGATTCCACGCCGCTATCTGGAGGAGAGCGGGATACAGAACGAGGTTCGCTTCATTGGGGTAGATAACACCATTGAGATTTGGAACCGACAGGCTGCCGAAGCCCTGCTGAGCGAGCCCGACACCCTGGCCGATGCCCTGGAAGGGATGATGAATAAGAGCGAAGAGAAAGAATAGATAGGCTAGATAAACTAGATGGACTAGAACGGCTAGAACGGCTAGAACGACTAGAGAAACTAGAAAAAGCGATAGAAAGAAGCGATGAGCTGCGAAACCTACCATACTCCGGTGCTGCTGCACGAAACTGTTGACGGACTAAACATCCGGCAAGACGGCATCTACCTGGACCTCACCTACGGCGGTGGCGGGCACAGCAGGGAGATTCTGGACCGGCTGGGGCCAAAGGGACACCTATACGGATTCGACCAGGACCTGGATGCCATGCAGGGAGCCCTCAGCGACGAGCGCTTCACCTTCGTGCGCAGCAACTTCCGCTTCCTGAAAAACTGGGTGCAGTACTATGAGATGGAACAAGTGGACGGCATACTGGCCGACCTGGGCGTGAGCAGCCACCACCTGGACGAAGGGCAACGCGGCTTCAGCTTCAGATACGATGCGCCACTGGACATGAGAATGAACCAGCAGTCGCGACTGACAGCAAAAGCCGTGCTGCAAGACTACAGCGAGGAACAGCTGGCTAATGTGCTATACCTATACGGCGAACTGAAGAACAGCCGCAAGATAGCTGCAGCCATCGTGAAGGCACGTACAAAAGCCACGCTGGATACAACGGGCGAGCTGGCCGAGGTGCTGGAGCCCCTGATGGGTTACGACCGCAAGAAGAAAGACCTGGCCCGCGTATTCCAGGCACTACGCATTGAAGTGAACGGCGAGATGAAAGCCCTGGGGCAGATGCTGCAAGCCGCCACGGAGGTGCTGCGTCCCGGAGGACGACTGGTCATCCTGACCTACCACTCGCTGGAAGACCGCATCGTAAAAAACATGTTCCGCGCCGGAAACCTGGAAGGCAAGAGCGAGACAGACATATTCGGGCGCAGCAATGCCCCGCTGAAACCGGTGAACCGCAACGTCATCACCCCCTCGGCCGAGGAAGAGGCAAAAAACCCCAGAAGCCGGTCGGCAAAACTGAGAATAGCTGAAAAGACCACAATATGAGCAAAGAAGACAGCCACATAACGGACCCCGAGGAACTGCTGAACGATAAGTTGACGGCAGAAGAGGACCCCAAGGAGGAAAGCAGCAAGGCAAAGCTGCTGAACTCGCTGGTGAGCGACGAGGATGAAGATAAGGCGCCTGACATAAGGCACTGGAAGGACATCATGCATGCCATGAGCATTGACGGGCAGTGGTTCAAAAGCCAGATGGGCGTCATCTTCATGGTGGTAGCAGGCATCATCCTGTACATCACCTTCCGCTACCAGGCCCAACAGGAAATGATTGAGGAAGACGCATTGCGCAAAGAACTGCTCGACTGGAAGTACCGCAGCATGACCCGCAACAGCGAACTGACACTGAGAACACGCCAGAGCCAGCTGGAGGACATGCTGAAGGCTAACGGAGACAGCACCCTGAAGCCCAGCAACATACCGCCCTTCACCCTTGAAAACGAATAAAGAAGTATGGCAGACAACAGAAATTCCATAGGACGCTATCGCTTCATCATCATCCTGATGGTGCTGGGCGGACTGTATATCCTGGGCTCCGCCCTCCACACGATGCTCCCCCCCAGGAAAGACTACTGGGAGGAGGTGGACAAGCGCTTCACGAAGGAGAATATTCCCATCCCCGCAAACAGAGGCGACCTGCTGGCTTGCGACGGCCAGCTGCTGGTTGGCTCGCTGCCCGAATACCGACTCTATATGGACTTCAAGGTGATGGACCGTGACAGTGTGGCACGCGCCAAGGCACAGGCGTGGAGAGACTCAGCCTTTGAAGCCGACATTGACAGCATTGCCCAGGGGCTGGCACAAATCTTCCCCGACCGCGAGGCGAACTGGTTCCGCAGGCGCCTGCTGGAGGGTAAGAAACGAGGGGGATTTGCATGGCGCATCTACCCGGGGCATGCCACCTATATACAATATATGAAATGCAAGGAGTTGCCACTGCTGAGAGAATCGGCCCTGAAGGGCGGCTTCAACCCAGAAGTCATCATACAGCGCAAAAAGCCCTACGGCTCACTGGCCTCGCGTACGCTGGGCCTGCTCTACAAGGACTCTGACGCAGCAAAGGCAGGACTGGAGCTGAGCTTTGATACCATACTGCGCGGCACACCCGGCATCAGCCATCGGGCCAAGGTACGCCAAAGCCGACTGACATTCGTAGATAAGGAGCCAGAGAACGGGCACGACCTGATGACAACCATCGACGTGAACATGCAGGACGTGGCCGACCGGGCATTGCGCAACAAACTGCACGAGGTAAACGGCGAGGTGGGCGTTGCCATCGTTATGGAGACAAAGACCGGAGACGTAAAGGCCATAGTGAACCTGCAACGGGCCGGAGACGGTGAGTACTATGAGATGAAGAACAGTGCCGTGAGCGACCTGTGGGAACCGGGCTCCACCTTCAAGACCGCCAGCATACTGGTGGCACTGGACGACGGCGTCATCAAGAAGACGGACCGCATAGATACGGGCAACGGCATATACATGATGCACGGGCGTCCGATGAAAGACCACAACTGGCGACGTGGCGGCTATGGCGAGCTGACGGTGAGCGGCGTACTGGAATACAGCTCGAACATAGGCGTAAGCCGTCTGATAGACCAAGCCTACCATGACGACCCGGACCGTTTCGTAAGAGGGCTGAACCGCATAGGTGTGGGCATACCGCTGGACCTGCCCTTCAACGGCAAGGGAGAGCCACGTGTCAGACACCCGAAGAAGCAGGGTAGATACTGGTTGAACTGGAGTAAGACGGCCCTGCCCTGGATGAGCATAGGCTATGAATGTATGCTACCCCCCATAAGCACCCTGACCTTCTACAACGCCATAGCAAACGGCGGACGAATGGTGAAGCCTCGCTTCATAAAAGCCGAAATGAAGGACGGGCAGGTCATTAGGGAATTTCCCGTTGAGACCATCAAGGAAAGCATCTGCAAACCAAGCTCGCTGGCCGACATTCAAGACATCTTGGAAAAAGTGGTCAGCCAAGGCCTGGGTAAAAAGGCCGGCAACAAGGGACTGTTCAAGGTCAGCGGCAAGACGGGTACAGCGCAGATAGCCGCCGGCGGCGCAGGATACCACAGCGGCACCACCCGCTACATGGTAAGCTTCTGCGGCTACTTCCCCTCGGACGACCCGAAATACAGCTGCATCGTATGCATTGTGAAGAGCGGCCTCCCCGCCTCTGGCGGCGGACAGGCAGGTCCCGTATTCAGCGAGATATCGCAATACATCATGGCCAAAGGCATGTACCGTAGCACCGCAGCTGCAGCAGACTCAAACTCCGTCTTCGTGCCCAACATGACTAAGGGAGACCCGGAACTGTCGAGAAGCCTGTTGCGGCAGCTTGACCTGAGCGAAGAAGGCGTGAGCCTGGCCGACCTTGACACCATACCGGAGAATAAGGTGCCCGACGTAAGAGGCATGGGCGCACGCGATGCCGTCTATGCCCTGCAAAACAGAGGACTGAAGGTAAGACTGACAGGCATGGGAAGCGTAGCCGAACAGAACATGCCTGCCGGAACAGAAATAGTCAAGGGCAAGACCATCACCTTGACGCTGAAAAATGAGTGAGACAATTGAATGAGACATATATATATAATATATAATAATGTATAAGAGATGGAACTGACGAAACTCACAGAGATATGCAAGCCCATAAGAATCGTGGGAAGAACAGAACGGGAAGTAACCAGCGTTGAAATAGACTCGCGCAAGGTGGGGCACAACGGTATGTTCGTAGCCATGAAGGGTACACAAGTGGACGGACACGCCTACATAGAAAAGGCCATTGAACAAGGTGCCAACATCATCGTATGCGAAGATATACCCGAAACCGTGCATGAGGATGTGACCTACCTGCAGTATGAATCGACGGAGGAGATTGCCGGCATGCTGGCCACCCACTTCTATGGGAATCCCACCGGCCGCATGAGTCTGATAGGCGTTACCGGCACTAATGGCAAGACCACCATAGCCACCCTGCTCTTCCACATATTCCGCCGGTTGGGCTATAAGTGCGGCCTGTGCAGTACCGTATGCAACTATATCGACGACAAAGCCATACCTACAGAAGTAACCACGCCTGATCCTATCACCCTGAACCGGCTGCTTGGCCAAATGGCCAACGAGGGATGCCAGTTCGCCTTTATGGAAGTGAGCAGCCATAGCGTGGCGCAACACCGCATCAGCGGCCTGACCTTTGCCGGAGGCATCTTTACGAACCTGACCCGCGACCATCTGGACTACCACAAGACATTCGAGAATTACCGCGATGCCAAGAAAGCCTTCTTCGACATGCTGCCCAAAAAGGCCTTTGCCATTACCAACGCAGATGACAAGAACGGACTGTTTATGGTGCAGAACTGCAAGGCACAGGTAAGAACCTACTCCCTGAGAGCAGCAGCGGACTTCAAGGCCCATATACTGGAAGAGAGCTTTGAGGGCATGAACCTGGACATAGACGGGCAGGAGGTGAGTGTGCAGTTCGTGGGACGCTTCAACGTAAGCAACCTGCTGGCTGTATATGGCGCCGCTACCATGATGGGCGTGGAACCGCAAGAAGCCCTGATACAACTGAGCGCCATGAAACCCGTGAACGGACGCTTTGAGACCATTCGCTCGCCGAAGGGCGTAACAGCCATTGTGGACTATGCCCACACGCCCGACGCCCTGGCAAACGTGCTGGGCACCATCAACGAAGTTCTCCAGCACAGAGGCGAATGCTGGACAGTGTGCGGTGCCGGCGGGAATCGCGACAAAGGCAAACGCCCACTCATGGCACAGGAAGCAGTAAAGAACAGCGACAGGGTCATCATAACCAGTGACAACCCGCGCTTTGAGGACCCACAGGAGATCATCAACGATATGCTGGCCGGACTGGACGACGAGCAACGCCGCAACGTCGTCAGCATTGTGGATCGCCGAGAAGCCATACGCACCGCCTGCATGATGGCAAAGCCGGGCGACGTCATTCTGGTAGCAGGAAAGGGCCATGAGGACTATCAGATAGTGCAAGGCGTGAAACATCACTTTGACGACCACGAAGTCATCAGGGAAGCATTCGGGATGGAAAAGAGTTGAGGCTCGACCGAAGGACAATGGTTTAAAATAATATTTGCAGTCATAAAAAAGAGAAAAAGATGCTATACTATTTGTTCAGATATCTGGGTAAGTTCGGCGTTTCGGGCGCAGGCCTTTGGCAGTACATATCGTTTCGCGCCCTGCTGACACTGGTGCTGAGCCTGCTCATCTCCATGTGGTTCGGCCAGTATTTCATCCGATGGATGAAGCAGCACCATGTGAGTGAAGCCCAACGGGATGAGAGCATTGACCCATACGGTGTGGAGAAGAAAGGCGTGCCCACGATGGGCGGAATAATTATCATCGTTGCCACCATCGTGCCCTGCCTGCTGCTGGGCCGCCTGCGAAACATATACATGCTGATGATGCTATTCACCACGGTATGGCTGGGTGCATTGGGATTTGCCGACGACTACACCAAGATGAAGAAGAGCAAGGACGGACTAAGACCCATCGTAAAACTGGCGGGCCAAGCCATCCTGGGCCTGTGCATAGGCCTGACCCTATGGTTAAGTCCTGATGCCGTGATACGCGAGAACATCACGATGACAAGAGACGGGCAGGACAAAGCCATCGTTTACAAAAGCGAACCGGTAAAGAGCACTATTACCACCATTCCCTTTGTGAAGAACAACAACCTGAACTATGCCGAGATTATGAGCTTCTGCGGCAAGCACAAGACAGCTGCCGGATGGGTGCTGTTCGTACTGATGACCACGTTTGTAGTGATGGCCGTAAGCAATGGCAGCAATCTGAACGACGGCATGGACGGTATGTGCGCAGGCAACTCGGCCATTATATGCCTGGCCCTTGGCATCCTGGCCTACGTGAGCAGCCACATTGAAATGGCCAGTTACCTGAACATCATGTTCATTCCGGGCAGCGAGGAACTGGTAATCTTCCTGTGCGCCTTCATGGGTGCACTGATAGGTTTCCTCTGGTACAATGCCTATCCGGCCCAGGTCTTCATGGGCGACACCGGCAGTCTGGCCATTGGCGGCATCATCGCCGTGGTGGCCGTCATCATCCACAAGGAACTGCTTATACCCCTGCTATGCTTCGTGTTCCTGATGGAAAGCATAAGCGTCATCCTGCAAACCAACTACGCCAAGATGGGTAATAAGCGCGGACTGAAATGGAGAGTCTTCAAGCGCGCCCCCATCCATGACGCATTCCGTGTGAAGCCCGGACAGATACCAGACAATTTCAAGATACTGATCAACAGGCCTAACGGCTGCTGGTTGGAATCGAAAGTGACGATACGATTCTGGATTGTGACCATTATAATGGCCGCACTGACCATCGTTACGCTAAAGATAAGATAAAGAAGGTTTAAAGTTAGAGGTTCGAAAATGAGTAAGAGAATCGTTGTTTTAGGTGCTGCAGAAAGCGGTGTGGGAGCCGCCGTACTGGCAATAAAGAAAGGTTTCGACGTGTTTGTCAGCGACATGAGCGAGATTAAGCCGAACTATAAGCAGATGCTGGAGGATTATGGACTGAAATGGGAAGAAGGGCAGCATACGGAATCACTCATCCTTAACGCAGATGAGATCATAAAGAGCCCAGGCATACCGGATACGGCCCCAATGATTAAGAAGATAAGAGAAGCAGGCATACCCATCATTAGCGAAATAGAGTTTGCCGGACGCTACACCCATGCCAAGATGATTTGTATCACAGGTTCCAACGGCAAGACCACCACCACCAGCCTTATCTACCACATCTTCAAGGAGGCCGGATACAACGTGGGACTGGCCGGCAACATAGGACGCAGCCTGGCCCTGCAGATAGCAGAAGGCAAGACGTTTGACTATTACGTCATCGAGCTCAGCAGTTTCCAACTGGACAATATGTATAAGTTCAGGGCAAACATTGCCGTGCTGCTGAATATCACGCCCGACCATCTGGACCGCTATGACAACAATATGCAGAACTACACAGACGCCAAGATGCGCATTCTGCAGAACCAGACCGAAGAGGACGCCTTTGTCTATTGGGCAGATGACCCCATCATACAGAAAGAACTGAAGAAATATGGCATACGGGCTCAGAAGTGCCCCTTCAGCATCCTGCAGAAATCGGGCATGATAGGATACATCGCAGACGGGAAATACGTCATCGAACGACCTACTCCATTTAACATGGAGCAGGAGTCGCTGAGCCTGACAGGGAAGCATAATATGTACAACAGCCTGGCAGCCGGCATTGCAGCTCACCTGAGCGGCATCAAAGATGACACCTTGCGGAAGAGCCTAAGTGACTTCGAGGGCGTGGAGCACAGGCTGGAGAAGGTGGCACGTGTAAAAGGCGTGGAATACATCAACGACTCGAAAGCAACGAATGTGGACGCCTGCTGGTATGCCCTGGAAAGCATGAAGAGGCCCACCATACTGATAATCGGAGGCAAAGACAAAGGCAACGATTACAGCCCCATAAAAGAGCTGGTCAAGAAAAAATGCGCCGGGCTTGTCTATCTGGGAGCTGACAACACAAAGCTTCATCAGAACTTCGACAGCCTGGGAATCCCCGTAGCAGACACCCACAGCATGAAAGAATGCGTAGAAGCCTGCACTAAGATGGCCAAGCCGGGTGATACGGTGCTGCTGAGCCCGTGTTGCGCCAGCTTTGACTTGTTCAAGAATATGGAAGACCGTGGAAATCAGTTCAAGGAGCTGGTGAGAAATCTGTAAAGTAGGAACGGTTTAAAGTTTAAGGTTCAAGGTTTAAAGTTCAAAAGGTTCAAGGTTCAAAAGGTCTAAGACTGCGATTAAGCGAGAGTAGAGCGAAACTCGTTTCAGCTATACCGAGCGAGAGCAGGCTCGACCGAAGGTCAAGGTTTAAAGTTCAAAAGGTTCAAGGTTCAAAAGGTCTAAGGCTGCGATTAAGCGAGAGTAGAGCGAGAGCAGGCTCGACCGAAGATCAAAGTTCAAGAAGCAAGGGAATAAAAAAATGAAGATAAATCAAATTCTGGCAGAAAAAAGGTTCTTGCACGGCGACATGGTGGTATGGATGGTATTCCTGCTACTATGCATGATTTCTGTGATTGAAGTCTATAGCGCCAGCAGTAATATGAGTTTCAAGACCGGACAATACTGGGAACCCATTATTGAACATGGCACCTACGTTGTTGTAGGCATTGCCCTGGCATGGATTATACATTTGTTCCCCTGCAATATATTCAAGCTGCTAAGTACGTTCCTACTACATTTTGTAGCCTACCCTATGCTCATCTATGTACTATTTTTTGGCAGCAAGGTCAACGATGCCGCCAGGTGGCTTATTATTGGGGGAAAGACGATTCAGCCCAGTGAGATAGCCAAGATAGCCTTGGTGGGGTTCGTTGCCTTCATCCTGGCAACACTAAGGGAAGGAAATAACGCGTCGAAACTGGCATGCAAGATTGTGATGGTGGAAGTGTTTGCCGTGGTAGGCCTCATCGTAACGGAAAATGCCTCGACCGCCGGAATCATCTTCCTCGTCATGTACGGCATCTGCTTCTTTGCACGGGTGCCCAACAAATACTTAGGATGGCTGACCGCCCTCCTGGCCGCTGCCGCCATCGGGGGCATTATGCTTGCTTACTCCATCCCCGAATCCACGCTGGAGAAATGGAGCTCCCCGGAATACAAGGACAAGATAGTACACCGCCTGCCAACACAGATTCACCGCATCACAGACAAGCATGAACTACCCGATGACCCGGCCAATTACGATATCACCGACAATATACAGGTGACGCACGCCCAGATTGCCGTAGCCACCTGCAACATAGTGGGCAAGGGACCGGGCAACTCCGTGCAACGCGACTTCCTGCCCCAGGCCTACTCAGACTTTATCTATGCCATCATCATTGAAGAAGGAGGCATAGCCAGCGGTGCCTTCGTTATGTTCCTATACCTGCTGCTCATGTGGCGGGCCATGAAGATAGCCAGTAGGTGCAAATCGCTATTCCCAGCCTACCTGGTAATGGGATTAGCCCTGATGATGGTGGTGCAGGCCATGGTTAACATGACGGTGGCTACACAGGCCATACACATCGTTACCGGGCAACCGCTGCCGCTCATCAGCCGAGGTGGTACCAGCACATTTATCAACTGCACCTATATTGGTATCATCTTAAGCGTTAGCCGATCGGCAAAAAGGAAAGAGCCAAGAAAAGAGGTTGAGAAAGAAGTAGCACAAGCATAAAACACAAAACGGATATGAAGGAACTAAGAGTCATCATAAGTGGAGGCGGCACGGGTGGACACATCTTCCCGGCCATCAGTATTGCCAATGCGCTGAAAGAGATACAGCCCAATGCCAAAATCCTTTTTGTTGGTGCACTGGGTCGGATGGAGATGCAACGCGTCCCTGCCGCAGGCTACGAGATAAAGGGGTTGCCCATTCGCGGCCTGCTGCGCCCATTGTGGAAGCCAGGCAACATTGGCGTACTTTGGGACTTTATGAAAAGCAAGCGGATGGTAAAACGAATCATACGCGAGTTCCAGCCCCAGGTGGCAGTAGGCGTAGGGGGCTATGCCAGCTCAGCCACGCTGAACGCGGCCTATGAACTTGGCATCCCCTGCCTCATACAAGAACAAAACAGTTTTGCCGGCCTGACGAACAAGACCCTGGCCAAAAAGGCACAAAAGATATGTGTCGCCTACGAGGGGATGGAACGATTCTTCCCCAAGGAACGTATTCTCATGACCGGCAATCCAATACGGCAAGACCTCCAGAACCCCAACCTCGTACGCGAGACGTGTATAGAGACATTTGGACTGGAGCCTCAGCTGCCCACCATTCTCGTTATCGGAGGCAGCCTGGGTGCACGCACCATCAACCAGAGTATCTTGAATAACCTGAAAGAGATAAAGGAAGCCCCCATACAAATTATATGGCAAACAGGCAGTTACTACAGCAAAGACATCCAGGAGGCACTGAAACAACAAGGCAAGCCAGCAAACCTGTACGTCACCGACTTCATCAGCCGGATGGACCAGGCATACCGGGCAGCAGACCTCGTCGTAAGTCGGGCGGGAGCAAGCAGCATCAGCGAGCTTTGCCTGCTGGGCAAGCCGTCAATACTGGTACCAAGCCCCAACGTAGCCGAGGACCATCAGACACACAATGCCATGGCACTGGTGAGAAAGGAAGCTGCACTGATGGTAAAGGATGCTAATGCCACAAAGGAGCTGATACACCTGGCCATACAAACCGTCACTGACGAAAATACATTGAAGAAACTGGGCCAGAACGCCTATGGCATGGCCTTCAAGGACTCAGCACGGGTCATTGCAGAGGAAGTGATAAAACTAAGTGAAGTAAAGAAATAAGGAAAGAGACATGAAGCTAAATGATATAAAGGCAGTTTACTTTGTAGGCATAGGCGGCATTGGCATGAGCGCCATTGCACGCTACTTCCTACACCAAGGAGTTGTTGTGGGCGGTTACGACAAGACACCAAGCGACCTGACCGAGAAACTACTACAGGAAGGAGCACAGATACACTATGAGGAAGACATAAAGCAGATTCCACAGGACTGTTGCGATGCGAAATCATGCCTGGTCATCTACACGCCTGCTATTCCTGCCAATCACAAAGAACTCGTCTTTTTCCGTACAAACGGATTCGAGATACAGAAACGTGCGCAAGTGCTGGGCACATTAACCCATTCACTAAAGGGTCTATGCGTGGCAGGCACTCACGGCAAGACCACCACCAGCAGCATGGCAGCACACATCCTGCACCAAAGCAGTATAGGCTGCAATGCCTTCCTGGGAGGAATCACCAAGAACTACGGCACGAACTATATCCTGAGCGAGAAAAGCCCATTCGTCGTTATTGAGGCTGATGAGTTTGACCGTTCCTTCCACTGGCTCACCCCCTTTGCCAGCGTCATCACGGCAACAGATGCCGACCACCTGGACATCTACGGCACCGAGGAGGCCTATCTGGAAAGCTTCCGCCATTACAGCAGCCTCATTCAGCCAGGCGGCTACCTCATCATACACACAGGGCTGAAGATGCAGGCCGCCGTGCAAGAAGGCGTAAAGACCTACACCTACAGCCGCGAGAATGGAGATTTCCATGCGGAACAGGTAAAGATTGGAAACGGCGAGATTACCTTTGACCTGATTTCCCCATTCGGGAACATACCAGACATCAAGCTCGGGGTACCCGTCAGCGTAAACATAGAGAATGGTATTGCGGCTATGGCCCTGGCACAAATTGCAGGCGCCACAAAGGAAGAGATTCGAGAAGCCATGGCCTCGTTCAGCGGTGTTGACCGCAGATTTGACTTCCACCTGAAAACCGATAAGATGGTTTACCTGAGTGACTATGCCCATCATCCGGCAGAAATCAGGCAGAGCATACTCAGCGTAAAACAACTCTATGAAGGCAAACGGATAAAAGTCATTTTCCAGCCTCATCTCTATACGCGCACAAGAGATTTCTACCAGGAATTTGCTGAGGCCCTGTCACTGGTGGACGACGTGACCGTCATGGACATTTATCCAGCGCGGGAACAACCCATCCCCGGCGTAAGCAACAAACTCATCTACGACAACCTGCGCAGTGGAATAAAGAAAGACATGTGCAGTAAAGAAGACGTACTTGAGGTTGTAAAGCGAGGTGGGTTTGACGTACTGGTAACACTGGGAGCCGGCGACATTGAGAACTATGCAGAGAAGATTACAAATATATTGAAGCCATTAGCATGAAGAATGTCATAAAAATCCTTTTGCTCTTGGGGCTTGTCGCTTACCTGGGATTTGCAATCGTAAAGTTTGCCCATCCCACAGAAGACGTCACGTGCGAAGCCGTTGACATCATCATAAATGACAGCCTACAGGTAGGTTTCGTCACAGAGGCCGACATACGGGAAATCCTGACGAAAAAGAAAGTCTATGCCGAAGGCAAGCGATTGAGCGAAATAGACTTGCCGGGAATTGACTCCTGCCTGGAGGAAAGCCCCTATATTGAGCAAGCCCAATGCTACTACACAGGCAACGGGACCCTTTTCATACAGGTAACCCCGCAGCGCCCGATACTGCATGTCATGCCACAAAACGGCGAGGACTACTACCTGGACAAGAATGGACTAACGATGCCCGTAGGCAACTTCAACATGGACTTATGCATTGCCACAGGAAACATTTCCAAGCAATTTGCACAACAGCAACTGGCATCACTGGCACAATTCATCTATGAAGACGAGTTCTGGAGCCGGCAGACCCAACAGATACACGTTGTATCAGAAAAGAACATCCAGATTTACCCGCGCATGGGCGACCACGTCATACTTCTGGGTGACATCTCCAAATTCCAGGAGAAGCTGTATCGCATGCAAATCTTCTATAAGAAAGGAATCCCACGCATAGGATGGAATAAATACAAAACAATAAACTTAGCGTTCGACAATCAGGTGGTATGTACAAGACGATAACTAAAAACGACAATAATATGGGAGCAGAAAAGGACATCATCGTAGCAGTGGAATTGGGTTCGACTGCTATCCGCGCCATTGCAGGAAAGAAGGAGCCAGACGGTACAATGCAAATCCTGGCAATCGCCCAAGAAGAATCTACAAACGCCATTCGCAAGGGCATTGTTGACAACATTGACAAGACGGCCCAAGCCATTGCGCACGTTGTGGCCAAGCTTAACGATAAGCTGGGCATACACACCAACCGCATCTATGTGGGCTTGGGCGGACAGTCATTGCACACCGCCAAGAACGTCGTAGTGCGGCAGTTTGCAGAAAAGCTACAAATCACCGACAAGATTATCGATGAGATCAAAGACACGAACCGAGGGGTCGTCTATTCCGACTCGGAGATTCTGGATGTCGTGCCACAGGAGTACCGCATTGCCAATCGCGGGACATCGGAACCAGTAGGCATGGTTAGCGACCAGATTGAAGCCCACTTCTTGAATGTTGTCGCACGCAACAACCTGAGGGAGAACATAGAGAAGTGCGTAGCTGTGGCCGACCTGGAGCTGGTGGACCTGCTCATATCGCCCCTCTGCCTGGCCGACTGCATGCTAACCCCGAATGAGAAACGCTCGGGATGTGCCTTGGTTGACATGGGCGCCGACACGACAACCGTAGCGGTTTATGACAGCGGCGTACTCTGTCATCTGGCTGTCATCCCCCTGGGAGGCAAGAACGTAACGATGGACATTGCCAGCCAAAACATAGAGATGGACGAGGCCGAAGAGCTGAAGCTGAAGTACGGTACCGCCTTACAAAAAGAAGAAGGGGAAACGAAGACCAACAAGATACCCCTGAGCCATGGACGCAACATAGAGGAGAGCCTCATCCAGGAAATTTCTGCCGCCCGATACGAGGAAATCATCATGAACGTATGGAAGCAGATTTCGGGTAAGGGCAAATTGCTATCGGGCATCCTGTTCACAGGCGGAGCATCAAGAGCCGGCAAGCTGGCCGAGGCCTTCTTGCAGCACACTTCCTGCGACAAGCAATTACGATTTGCAAAAGGAATGCCACAGGACATCGTACTCGCCCACAACGTACGCCTGGCAGACAACGATAACCTATATACCCTGATGGGATTACTGGCAAAGGGCGACCAGAGCTGTGTGAGCGAGCCGCCGGCAGAGCCGGAAGCCGTACAAGCCGAGATTGACTTTGAGAACGACCCTGCTGTAAACCCAGAACAGGTTGAAACCGACAAGCCGACACCCACAGGCGAAACCGAGAAAAAGGAAGAACCCGAACCCCAGCCCAAGGAACCCAAGGAAGGGATTGGCAAGAAGATAGGCCGTATGTGGAAGAAGGTGATGGACCTGCTGGAAGAGCCTGAAGATTAATAACCGATAAAAAAGAAGAAGCTATGCAAGATATCAATTCAGATTTCAGAAGTGGAGGCATCAATTTCAACTTCCAGACCTCCACACCCAGTATCATTAAGGTTATCGGTGTTGGCGGCGGAGGCGGCAATGCCGTAAACCACATGTATCGTGAGGGCATCCACGATGTCACCTACGTGTTGTGCAACACCGACAAGAAGGCGCTGGGCGACTCCCCTGTGCCCAACCACCTGCAGCTGGGCAAGGACGGACTGGGCGCAGGCAACCGCCCGGAAAAGGCCCGTCTGGCTGCACAGGAGAGCATAGATGACATCAAGGCGATGCTCGATGACGGCACACGGATGGTCTTCATCACCGCAGGAATGGGCGGCGGAACGGGAACGGGCGCGGCTCCCATCATAGCCCAATGTGCCAAGGATGCCGGCATACTGACTGTAGGCATCGTAACCATCCCCTTCAAGTTTGAAGGCAACAAGAAAATCTACCAGGCCCTGGACGGTGTGGAGGAAATCTCCAAGCACGTGGACGCCCTATTGGTCATCAACAACGAGCGACTACGCGAGATTTATCCCGAGCTGACGGTCATCAATGCCTTTGCAAAGGCTGACGACACCCTGAGCATCGCAGCCAAGAGCATAGCAGAAATCATCACGATGCACGGTATCATCAACCTGGACTTCCAGGATGTAACAACCGTGCTGAAAGACGGCGGCGTAGCTATTATGAGCACAGGCTATGGCGAAGGCGAGAACCGCGTGACGAAGGCCATCGAACAGGCCATAACAAGCCCTCTACTAAACAACAACGACATTTTCAACTCGAAGAAAGTACTGCTCAACATCAACTTCTGCGCCGACAAAGACCAGGAGAGCCTGATGATGGAGGAGATGAACGAAATCAACGACTTCATGAGCAAATTCAAGCAGGACGTAGAAACCAAATGGGGTCTGGCCACAGACAGCTCGCTGGGCGGGAAGGTCAAGATTACCCTGCTGGCTACCGGCTTCGGCCTGCAGAACGTGCCAGGCATGGCCGACATTATGGATCAGCACGCCAGTGAGATACAGAGCGTGGATGAAGAGAAGATGCGCGAGCGGGATTCATGGATAGACATCCTGTACGGGCCCGAGGGCGGTACGTCTCGAAGGCGGAAGCCCCAGATCTTCACCTTCTCGGAAAACGACCTCGACAACGACGACGTTATCTCCATGGTAGAGACCATACCCGCATTCCGCCGCACGAAGGAGGAACTCAACAAGATTAAGAACAAAGCAATAAGCTCTACGGATGCCATTGTTGCCGGGTAGAGCAACCGATTCAGTTTATAGGACACAAAAGACTCAACATCAGTAAGAGACAATGTTATACGATCAGATAAGTAACGACATCGCAGCTGCGATGAAGGCCAGAGACAAAGTACGGCTCATGGCCTTGAGAAGCGTAAAGAAATATTTCATCGAAGCAAAGACTGCGCCAGGCGCCAACGACGAGCTGACAGACGAGGCTGCCATTAAGATTCTGGCCAAGCTGGCCAAACAGGGCCGCGACACAGCTGTCATCTACGCCCAGCAGTCGCGCCAGGACCTAGCAGAGGAGGAACTGTCCCAAGTAGCCGTCATCGAGGAATACCTGCCCAAGCAATTGAGCCAGGAGGAACTGAAGGCCGAGCTGCAGGCCATCATCAGCCAGGTTGGCGCTACCAGTGCCCGCGATATGGGCCGTGTGATGGGCGCTGCCACGAAGGCTCTGGCCGGAAAGGCAGAAGGCAGGGCCATCAGCGCGATGGTGAAGGAGCTGCTGGGATAGACATGCCGGGGGCGCGCGGTCAGCTGCCGCCAACCACCTCCCTCAGTATATCCAACGACTTCAACTCGGGAAACTCCGGGACGTGCAGGCGGTAATACTCGGTCAGCACGTCGAGGATGCGCCGCCTTTGTTCGCGATTGAGGCGGAAGAGGTGCATCGTGTGGAAATCCATTCGGAGCAGAAGGGGAGCCAGGGCCGACTCCTCGGGCGAGAGCCAGGCAGAGTGCAGGGGCACGACATCGGACATCACCCCCTCGCGAAGGTCGAACACCCCCGGGTGGCGGACCCTTGCTGCACCTTGCCGAGAGGGCCCTGCCTGCGGGTCTATATCGGGCCAGAAGCCGAGAAAACGCGTCAGGCGGATGAGGAAGACGAGATGGAAGTTGGCTACTGCCCGCTGCGCCTCGTCGAACCAGAGAAGCCCGTTCTTAAGATACTGGAACAGAGGCGGATTGCGCTCCTCGTTCTTCAGGGCATAATAGAGGAACTCCGACAGGAAGAGGCCCACCGCCTCCTTCATCGGTTCGTAGGGCAGGGAGTGATAGGGCTCGGCCACCTGCATATTACGCAGGAACTGCAGAGAGCGATGCGGACGATAGTCATACTCCAGGTTCAATATGCTCAGGGGGCGGAGCAATATCGAACGGACAGGGCTTTTGCGCGAACGCGGCAGGCGTACGATAAAGCCCTGGGAGCCGTTGTTGGCGGTATAGATGTCAACAATCACACTCTCGTCATTGTACTTTAGTGTGCGAAGCACTATCCCTTGTGTCTTCTCGAGCATAAATGTGCAAATACAGGACGTAAAATTACAAAAAATAGTTCAGAAAACGCATATTGCGACCCAAAATTAAGCAGGAAAACACATTTTTACGCAAAATTATTTTGCCAGTCGGGGAAAAAGCTATACCTTTGCAGCCGCAACTGGGGGAAATGCCCCCTGGAAGCACTGGCATACGCATTGGCGGAGCCGAAGGCTGGTCCCTTCGTCTATCGGTTAGGACGAGAGATTTTCATTCTCTAAAGAGGAG
>CAMJQA010000071.1 GCA_946407895.1 uncultured Prevotellaceae bacterium
AAAGTCGGGGCTTTGAGATAAAAAAAGAGGATGTGCCTATTTTGACACACCCTCTATTGTATGAGGGGCTAGTCAGCTACGGGCATCACAAAAGAACAGGAGAATTCAGGCTTTATTCGACCCGTAAGAAGCCTTTATTCTCCCTGAATTCGGGCTTTATTCGAGTCGGATACAGGGCTAACATCATAATGCTTTTCCCGGGTCATAACGGAATAACAGCCCGGGGCACGTAGAGGGGTCCCATGTTGCGTATGGTCCAGGGGATGCGCCCGCCGTGCTCGGGGTGGTTGAAGACCGCCACGTCGTTCCGCCTGATACTGCGCCGCCCCCTGGTGCGCCAGCTCTTCAGCTCTATGCCCTCCTTGTCGAAGTGGAAGTCGCGGTAGATGCGCGCCCCCGCTAGCGTCTTATCGACCAGCACGCGGTCGCCGGGCAGGAGGGTGGGCAGCAAAGTTTTTTTCTAATAACAATTAGTGATAATTAATGGCATATTAACGGGAATTAATGTTTCAAGTATTATTGCCCGTTAGTGTCTGTTCGATTTTCTTTGTGATTTTGTTGGATTATGAGCGTAGCGACCATTAACTACGAATACCGTATTGTTAGATCAATGCGATATGAGATGAACGCTATGCTTCATAATTGAAGTATGCTGAATTGCTCAAAACTCCAGGGTGCGTGTGCCGTCGGGGTTCTCGCTGATGGAAACGTCGGTGGTGTCGTCAGGCAACAGGGGCTCCACCACCTGGGGCCATTCCATCAGGCAGGGGCGACCGCTCGCGAGGTATTCTTCCAGCCCGATGTCGAGCGCCTCCTGCAGCTGGCGCAGGCGGTAGAAATCGAAGTGATAAACGGGTCCACGGGCGGAGGAGTATTCGTTGACGATGGCAAAGGTGGGCGACGTTACGACGTCCTCCACCCCCAGTTCCTGGCAGAGGGCGCGTATGAATGTGGTCTTGCCGGCGCCCATTGCGCCGTGGAAGGCTATAACGCCCAGCTGCCCAACGGCCTGTAAGAACTGGCGTGCCGCAGCCTGCGTTTCGGCTAAAGTGAATGTTATCTTCATTGTCTTTTTGAACTTTGAACCTTAAACTTTGAACTTTAAACTTTAAACTTTGAACCTTTTATCTCCTTTTCCCCTTGAGTTCGATGAGGGGGATGAGCATTTCCTCCATGCTGATTCCGCCGTGCTGGAACGTGTCTTTGTAGTACTGCACGTAGTAATTGTAGTTGTTGGGGTAGGCAAAGAAGTCTTCTCCGGTGGCAAAGATGTATGCCGTGCTGAGGTTGGGGCTGGGCAGCCCGGCGCGCAGGGGTTCGCGTATCTCGAAGACCTCGCGTGGGTTGTATGACAGGCTCTTGCCCAGTTTGTAGCGCAGGTTGGTGTTCGTATTGCGGTCGCCCTGAACGCGGACGGGGTTGTAGCACCGTATGCTGCCGTGGTCGGTGGTGAGTATGATGCGGTAGTCGGTTGCTGCCAGGGCTCGGAACAGCTCGCCTGCGGCCGAGTGGCGGAACCAGCTGAGGGTGATGCTGCGGTAGGCGGCCTCGTTGCTGGCCAGCTCGCGAACCATGCGGCTCTCGGTGCGGGCGTGGCTGAGCATGTCTATGAAGTTGAGCACCACCACGTTCAGGTCGTACTTGGCCAGGCCGGGCAGTTGTTGCACAAGCTTCTCGGCCGCCTGCGAATCGTTGATCTTATGATAGGTGAAGGTGTTGCGCTTCCTGTATCGTTCGAACTGCGTCTGTATGAGGGGTGCTTCATTGAGGTTCTTGCCCTCCTCGGAGTCCTCGTCAACCCACAGGTCGGGAAACATCTGGGCAATGATGTTGGGCATCAGTCCGCTGAAGATGGCATTGCGGGCATACTGCGTGGCCGTGGGCAGGATGCTGCAGTAGAGCCCCTCGTCGATGGTGAACAGGTCGGCCAGCTCGGGCTGAATCATGCGCCACTGGTCATAGCGGAAGTTGTCGATGACGACCAGGAATACCTTTTCGCCGGCGGCCAGGGCGGGGAAGACGCTGTGTTTGAAGATGTCGGGGCTCATGAGCGGACGGTCCTCGGGGCGCTGCATCCATTTCATGTAGTGCCGCTTTATGAACTTGGTGAATTCTCCGTTGGCCTCGGTGCGCTGCATGGACAGCATCTCCTTCATGCCGCTGTCTGTTTCGGATAGTTGCAGCTCCCAGTTGGTGAGGCGCCGATAGACCTCGGTCCACTGTTCCAGGTCTGTGGCTTCGTTGATGAGCGTCGTCAGGCCCTGGAAGTCTTGCTGGTAGGCTGTCTGCGTGGCTGCCGTGACGATTTCGCGCTGATGGATGTTCTTCTTCAGCGTCAGCAGGATCTGGGTGGGGTTGACGGGCTTAATCAGGTAATCGGCAATCTTGGCCCCGATGGCTTGTTCCATGATGTTCTCCTCCTCGCTCTTGGTCACCATAACCACCGGTGTGCTGGGCTGGAGCTCTTTTATCCGGTTCAGCGTCTCGAGTCCGCTCAGGCCGGGCATGTTCTCGTCCAGGAGTATGAGGTCGAAGGCTTGGTCGCCGCATCGGTCCAGGGCATCGTATCCGTTCGTTACGGTCTCTACCTGGTATCCTTTCTTCTCCAGGAACAGGATGTGGGCGCCCAAGAGTTCTATCTCGTCGTCAACCCAAAGTAGTCTGAATTTCCTTGTTTCTTCCATTTAAAAGGTTTAAAGTTCAATCATCAATTATCCAAGAGCCTAGTGCAAAGGCCCATCCTGACTCAGAACGGGAAGAAGTCATCATCGTCGTCCTCCTCGGCTTCTGCTTCTTCTTCTGCCTCTTCGGTCTGAGCTTCTGCATCGTCGGGGTCGAGTATCTCCATGTCCGTGGGCTCGTCAATCTGGAGGTCCTCGGGTACATCGAGCGGCGCGAACTTCTCGTCGTAGAATTCCTTGTATTCGTCGAAGCTGAACTCCGTGCCGAGGAGCTTCAGGTTCTCCTCGGAGATGAGCAGGGAGCGTATGCCCTTCAGCACGGTGCTCATGTGCTCGTCGAGATAGAGGTTCTGGGCATAGGCATGTACCTCGTCATAGGACTGGAAGCCCTTTATGGCCATCATGCTGAGTCCCTGGTCTTCGGTCATCTCCATCTCGAAGTTCCTCACCATGTAGTTTGTGAAGTTGTAGCGTGCCATCTCGTAGAGCAGCTGGTCTTCGTTGAGGCTCCCGGTGGGGTAGGCCAGTAGGAAGACGAAGTTGCCGTAGCGGTCCTCCTTCAGTTCGGGAGCCACCTCGGTGCTGTCCTGTCCGCTCCTGCGGTTGCGGCGCCCCCATATATTGCTTGCGTCATACTTGTCCTCCATGAGCGGACGCCCTTCCTGCACACCTTTTACAATGTAACTGGCAAGCTGGGTGACCTCCTCCTTTGGATACTTCTGTACAACCTCCTGCAAGACCACCAGGAAGGAGTCGCGCTCGCCGGAATAGAGCAGGCTCATGGCATGAACGAACATAAGCCTGGCCCGGTTCAACCCTTCGGGGAAGTTCTCGGTGCAATATTCATAGTTGCGTCCGACTTCGGCATAGTCCGAGGCCTGGTATGCGGCATAGGCAACCTGGTAGATTGAGTCCTCAACATGCTTCCCCTTGCTGGCAATCATATTGTAGTTGGGATTGCCCAGCAGTATGGCCAGCCGACTTTCGGGGTACTGCTCCAAGAGCAGGCTGCGATAGTATTCGGCCTTCTCGTCATCACCCAATCTGCCATAGAGCAGGAATAGGTGGTAATATATATTGTCCAGGTCCTCGCGTTCGGGGAAGTCGTTGAGCAGACGCAGCATGGTGCGCTCGGCCAGCGGGAAGTTTTCCAGTTGTTCCTGTTCCAGCACGCCTGCATTGTAAAGGCCGTTGGAGAGTGCCTGGTTAGAGGCCTCCATCATTTCTTCGGTAAGGGGTATCTGCTTCAGGTAGAACTCGCGGTTGTGGGGGTCGTTGGCCAGGGAGTCCCTGCGGGCCTGCTCTTCCTCGGACAGTACCTCTCCCACCTCGCCGTACAAGCTGTCATTGTCGAGCTCATCCTGGCTTATGTCTGCCACATCCCCCGCATTTGGCAGCGACGCCTTGCGGCTGATGCGCCAGTTGTCTTCGTTGCGGCGCTGTCCCCACCGGCGCTGGAACTCCTGGACGCCCTGACTGACGGCGCGTGGATTATAGAAATACCAGTTGCCCTTCGGTGCAGATGCCGATGCCGATGAGGCTGCCGGTGTTTGTGTGGCAGAGGCGCGGTTCTGTGGCTGGTTGGCGGCACCCGTACGTGCATTGGCTCCGGTGCGTGACAGTCCCTTCTTGGCTGCCAACTTCTCCTCCTCCTTCTCCTTCTTCTTCAAAAGCTCAATCACGCGGTCGATGGCCACCAAGCGGTCTGGCTCATCCATCTGGGCTAACTCCTGCAGGCTGTCTTGCAGCTTGATGGCGCTTAGGTGTGGCTCCAGGTCGTTCAGTATCTTGCTGCGGCGCTCGCTTTCCTTGAATTCTTCGTGCTCCTTGTCGAGGATGGCAACGCATTGCTTGTAGGTACGTGCCGCCTCAATGTAGTTCTCCATATCCCAGTATAGCTGGCTCAGGCGCAGCAGTAGTACTGCCTTGGCTATGCCGCTCTGTGTGGCCTCCATGACGCCGCGTTCGTAGGCGCCGATGCAGTGTGCCGTGTCCTGTACGCTCAGGTAGATGTTGCCCATTGCGTAATATACTTTGTCCAAATAGTCTTTGTTCTTGTCGCTCTTTGCCATCCGCTTTAGCCGGGCAATCATCTGCTTGTACTTGTCGCGAGGCAGAATCTCGGTTTGCAGGATGCGGGCGTTGAATGCCAGTTCGTAGGGTGGGTTGCTGCGTATAACCCGGCTCAGTGCTTTGTAGGCCTGTTGCCCGTTTTCGGTCTGTTGGTATAGCTGTCCCAGCAGGAAATTCAACCGCGCCTTCTGCAGCTTGCCGCGTGTGCTGTGTATGGCACTTTGCAGGTGTGGGATGGCTTCTTTGTACTGATGAGTCTGGATGAGGTAGGCCGCCATCGTGTTGTCGCGTTCAAGGGCGCCCTGCCTGGACATACTGTCTCGCTTCATCTTGGAGAGGATGTCTTCTGCATCGTACGGCCATTCCATCGCTACGTAGCAGCGGGCAAGGCGTGCCTTGGCCACGCTCGTAACTTCTGGCTGGGTGCTATACAGACGTAAAATGTAGTTAAGGGTGGAGGCGGCCTCGATGAATTCGCCCCGGTTGAATTGAGCCTCGGCCATCATAAGCCAGGCATGACGCAAATAAGGATTAAACTCCTTTCGGGCCAGGAAGGCCTTCTGCTTGGGCGTGCGGCGCTTGTTGCCTTTAATGGTGGGGCGTTTCTTTATGCTGTGTACTTTAATGGCCTTTTCGCTTTTAGTAATAGCTGTCTCGTAGTTGGCCTTTCCCATGTTTGCCGTGCTCTTGTTAGTGCTCAGATACATGGGCAGTAACCTGGTGTAGTCATCCTTGTGGCCGCGAACCTGGGCGTCTAAGCCCTCTAGGAAAGCTTGCTGACCGTTGTAAAGGGTATTAAAGCGTGCTGTGGTTGAGTGATAGAAACGTGTGCCGGCCGTGTTCTTCTTTGTAGAACATGACATCATGAGGACCATGCAAAATATGATCCAGAATGCAGGAATGAAGACTGACTCTCTCCTGTGCTCAGCTATGTCTTTTGGGCCTTTCACTATATTTAATAACGTACACGTGCGAAAAATATTGTTCACCGATGCAACTTTTGGGCAATTCTTTTAGGTGCCACTCCTTCGTTCGCCTATAATCAGGAAGAGTTCGTCCTTCACTTCATCGGGCAGTTCTACTTGTCTGAGTTGCAGGCTGCGTCCCCAGCCGGCTACTTCATCATCGCGCATTGTGTAAAGAATGTTTCGGAACTCCTCTATCTCGTCTTCTGTATATTCATCACTCTTCCGCCCCCTGAAGCGGTCTAATTCTTCGTCTTCATAATATTCTATCTGGCGGCTTAATGCTGCCAGCAGGCTCTCTTTCTCACAGACTTCATGCTGTCCGCAGCATTCCATGTCAACGGGGTTCAGCGTCGGAGGTATCTTTGCCTCATCGATGATGCCCTGGTTTACCATCTTGCGATACCTCAGCGCACGAACCCAGTGTGCCAAGCCTGCAACCAGTCCCAGCAGAAGGAGTGTTATGATTGTGTAAATAAAAATCATATTCCAAATAACTTGTTTATGCGCCTTGAATCTTGAAATGTAATCTCTTCAGGTCTTCCCAGAAAGACGGATAGGACTTACTGACTACCTGGGGATCGTTTATCTTGACTGCCCCTAATTTCAGGCATGCGGGTGCAAAAGCCATAGCCATGCGATGATCCTCATACGTGTCAATCGCAGCGTCAGGTTGTGCTTGGGTGCGCTCGCCATCCCAGCGAAGCCTGCTGCCTTGCTCTTCATGCAGAACGTAGCCGAGCTTGCCTAACTCGGTGCGCAGTGCTGTCAGTCGGTCAGTCTCCTTTATCTTCAGACTTTGCAGTCCCGTAAAGTGGAATGGGATATCTAACATGGCGCATGTCACCACTAAGGTCTGTGCCAAATCGGGCTGGTTGGTAAAATCCAGATTAAGCTGCTTCTTCTGGCATGCCGCCTTACGGAGCACGATGCCCTCCAGTCCGTTGGCATCCTGGATAAACTGTGTCTCCACGCCCAATGGGCGAAACATCTGCTGTACGGCATTGTCACCCTGAATACTCTTCACGAAAAGCCCAGGCAGGGAGATGCAGGCATCCGGGTCATCGGAGAGTGCCATTATTTCGTACCAGTAGCTGGAGGCACTCCAGTCATTTTCTATATAATAATGTGTAAGCTCATAGCCTCCGCCATTCACGTGTATGGTATGCTCATCCGTCCACTGTGCCTGTGCTCCAAAATGTTGCATCACATCAAGTGTCATGTCAATGTATGGACGGCTCACTACTTGTCCGGTCAAGTGTAGAGTCAGGCCATTTTCCAATATGGGGCCTATCATGAGCAGGGCGCTTATGTACTGACTGCTTACATTGCCGGGCAAATCTAATTCGCCGCCCCGTAAGTTGCGGCCTTCAATATGCAGGGGAGGGAACCCCTCATTGCCAATATAGTCAATCTTGACACCCAGACGGCGCAGGGCATCCACGAGTGGCGCTATCGGTCTGTGCCGCATACGCTCAGTGCCAGTGATAACGTGCGACCCGGCGGTGGTGGACAGGTAGGCTGTAAGGAAGCGCATGGCCGTTCCGGCTGCCTGCACGTTGACCGTTTCGGGCCGTTCGCGCAAGGCGGTAAGCATCACCCGGGTATCATCGCAGTCTGAAATGTTCTGTAGAAGTCTTGAGGCCTCATGGTCGAATGCCTGCCCCTTTTGGCTGAGTGCAGAAATTACCAAAGCGCGGTTGCTTAGACTTTTGCTAGCGGGTAAATGTATTGTTCCACCTGTTTCCTGAGGCGGTAAAAGACGGATTTGCATGAAAATTTGCTTTTTTTTTACCAATTTGAATACAAAGTTATAAAAAAATTTGGAGGGAACAAAAAATTGCCATACCTTTGCACACGCAAAAAGGAACGGGATGTAGCTCAGTCCGGTTTAGAGTACGCGTCTGGGGGGCGTGTGGTCGCAAGTTCGAATCTTGTCATCCCGACTTTCCTGAAATGAAGGGGCTTAAGCAGCCCCTTCTTTTTTTGTATAATCTGTAATCATTCATTTATGGCGTCTTAAGATGCAGGAGGCAGTGTCTTGCGCAACATGAGCGAACCGAGTATAGCCGATATAAGCGAGGCGGTGAGAATGCCCAGCTTTGCATCTGCAAGATATTCAGGGTACTGTGGAGAGTAGGAGAGATGAGACATAAACATGCTGACGGTAAAACCGATTCCGCAGAGCATGGCTACACTGGCCAGGCTGCTCCAAGTGGCCCCCTTAGGCATGTGGATGACATGAAGACGTATGAAGAGCCACGTGAAACCTAAGACACCGAGGAACTTACCGAGAACGAGACCGACAATGACAGCAAGTCCGATGCCGGAGAACAGGTTCGCCAAGGTCATCCCCTCAAGATTGACCCCCGCATTGGCAAATGCAAAGAGGGGTATGATAAAGTAATTGATTGGGTTGCGCAGGCTGTCTTCAAGATCTTGAAGCGGACTTATCAGATGGTCGCCGGCATGCTCAATTTCTTTGAGAAGACCTACGTCAGTGGCACTCATAATGGCAGGCTTTTGCTTGTCGGCATGAGTGACAACGACTTCTGGAAAGTTATGGACGGTTTGGCGTACACGTTCAATATAGTAGGAGACCCCAATGGGTAGGCGGCTGGGAATGCAGAATGCAAGAACAACGCCAGCAATGGTTGCGTGGATTCCGCTCCTGCTCATCAGGTACCATAAAAGAAAACCTAAGGAGAGGTAATACATCTTGGTGGTGATTGCTTTCAGATTGCCCAGAACAAGAAGGACAATGACTCCCATGCTTAGCATGAGATAGAACGTGTCCAGATGCTCGCTATACCGAAATGCAATGACGACGATGCCCCCTAAGTCATCTGCAACGGCAAGCGTAGCCAGAAATACCTTCAGGGCTACAGGCACGCGGCGCCCAAACATTGAGAGTACTCCAAGGCTGAATGCAATGTCGGTGCTCATGGGGATGGCTACACCACGTTCCATCGTTTCATTGCCATGACAGATCAACCAGAAGAAAATGACAGGCAAGATCATTCCTCCACATGCGCCGATAACGGGAGCCAGAGCTTTCTCCAGACTGGAGAGCTCGCCACATAACACTTCTCTTTTTATCTCCAATCCCACTGAAAGGAAAAAGATAGCCATGAGGAAGTCGTTGATGAAGGCACCTAAGCTCATGGGCTGTCCTTCGTGACCAAAAAGGTTGAGTGAGCCTATGCTAAGGCTGACGGGCATCTGCCATGTCTGGAAATAAAGTTCACGCAGTGCGGAATTCGCTATGATGATTGCGGCAAGGGTTGCGACAATGAGTAGGCCACTGGCACTAACGTATTTGCGTAGTAAACTGTAAAAGGGATAGGTCAGTGGCCTGACCATTTGTCCTGGTTGATTATCACCCTGTCGGGCTTCATTCGTTACATTTCCCATTTTGTATGTGCCTTGTTGTCTTATTGTAATTGCTTGATGAAGTCTTCCATCTCGGGCATGTGACGCTCGACGTCCAATAGCAGGTGGAACTGGTTCAGGGCGCGTATGAAGTTATGGGCTTCATAGCGACACTTCCAATAATGGTCGCCGCTGAGGTAGTCCCACAGGAAACGTACGCATTGCATATAGGGGAATAGGCTAGCGGCCCATGCCAGGTTCTCTTTCTCGACCGGCGTAAGGAAGGCACCAGCTCCCTGCATGTATCCTTCGGTGAAGGCGCGGAAAATGTCCATTCGGAAGGCCACCTGCTGCATGTCGCCGAAATCCTCGGCTACAGCTGCGGCTCCTGTGCGCAGGAAATCGCCATAATCAGAGAAGACAAAGCCTGGCATGACGGTATCCAGGTCGATAACGCAGAGCACATTGCCTTCCCGGTCGTAAAGCATGTTGTTCACTTTCGTATCGCAATGACATACACGGCGGGGAAGCAAACCTTCGCGCCCCATCCGTTCAGCCCGGCACATATCAACGCTGCGATTCTCTATCTCGCGCAGCAGTTCCTGTACTTGTGGCTCTCCAGCGCGCCCTTCTGGGTCTTCGCTTACCACTTGCCTTAGCTGGCGGAGGCGGAATTCCATGTTATGGAAGTTTGGAATAGTCTCGCCGAGTTCAACGGGGATATCGGCCAGCATGGCTTCGAATTGTCCGAATGCCAAACCAGCAGCCCGGCTCGTTTCGGCATCTACAGCCTGCTTCGTAACGGAGTCTTCAATATAGACCATCAGGCGCCAGTATTGACCTTCTACCTCCACATAGTTTCGCTGTGGGTCATCCCGTAAGCGCATGAAATCCAGGCAGCGACGGTTTATGTCTTGAACCCCCTGCTGTTCTAACTTATGCCGGATGTGGGCGGTTACGGCAGCGATGTTCCTCATGAGCATTTCTACGTTGGGGAATACAACGTGGTTTATGCGCTGCAGAACGTAGTCGGGAGTAAATATTCCAACCGTGCGAACCAGATATGTGTCGTTGATAAGACCTTCACCCAGCGGGGTCACGGATTCCACTTTGCCTTCGTATGCAAAGCGCTCAATAATCTCAAGCAATTTCTTTTCTTCCATGTTCTTATATTTTTTCTTGATTTCTGATTTGTTTATTTTCATTTCAAGGCCTGTGGCCAAATTCATTTTTACCTGTTATTGGTCCTCAGGCATACTCAGCCCGGTGCTTAGGGTGCCTTTCTCTGACATGCCTTCGGCACTGACAGCAATTTGGGTCTTCTTGCCATTGTTGAACAGGTGCAACTTTGCATTGCCTTGACTGTCCAGTTGCACATTGGGGTCCCAGAACAGGGTGCGGCGATAGTCCTTGGAGCCTTCCAGGGGTTTCTGGGAATAGTCGGGGTGATAGAAGTCCTCGCATACGGCATAACCCTTTAGCACATAGAAACGATCTCGATAGGTGGTCTGAACTGCATCGTTGGGATCCAGGCGGAGGTCGACTTCGACGATGGGCTGATTGCTTTGCTCGAAGCTGCGGTCGCCTTCAAGGCGGGGACTGTAGTCTGTGTAGATGTAAACCTTATCCAGATTTGCAAGGTGGTTGAACTTCTCCTTTGTGCCGTCTGAGATGTGGAAGTTCTCGGGCCGGCTGTTGCGTCGCATCTTAATCTCGTAGGGGCGTTCCATATTCATGTCGCCGATGTAGTTGCGGGCTATGTCGGTTATAAAGCGTTCAGCGCCCATGAAAACGCCATTGCAGAGTCCGGCATCGCAAACATCATTGAAGGCATCGTAGGCATCTATGACGAAAGCAGGCTTACTGGCGTCGAAGTTCGTATAGGTGGTCCGTTTGGCACCGATGGTAACTTGTCTTAGGGTCCGGTCTACGCCTTCCATCCATTCCTCTGAGAGAGCAGATCCTTCGGGTGCTTCAGCAACGTTCTTCTGGTATCCGTTGTAGGGCTTGACAAATCTTGGGAAAAGCGGATTCAGCTTGACGTAGAATTCGGGATATACAACCTGTTGCTTGCTATCCTCGCCATTTGTCACCCAATTATATTCCTTGTCCTTCTTCCACTTAGTGGTATCACTGGCGCCAAGGAAGAAATAGCAGGCTCCGTAGAATCGTGGCGACTCAATGTTGAAGTGTCCTTTCTCGCTCATCATTTCGCCCACTACCCCTTCGGGTGCTCCGGGCTTTACAAACTCGGCATGGGTCAAGACTTCCCGTTTCAGGTTAGTCCGTCCGAAGTTGAAACGGTCATTCACGACCGCGGTGCTCTGTATGTCTCCACCCTTGTTGAAGGCTTTCTCGGCTATTGCGCTGTTCTCATTCATCTGCTCCACCACATCGGCCACGCCAGTCACTCCGTCTCCTACATGGATGGTCGAGGCTGTATTCTGCTTGTGACTATTGTCGGCCTTCATGGCCTCCTTCTCCTCCTCGGTCTGCATCTGCTTGGCTATATCTGCATTAATCTGCTTTTCAAATTCCGTCTCGCGCTGGAAGGCCATGTAGGTGTTAATTTCACCACTCATCATCTGAGTATGCTCGGGCATGTATTGCACGGCGAATTCGCCTGGAGTGGCCATGATGTGCCAGTCGAATCGTCGCCAGCCCTGGACCATCAGCAACAGATCCAGGGCGCGGCGGTGCTCATCGTCGTCCTTCTCAAAGAAATAGCCGGGGTTCTCTATGAATCCGCGTATCTGGCTGCTCAGAAGCATCTCGGTGAGAATATTTCCATTGTCGTAGATGTATTCCGTATGTGCTGCATCCCGTACAGCAACACTTACGGTGCTGCCAGGCTCGCCGCCTTCAATGCCCAGATCAATAGCGGCGAAGGGTTCGTAGGGCGTTTTCTGGATGCCGGTGAAGGACAGTTTGCGGCCTCCCATATCTGTCATAGCCGGTGTGTTGAATACAAGCCGGTCGGCATAGATGCGTCCCTGGGCATTGAATACTGTGAGCTGCAGGATGCCAACGGGCATAGCAGACGTGTTGAGGTCCAGGCTGTGAATACCTCCGCTGCCTAATTCCTGGAAACCTTGGAGCACGCCTTGGCTCATCACCGTCAGCCCAAGCTTTTCGGTGGCAGCCGTTCCCTTGGCTGCTATGCCTATTGATAGCTTTTCCCCGTTGCGTTCTACTCGTATGGCGCATCCGTCTGTCTCAACCTCGGGGCACTTTCCCTCCTGTGCTTTCAGCAGGCTGGTGTTTTGCTTCAGGGTGAATTGTGCTTTGTATTTCTCTCCTTCCGCCGGCGTGAAGAGTACCGTTCCGCGGCCTCGGTTCTCGGTAGAGCCTTCCGCAACCTTGTTTCCTGAGTGGTCCACTATGGTCAGGGTGCCGTCAACGTGTATGCCTTCTTCATCATTGGCTTCGAATGCTACGCAGTTCTCCACTCCGGCAATCAGGTGCCCGCCCTCGGGGTAGAGCTGTGGCCTGACGTCTTGCGGGTCGGTATCAGCCTTTACCCTGCGGCGCAGGGGACGGAGCGTCATGCTTTGCTGGAAGTCGCCCGGCGTCTTTGGCTTATTATACACGGGGAAGACACGGCTATAGAGCTTCTCGTAGTCGCGGAAGTAGTCCTTGGCCATCTTCTTGTTGAAGAACCATCGTTCGCCGAAATTTGTGTGTGGATGCTCTGTCTGTCCCCAGTTCAGCTGCCACCTGGTATAGGCCCTCAGTTCGTAGTAACCGCCATAGAGGGTGTCGAGCAGGCAGAAGGAACCGTTGCCCTGTCCGTTCTTCAGCTCAATGTACTGCCGCTCTACCAGGTAACCGTCTTGATTGAGCAGTTCGGCATAGAGCAGGCCGCTCAGGCGGCTGGGCGCGCCGGTGTCGCTCCGTCTGACGTATGCCTTGTAGTAAATGGTGTCGCCGAGGAAATAGCAGGTGTTGTCCATGTGGATGAAGACCTGTTCCTGAGGTATGCCCTTGCCGAATTTCTGCACTCTCTCGGCCCATCCCTCCAGGGTTGAGGGTGCTTCGGCTGGCTGCTCGGTCTGGGCATGTCCTCTCATTGCCGGAAGGAGCAACAATACAGTTGCCAATACGATAAATGGGTGTTTCATATCTTTTCGTCTGAGTTTATATCTATTTTATATGTGGGGCATATTACGCCTCTGCCTCCGAACCCTTCCTTTTGCGCTATCAGGCTTTCGTTCAGTATGCGGCCTCCCTGCTCGTTGCTTGTGCCGAAATCGAAATAGGGGAGTCCCTGTTGCCTGTAATGGCTTATCAGGTCGGTGTAAAGCAAGTCCAGCGCGCCGTCTTCTTTTCCCTGAGGTGTTGCGTGTCCATACTGGACGTGTGCGGCACAGGCGGTCTGGAATACAACGGCCCCGGCTTGTGCCTTGGCGTTGCTGTCGCGGGCTATGGTGCAGACAATCTGATTGGGGAACTGGCTCTGCAGGTACTGCATCTCCTCCAGCGAGTGTGTGGGCAGGGCGTGGTAGCGCGTTTGCAGGTTGTCCACCATGATGGGCCAGAATTCCTGCAGGCTGCCGACCTCCGTCTTGTAGCCTTTCTCCAGAGCTTTTCTCATGCCTCGTTGCCTGCGTCGCTCCATAGGTGTTGGGGCGGATGCCTGCAAGGATACTGTGCACGACAGGTTGCAGGCTTCCATCTTGGCTCCAAGGCGGAACAGGGCATAGAGGTCTTCCTGGGTAGGCAGCCGGTGATATATGGTTGGCAATGCTTTGTAGAGGATGTACGAGAAGTCTTCCCGGCGGGCATATTCCACCAGCGCCTGCATAATTGCAAGGACGTCGCTGGCTGAGGTGTGGGTGGTGAGCACCAGCCCTCCATAGGTGAGCCCTTGGTGCGACACCAGGCGTTTGAGGCCCTCTCCGTCCTGGCTTTCATTGGCGGGCAGGATGGCAATGAGCCGTCCCTTGCCGTTGAAGCAGAGCAGGGAGTGGTCGGTGAAACGCTGGCGATGGTAGTCCATATAGTTGCGCAGGAACAGGAAGGTGCTGTTTCTGGATGCCGCCACGAATGCGTCCCACTGGGCCTTATCCTCGACCGTATATCGCCTTATATTCATCATATTCTCTGATGTAGTCTTCTTCCTTGAATTTCTGACTGGCCAGAACCATGCAGACAGCTCCCGACGAGAAGTCCTCCAGGGTCCGCCAGATGCCGGTGCCCACCAGCAGTCCTTCCCAGGGGTGGTTCAGGTGGTAGGTCTGCTTCCTCGAGCCGTCATCCAGTGTGACGTCAAACGAGCCGCTTGCTGCTACGATGAACTCCACGCATTCCCTGTGGGCGTGGCCTCCGCGAAACTCTCCGCCGGGCACGTCGGTCACCCAGTAGGCCCGTGCTATCTCGAAGGGGATGCAGTCCTGTCCTTCGGCTACGGTGAGGTTGCCCCTGGGGTCTATGTATTTGGGCAGCTGAATCTTTATGCCTAATTCCTTTTCCATTTCCTTAACAGGTCTATTCAGTTATTTTCTTTTTACAGCAGGTTCCTTGAGAGGTACTTTACGGGATACCAAACGGCCAATGCGCCTACTACGAAGACGGTGAAGAGGATGAGTACGATGTCCCAGGGATGCACGCTGACGGGATAGGCTTCCACGATGAAGTTGCCGTCGTTGTTTCCCATGCTGACAAGCCCGAAGGTCTGCTGCGCCCAGCAGAGCAGGAGGCCAGCCAGCACGCCCAGCACGGCCCCGGCCATGCTTATCATCCGGCCTTCCAGGTTGAATATGTTGCATATCGTCTGGTCGGTGGCTCCCATGCTCCTTAGGGTTTGCACGTCCTGGCGCTTGTCAATCATCAGCATGGAGAGCGACCCGATGATGTTGAAGCTGGCAACCAGCAGTATGAAGGTAAGGAACACGTAGGAGATGAACTTCTCCACCCTCATGATGCGGAAGATGTCCTCCTGCTGCTCGTAGCGGTCCTGTACCGTAAAGCGCGGACCCAGCAGGCGGCGTATTTCCTTCTTGCCCTTCTGCAGCGAGACGTCGTCGCGGAGCTTTACCTCGATGTTGGAGATGCGTCCCTGCTGTCCGAACAGCCGCTGTGCGAAGCCCAGGCTTGTGATGATGTAGTTGCTGTCGTACTTGGCCTGCTTTACCTGGAAGACCACGCCGGGGCTCTGTAGCTCGTCGTGGTTGAAGGAACTTAGCGGGTTGGCCATGTTTACCCGCTCGCCGGGCTTGGGGGCATAGATCTGCAGCGGGTCGGGGAAGGATGTGCCCAACCCCAGCTGGGCGGCCAGCTGAATGCCCACTACGCCATATTCCAGCACATCGGCATGCAGGCAGAACGTTCCGTCGCCGTACAGGATGTGCTCTATGTCCGTGCCCTCGGAGAAGTTGTCGTCAACGCCCTTTATGGTGACAACGACCTGTCGCCCCTCCTGATATACCAGGGCCTGGTCCTCCAGGACGGGTGTATAGACTTCTACCAGGGGGCATTCCCTCAGGGCCTTGAGGGCTTCGTCGTCAGCCTCTGCCGTCTTTCCCTCGGCCAGGGATATACGCAGTTGGGGGTCGAAGGCGGTAAACAGGCCTGCCACCAGGTCTTGGAACCCGTTGAAGACGCTCAGGGTACACACCATAGCCATTGCGGCAATGGCCACGCCCATCATCGAGATGCCGCTGATGATGTTTATGGCATGGTGGCTCTTCTTGCTGAAGAGGTACCTGCGGGCTATGAAATGTTCAAAGTTCAAAGTTTAAAGTTCAAAGTTTTAAAAAACTCACCCTCATTTCCTCAGCAGTTCGTCGATGTGCTCGGCATAGTCGAGCGAGTCGTCCACAAAGAACTTCAGCTCGGGGATGATGCGCAGCTGGTGGCCCACTCGCCTGCCCAGCTCATAGCGCACCTGCTTCTGGTTGGTGTTTATGTTGCCCACCAGTTCCTCGGCCCTCTCGCTGGGGAAGACGCTCAGATAGACGCGGCAAACGCTCAGGTCGGGGCTGATGCGGCAGGCGCTTACGCTGACCAGCACACCGCGCATCTGGCTGGTTTGCCGCTGGAAGATGTCGCTCAGCTCTTTCTGAATGAGGCGTGCTATTTTATTCTGTCTTGTTGTTTCCATATCTTAATCCTCCTCCATGAACATCGGATCCCAGGCGGGGAGCCTTACGGGTTTCTTTTTCAACAGGCTGAGTACCTTCTCGGGGCAATACTTGCGGTTCACCACCAGGCGGAACATGTACTCGCCAAACCATTCGTCCGTCATGATGATATATCCGGCCGCTCCGCTGCTGGCGCCCCAGCTGTTCTCCACCTTCCACTTGGTGGGCTTGCCGTCCTTGTCCAGGTCAACGGCCATCAGGGTCATGGCATGGGTGCTGCCGCTGTCGAAGGTCTGTATGCGCTGGCGCTTGTTCATTCCGAAGTTGGTGCCCAGCAGGCTTTCGTAGTCGAAGTTCTTGATGTCGGCAAAGCCCGTCTGGCGGTCCAGGAACTTGCCTACGTCGCAGCCGAAGTACATCTGCGCCGAGTCCTTGAGGCTCTCTATGGCAATAGGCTTCAGCTCCTCGATGTCCAGGTTTACGTAGACCCAGTTGTGGCCTTCGTAAACGTGGCGGTCGTAGTCAATCTCATACACCTGGTTGTATGGGCGGCTGGGGTCGTTCATCAGCATGACGTAGTCGGCATAGAGGTCTTCCTGCGGAGCGCACACCTCGCGGTAGAACTCCTGCGGCGTATAGGTCTTGGGCTCGCCGGTCATGCGCCCGTCCTTCCTGGGTGCCCAGCTGAAGGATTTTGGCGGCTGGCCGTATGCCATCACCAGCAGGCGATATACCGTCTTCAGCTGTTCCACCTTCAGGGCCTGCAGGTCTTTCTCCGATGCGCCTGCCTCGCTCTTCTCCCTCAGCTGGATGCCGAATTCGCGCAGCTTGCGCTTCAGGTGTCCGTTGAACTCGCTGGTGCTGTTGCTGACGTTCGTTTCGGCCATTATGTCCTGTGGCACCAGACCGTACTTGGCTACCAGGTCGGCCACGCCCGTATAGGTGCCGCCGTCCGAGAGGGGGTGCTGGAAGAGCCAGCCAACCATCTGGTTGTCGAGGGGCTGGCGGCGCGTGTCGATGATGCCCTGCAGGAACAGGTTGCTCTTCTCTAGCTGGTCGTAGAAGAAGAGGTAGTTCTGGCTGAAGAAGAAGTCCTTGATGCCCAGCGTCTTCATGGCGCGGTGGCGCAGCAGGTTAGTGCCCGTGAAGAGCCAGCAGCGCCCGCTCTTCTGCTGGTCGCTGATGCCCGTATTGGGCACTTCCACGCTGAAGTAGGTGTCCTTGGCCTGTGTATTCTCCTGGTTGACAGCCATCTGCTGAATGCTTACGTTGCTGATGGCGTTGTGCCGGGCCTTGTCGGCCGGGGTGGGCGTGTAGCTGCCCTGCAGCTGTTGCAGCACATCGGCCGTAATGCTTGTCTGAGCGCTGGCCGCGCCGCACAGCGATGCACCCAGCAGGAAAAGAAAGATCTTTCTCATATCGGTTCTCATTTCTATAAATAATCTTGTTCGCACTATTCGGCTGCAAAAATACAAAAAAAATCCCTTCTATCCGAGTTTTTTCCCGATTTATTGCAAAAAGCTATCCAAAATAATGTTTTTTATGAGGGGGATGATGAGTCGGGGGGAGGTGGTTGCTAAGGCTCGCAAACCCCGCCTTCCCTTGTCCCGTGCCATGCTTGCTGTTGTTCTGGTGTAAAAGGTTTTTACCTCCATAGGCTTGTCCTTTTCCTGCGGAAAGTCTTTCGCGCAATTGCAAAACCCGGGTCGCGCAAAATTTACACCCCTGTTCCGCAATGGCGGAGGGCGGGCCGGGGGTATGGGCATGCCTGTCAGTGTAAATATTTTATACCTCTTGAATATGTCCTGGCTGGGGTGGGGGAGATTCGCCGGAAGCAGGCTTTTATCTGCCGGGGGCGGAAAATAATTCCCGCTTATGCTTCATCTTTTCAAAAAAAGCCGTATCTTTGTGCCAGCCAAAGCTATAATATAATGTGGAAACCATTTAAGCAGATTGCACTTTCAGCCCTTTTCCTTGCCTGTTCGGTGGGCATGTGGGGCGAGACGTTGAGCAACGGGCTTGTGAGCCTGAACATCGATGAGGCTGGCCGGCTTGCCTCGTTTGTGGACCATCGTACAGGGCGCCAGTTGCTGGCCGCTCCCTCGGCCGGAAACCTGTGGCTGATTCGCAGGGCAGACGGCAGCGAGTGGACGCCCGGGGAGCCCCTTTCGGTCAGCCAGCAAAGGGTACCGCCCTGCGGCCTGGATGTAACCTTCCGTGATGCCAAAGGGGTGCAAATCGTGGTTCACATCCGTTTGGATGAGGGCTCCTCGCTGGTGCGCTGGTCGATGAGCCTCAGCGGGTTGACTGGGGAGGATGAGGCTGCCGAGATTGACTTTCCCCTGCTGGGTGGCTTGCGAGGCAGTATGGACGACGACCTGGCCGTCTCCACCTGGCTGGGCAGCCTTATCAAGCGGCCGCGCCAGTCGGTAGGGCCCGACAGGCCGCGCATAGGATGGTCGTGGCCCAGTCCCGGCCTGCTTTCGATGCAGATGATTGCGCTCTACGACCTGCAGGTGGGCGGCCTCTACTTTGCCTCCAACGACTCGCTCTCCTATGCCAAAACCTTCAATATCTCTATGGACAGCCTGACCACACAATGGTCCGTCAGGCACTATCCCTCGCGCGGAGAGGGCGACTACGAAATGCCCTACGAGGCTGTGTGCGGCCCCTTCCAGGGCGACTGGCTCAGCGCGGCACAGCTCTACCGCGAGTGGGCTACGAGGCAGAAGTGGTGCCGGCAGAGCCGCTTTGCCAGCGGCCAGACGCCCCGGTGGGCCCTCGATACCGACCTGTGGATATGGAACAGGCAGCAGTCGGCCAACGTCTTGGGCGAGGCATTGGCAATGAAGCGGCGCACCGGCGCCCGGGTGAACGTGCTCTGGCATTGGTGGCACGGCTGTTCGTACGACGAGGGCTTCCCCGAGTACCTGCCGCCTCGCGAGGGAGCCGAGCCCTTCAGGCAGGCTGTCCGCCAGGCCAGGAAGCAGGGCGTTCACGCTATCGTCTATATGAATTCCATCCAGTGGGGCGAGTCCACCCAGAGCTGGAAGCAGATGGGTGCCGAGCCCTATGCCGTTCACGGCGCGGCGGGCCAGACATTCCCCTATGCCTACAACGTCTTCACCGGCAACCGCCTGGTGCCTATGTGTATGGCCACCGACTTCTGGCGCCGCCACTATGCCGCGCTGGCCGACAGCGTAGTGAACCGTTACGGCGTGGCCGGCGTCTATATGGACCAGGCCTGCCTGAACATGTCCTGCTACGACCCCGCCCACGGCCATCCCATAGGGGGAGGCAACTACTGGGCCCCCTCCTTCCGCCGGCTGACCGATGAGATCCGGCATCGCGCCCCTGCCACTCTGGCCGGCGAGGGCTCGGGCGAGGACTGGATTCCGGCCCTCGACCTCTTCCTGACCCTCGAGGCCAGCCGCGAACGATACATGGGCCCTACGAATACCGAGACCATACCGCTCTACCAGGCCGTCTATCACGACTATGCCATAACCTTCGGCAGCTACAGCTCGCTGGTCTATCCGCCCTACGACGACCTTTGGCCCGACGAGTACCGGCCTGCCAACCGCGAAGGGAGCCTGCCCGACGACTTCAACATGCAGTTCCGGATGGAACAGGCCCGGGCCTTCGTGTGGGGTATGCAGCCCACCCTGGCCAACTGCCACGACTTTCTGTGGAACGAAAAGCCGGAGGAAATGGCGTTTCTCAGCCGGCTCGTCAATGTGCGCAAGCGGGCGCTGAAGTACCTCCTCTACGGCGTTTATACGCGGGCCCCACAGCTCGATATCCCCACCCGGCAGATTCCCCTTTCGCGCATCTCCATCTATGCTGGGCGCCGGGGCAGTACGCTTACTCAGGACAGCCGCACGGAACCCTTGGTCTATGCGGGAGCCTGGCGGGCAAAGGACGGTTCGCTGGCCCTCGCCCTGGCCCATATAGGCGATGGCGAATGGAGCCAGCATCTGCGGTTCCGTACCTCCGACTACGGCCTCTCCCCATCCTGCCGCGTCTGGCTCATCGACGAGCGGGGCCGCCACAAGCTCCCTGCCTGCCATGACGGCTGGGCAGATATCCCCCTCAGTATGGGTCCGCGCGACGTTCAGGTGCTGGTGTTTGGCAAACCTTGACTATCCCCCTCCCTTCCGTAAACCTTGATTTCCAATGAAAAATAGACAATTTGTTTGGTATAAGGCATCTTTTGTATCGGAAAAATAGGATTGCTACCAGAAATAGTGTTATCTTTGGAATCAGAATAATTTTCATAAACATTAAATCAGCACGCGCTGCTAATAGGAGACTACTCGTATGCCAATAAAGAAAGACGGAATGCCCTTTGAGG
>CAMJQA010000072.1 GCA_946407895.1 uncultured Prevotellaceae bacterium
CAGGACCTTGTGTCCGCCACGAATGTAGATGCCCCTCCGTGCCTTCTGCACCCTGCGGCCGGTGAGGTCGTAGAGGGCTTCGCCCTTCGCGCCCCGGTCCTCAGCGAATGTCTCACGGATGGCGTTCTCGGCGTTCTCGTATCCGTTGGGAGTCTTCACCACCAGCTTGTGGTCTCTCAGCAGAACGGGGGTCTTGTCCTCGCCCAGCGTCTGGAACCATACGGGCTCCTCGCGCCCGGCCTGCAGCAGGTAGCACACCTCGCCGCCGGCGAGCTGCTCGGCAGTGACATGCGTGCCCTGCTTGGAGGGCTGCGGTACCAGGTAGTAGCAGTTCTTGAACGTATTCAGCTCGGCCGACGAGGTACGGATTATAGTGGCGCTGCTGGCCGATTCCTCGGGTTCGGTAGTGGCAATGAGTATGTTCTCGCACTCCACCTGCGACTTGTTCCAGCCAATCAGTCCGCCGCGGTTGGTAGCCTGGGGAGCCTCTACGGTGATGGTGCTTATGCAGTCCTTGAAGCGGCTTGTGCCGTTCACATCACGGTTATCGGCGATGAATCCGCTTATCGACGAGTCGCCCTGGTAGCTGCTGGTGATGGTGATGCTGGTGCTTACGCGCTCGATGACGAAGGGGTTCTCCTTGTTGTTGGAGATGAGGGAGGTAATCTTCCTCTGGGCACCGCCCTCAATGCGGCCCGTGATGTTCAGGTCGTGTATGTAGCAGCCGCGGGTCTCTGCAATGGGAGCGTAGCCGTCGCCGCCCGTGCCGTTCATGAAGATGTTCAGCGTATGGCCCTGCCCATCCAGTTCGCCCCTGAAGGCATTGATGACGGTGAGGCACTTCCCGCTCATGTCTATGTCGGCCGTCAGCCGGCCCTTGCTGCTGTTGTTGACAGCGTTCAGCACGTATGTGTAGTACTCCCACTGCAGGGGCGAGGCTATCTCATAGTATCCGTCCCTCTGCTCGGGGATGACGTTCATGCCCTTCACTGCGCCCAGGTCCCTGGCCTGCTGCGCAGTGTAGTTGCCTTCGCTGTAGGCGGTTTCCAGCTCCATGATGGCATCGATGAGCCGGGTGTTCTCCTCTGCACTGAGCAGGCCCTCGACATTGAGGTTGCTCAGGATGCGCGACTGGGCGTACATATCGGCATAGGCCTTCTTGCAGGCGTAGATCTCACGGAAGACGGCCGTGAACTGTTCGATCAGCTCGTACTTGGCAGCAGCCTCGGTTGTGGCGCTTACCTTGTCAACGAGTTCCTTCAGCTGGTCCTTCAGCGCAGTGCTGAAGTTGGGACGCTGCCTGTAGTCGTTGCCATCGCTGTGCTGATAGCTGTTGAGCGTAGTGTTGGCGCGAGCCACGAAGCCAGAGAGCACGGCATCCATAGAGGCAGCTGCCTCGCCGCTCTCGAGCTCTCCCTGGTAGATGAGGTGCGTATTGGCATAGCAGGCCAGGTCCGAGCCGGCGCTAGTGCCGTCCACTCGGATGCCCACCTTGATGGTGCCGTCGGTGACGTTCACCAGGATGCGGTTCAGATAGCGGTTGGCGCTGAATGCGTAGCTGGCGCCCGTTTCGTGGGAAGGCACGTAGAAGACCTCGCCGCTCTCATCATTGTGTACCTCGAAGTCGTAGGGCAGCGTGTTCACATTGTCTATATAGCAGTTTTGTCCGTTCTGGGCAGCCGTTGCAAGTAATGCATCCTCGCCTGCCGCCATTACGGGCACCTCGTTGCCGCCGGCATAGAGCGCAGCACCATAGTTGGCATTGAGCACATTCTCGGCACTGCGGTAGGGGAAGAAGAAGGCGTTCATCTGCAGCTCATAGATACCGTTCTTCAGGCCCGTCAGCGTCTGGTAGATGTCCGAGGTCTTGTTAAAGGTGAAGGCCGAGGGTATGGGGCCGGCCGTGTTTACGTTGTTGCCTTTCTGTCCGCTCCATCCTCCGAAGCCATTGGAGAAGTCGGGATTGACAAGCATCTGAGTGATGTCCTGTCCGGGATTGGCATCGGCCATCATGGCACGGTTGAGCCATTCGTCTATACGAGTGGTCTCGGCCTTGATTTCATCTGTGCCGAGCAGCAGGTTCACGATGATGTATCCAGCTTCACCGTACGGGTTCTCCTCCGAGGGTTCTGCATCGCCGTTCAGATAGGCCTCCAGTGCATCGCGTATGGGGCCGCTGAAGCTCTGGTCCTCCTGCAGGTACTTCTTCGTCTGCTCCACCTTGCTCTCAAAGGCCGCATAGGCATCGGCGCAGGCCTGCAGTGCCTTCTTGCTGCCAAGCAGGGCTGTGTAAGCCTTGGCAATGGCATCGATTGTACCAAGGCCTTCAAAGGCCTGCACCTCCTTCTGGTAGGCCTGCTTCAGGCTCTCCTGGGCAACGAGCTGCTCTGCATAGCTGGTCTCGTATTCAATCAGCTTGTCGCGCAAGCCCTCTACATTGCCGTCCTTCACACACCCATACTCATCACCGAAACCATATACAATGGCATGAGCAGCATCGAATACGGGATGCTCATCCTCCTCCAGCGTCTGGAACCATACGGGGTTGCTGAAGCTCTGGCCGTTCAGCAGGTAGCAGAGCTTGCCGCTCAGAACGTCCTCGCTGCTGATGAGCGTTCCCTGCTGGCCGTATGTATTGTAGTTGTTGCTCACCTTCGTATCACCGTTGCGATAGAAGGGGGCCCCGTTGTCGTTACCGCTCACCTCGGCTGTGCTCCAGCAGTTGGTAATGGAACTCTGGGAACCGCCGGTCCAACCCGAAAGGGCTGCACTCTCGTAACCGCCCTTTACCTGGCCGGAAACATAGCAATTGCGCATGATATGGGTGGCCGAACTGCTCATGTTCACACCGATGATGCCGCCGGCATTCTGGTTCTGAGTGGTTACGACACCCTCATTGCCCAGGAACTCCATTGTGATGGTGCCGCTGTCGTTCGAACCGCCTATGATTCCGGCAAAGGCCTTGCCGCTGATGACACAGGTGGCATCCAGTACCAGGCAGCGGACAGTGGCACCGTTGCCCACCATACCAATAAGGCCCACGTATTCGTTGCCCTCGACGTTCAGGTTGCTGATTACATGATTCTGCCCGTCAAACGTACCTTTGTACAATGTGCCGTTTCCTATGGGCTTGAACATCGAGTTGGCCTCGTTCATGTCAATGTCGGCCGTGAGCCGGGCAGAGGCTGTTAAGTTTCCGCTGTTCACATAGGAGGCGAACCAGGCCAGCCCCCAACCGTCGGCAATGTTGAACCATCCGTCGGCATCGGCCGTCATGAAGCCGGCATCCATCGTACCGCAAACGGAGCAGAAACCGTGCTCGTACTGGTGGCCCTGAACCTTGCCTGCCTTGTCGGCATCATTGGTGTAGCCGCCGGCATCGGAAATGGTGCCGTCGCAGTTTACGTTGGCCGTACTATAGACAGCGGCATGGCTGCTGTTGGGCACGGGGAAGGCATCCTCGCCCAGGTTCTGATAGAACTTCATAGCCGACTGGTCTCCGTTCAGCAAAAAGCACAGCTCGCCGCTGGCTATCTGCTCGGCCGTAACGGAGGTGCAGAGGTCCGACACGGGGGCAAAGCGTGAATCTTCCAGGTAATAGCAGTTGGTATAGCTGGCGTTCTCGGGCTTGCGATTGAAGACGTTGTTGTCGTTTTCGGCCACACTGAATCGTCCCATCACCACACAGTTTGTTATCTGCACTCCCGGACGGCTCAGGTATCCTACCAGACCTGCACACTTGAAGGCCTCCGGGCCAGTTATCGTTCCTGCGAAAATGCAGTTCTCCACAATGCCGAAATTGTCAATCTTGATTCGTCCGCAGATGCCGCCGCTGGTAGCATCTCCCACGAAGTCCAGAACCACATCGGCCGTACTCCAGCAGTTGCGGATAATGCCATCCGTCATATCGCCCACAATGGAGGCGGTATATTTGTTGCTGGAAACAATCTTGCCCTTCACGCCCAGGTTTTCCACCGTGCCCCCATAAACGGTGCGGAACAGTCCGTTACCCTGTTCGCCCGTATCCTTCAGGTCAATAGTCACCACATGGCCCTGACCGTCGAAATGCCCGGCGTATGCAGTCAGTGTGTAGTCGTTCGTAACGTTCTCCAAATCGGCCGTAAGCCGAGCATTCAGCGCCGTCTGCCCACCGGCAACAGCATCATGGAAGGCTTTCATGTCCTCCAGTGAACCAATCTCGTAGAAGCCGTCCACTTGCTTCAGTTCGGCCAACGTCTTGTCGGCCTGAACTTGCATTCCGATACTCAGTAGCGGCAGCAATGCAAGAATTCTCAAGTAATCTTTTCTCATAACTGTTTGTTGTTTTTTGTTATAATTAATGTAAAGCTTATGGTTCGGAATTGTTTCCTGCGTGCATTTTTCCTTAATGCGGCATGCAAAAATCGTATTTTAATTTGAGACTGGACGCGCCTTTCGCCCTGTACCTCTGCCATTTCAGCATATTTGGCAGATAATTCGCTATTTGGCAGAAAGCCCTGCCCCTGCAGGGGCTGCTAAACCCGAATAAATGTACCCGACGGATGCCTGCCAGTATGTATGGAACGCTCATGATGAATCAATGGCAGCGGCACGTACCTCCCTTTTATACCGGAAACACAGATTGGGCTGAACTGATATTCGTCCTGCAGACGAGCAGAAACACACTTTTTACGAAAAAAAGGTCCCGGCACGTTTGGCCGTATAGCGAATTATACTTAACTTTGTTTCGGCATAAGGCCTGAAACGGCCCCTTGCCACCGGAAACCGGAGTAAAGAAACCCAAAATATATATGGAACTACAAAATATGAATATGAGACGCCTGTTTGTTTTCGCCCTGATCATGCTGGCATCGATTACAGCCAATGCCGGCGAGGACATCCTGAGGTATGTGAACCCCCGCCTGGGTACGGTGCACAGCCGATGGTTCTTCTTCACCCCCGCAGCCGAACCGTTCGGCATGGCCAAGCTGGGAGCCAGCACCAACGGCACGTACGGCAACAAGGAGGGCTGGGAGGCCGTTGGCTACGAAGACGGACACACGAGCATTGACGGCTTCCCCTGCCTGCACGAGTTCCAGATAGGCGGCATAGCCCTGATGCCCATTGTGGGCAAGGCATGGACGGTGCCCGGACGGATGGATGCCCCTGCCGAGGGATGGCGCAGCACATTCGACAAGGCCGCCGAGACGGCAAGCCCCGGCTACTACGCCGTGCGGCTCAGGGACTACGGCGTGCAGGCCGAGCTGACGGCAACGGCCCGGGTGGGTTACCAGCGATATACCTTCCCGGCAAGCAACGTAAGCCACATACTGCTGAACATCGGAGGCAGGATGGGCGAGAGCGGCGCCGTGCGCGATGCCATGATTGAGGCGGTAGGCCACAGGGCGGTGCAGGGCTACGTAGTGACGGAGCCGGAATATGTGAAGAAGTATCAGAAGGGGGCCAGCGTAGCCATGTACTTCTATGCCGAACTGGACCGCCCCTTCCTGAGCACGCAGGTGGCCATTCAGAACGAGGCGTGGCGGGCCGGCCAGCACATAAGGGGGGCGGGTGCCCTGATGCTGCTCAACTACGAGACGCGGAGGGATGAGCAGGTGACGGTGAAGATAGGCCTCTCATACACCTCGATAGAAAACGCAAAGAAGAACTTGCAGGCTGAGGCCAGCGGCTATAGCTTCGACAGGGTGCGCCGGCAGGCCGAGGCAAAATGGCGCGACCACCTGGGACGCATCGTGGTGGAGGGCGGCACGGAGGAGGACCGCATCAAGTTCTACACAGGCCTCTACCACTGCCTGCTGGGGCGCGGGCTGGCCAGCGATGTCAACGGAGCCTACCCGCGAAACAACGGCTCCGAGGGACACATCCCCCTGGGCAGCAACGGCAAGCCCATGCACAACCACTACAACACCGATGCCGTATGGGGAGCCTACTGGAACCTGACCCCCCTGTGGGCCCTGGCCTGGCCCGACTATTACTCGGACTTCGTCAGCAGCCAGCTGCTCGTATATAAGGATGCGGGATGGCTGGGCGACGGCATTGCCTGCAGCCGCTACGTTTCGGGGGTGGGCACGAATATGGTGAGCATTGCCATGGCCGGAGCCTACCAGAGCGGCATACGGAACTTCGATGTGGAGACGGCCTACCAAGCAGCCCTCAAGAACGAGCTGCAGTCCGAGGGCCGCATTGAGGGTGCAGGAAAGATGGACGTAGGGCAGTTCGTGAGGAGGGGGTACGTGCCGTTCGACACAAGCGTCTTCTACGGCACCCACACCGGAGGCTCGCAGTTCAGCGCCAGCCATACAATGGAATACAGCTTCAGCGCATACGCCGTGGCCCAATGGGCAAAGGCCCTGGGCAAGGGCGACGACTACAGGAGGCTCATGGACCTGTCCAACGGATGGGACCGCCTCTTCGACGACAAGCTGAAACTGATTCACCCCCGAGACAAGGACGGCAACTTCATCGATAAGTTCGACCCGCTGGAATCCTGGCGGGGCTTCCAGGAGGGAAATGCCATGCAGTACACCTTCTTCGTTCCCCAGAACCCGGGTGCCCTGATTGCCCGAATGGGAGAAAAAACGTTCAACAACCGGCTGGACAGCATCTTCACCGTAGCCCGCAACCTAATTTTCGGCGGCGGCAAGGTGGTAAATGCCTTCAGCGGCCTGCAAAGCCCCTACAATCACGGCAACCAGCCGAGCCTGCACATCAGCTGGCTCTTCAACTTCAGCGGCAAGCCCTGGCTTACTCAGAAATGGACACGCCTTATCCTTGATGAGTTCTACGGCACGACTGGCGAACACGGATACGGCTACGGGCAGGATGAGGACCAGGGCCAGCTGGGCGCCTGGTATGTGATGGCCGCAATGGGACTCTTTGATGTACAGGGTGGCACCTGCCTGCGCCCCACCTATCAGCTGGGCAGCCCGCAATTTGACCGCATAGAGATAAGGCTGAACCGCCTGAATGCCAAGGGGCGCCGCTTCGTCATCGAGACCTCAGGCAACGGAAAGGAGAACCTCTACGTACAAAGTGCCACACTGAACGGAAGGCCATTGAACCGGTGCTGGCTGTATCGCGATGAGGTATTCGAGGGCGGCAGGCTGCATTTTGTGATGGGACGCCGGCCGAACGAGAAATGGGGTAATGACTCGCCGGTTCCCTGCCCTCAATAGAAGGGGGGCTACAGGGGACCAGAACGGACACGACTAAACGGAGCGAACGGACGCGTAATGCTCCTCAATGCGGTTTGTCAGGCTTACAAAATCTGAGACGCTGAGCTGCTCGGGCCGCAAGCCGAAAAGCTCGTCGGCCAGGAAACCAGAGTGGTCGGGCACGGAAGCCGCGGCCCCTTGGCACTGCACATCCAAGTCGGCCAGCAAGGGCCGGATATTGTTGCGCAGCGTCTTACGCCGCTGGTTGAAGGTGGTCTTCACGACCTTGCGAAAGAGCCTTTCGTCGCAACCGAGCCGGCTGGTATCGTTGCGTGTCATGCGGATAACGGCGCTCTTTACCTTGGGCGGCGGGTTGAAGACGTGTTCGTGAACCGTAAAGAGGTATTCCACTCGATACCAGGCCTGGATGAGTACGCTCAGTATGCCGTAGCTCTTATTGCCCGGCCGGGCGGCAATGCGCTCGGCCACCTCCTTCTGAATCATTCCCGTGCAGCAAGGAATCAGGTCCTTGTAGTCGAGCATCTTGAAGAAAATCTGGCTGCTTATGTTGTAAGGATAGTTTCCTGTCAAGACAAACGGCTGGCCGCCGAAGGTATGTTCGAGGTGCATCTTCAGGAAATCATCCTCGATGATATTGTCCTCCAGCGACGGAAAGTGCTGGCGCAGGTAGGCTACCGACTCGAAGTCGATCTCCACAACCTTCACCAACCGCGGTTTCCGCACCAGATACTGGGTCATTACCCCCATGCCCGGCCCCACCTCCAGGACGGGTATGTCGGGGCAGGCATCTACCGTATCGGCAATGTCGCTGGCAATACCCAGGTCGGTTAAAAAATGTTGCCCCAGAAACTTTTTTGGCCTGACAGGTCTCATATTTGAAGAGAATTTAGTACTTTTGCACTGCAAAGATACACATTTTTCGCTAAAAGTTCAAAGACTGGAGGCGAAAATTGCCTGTGCAAAAGTTTTTTTAGGGCCTTATGAGTGAACAAAGACGATGAGATATGAGCTGACTGACATAATAAAGGTGGTTCTGCCGCTGTTGCTGGCAGGAGCTATCCTATGGTGGATGTACCGCGGCTTCCAATGGGACGAGGTGTGGACGGTGCTGCAGACGGATATGTCGTGGACCTGGATGCTGCTGAGCTTCCCGTTTGGCATCTCGGCACAGGTCTTCCGCGCCCTTCGCTGGCACCAAGCCCTGGCTCCGCTGGGCGAACGTCCCCGGCTGAGTACCTGCATCAATGCCGTCTTCCTCTCCTACTTCAGCAGCCTCATCGTGCCCCGAGTGGGCGAGGTGCTGCGATGCGGCATCCTGAACCGCTACGAAGGCACGAACATCAGCCGCTCGGTCGGCACGGTTGTAACGGAACGTGTCGTTGACATGTCTATGGTCTTCCTCTTCTCGCTCATAACAGTGCTCACTCAGATACCGGTCTTCATGCGATTCTTCCGTTCCACAGGCGTTTCTCTGGGCAGCATCATGCAGACGTTCACCGCAACGGGCTATCTGGTCACCGCCATCAGCCTGCTCCTCATCCTGCTGCTTATCGTGTTCCTGCTCCACCGGCTAAATCTATTCTCCCACACGAAAGGCGCCCTCATCGGACTGATGGAGGGGCTAACCTCGGTGCGCCACCTCAAGCACCCGATTCTGTTCCTGCTCTACACCGCAGGCATCTGGCTCTCCTATTACCTGCATTTCTACATTACCTTCTTCTGTTTCTCCTTCACCGAGAACTTAGGAGCAATTGCAGCCCTGGTGGCCTTTGTCGTAGGCTGCTTTGCCGTGTTGGTACCCACACCCAACGGAGCAGGCCCCTGGCACTTCGCCGTGAAGACCGTGCTGGTACTCTATGGTGTAGATGCAGTCAGCGGTGCACTCTTTGCGCTGGTGGTTCATACGACCCAGACGCTGCTTGTCGTTGTCCTGGGCCTCTACGCCCTGCTGGCTCTCGTCTTCACTAAAAGAAGGAACCCCATCCCCTCAAGTGCAACTTGAAATATACTAACCTAAAATAAATTATCAACAAAATGAGTACAATTAAAGACCTCGACCCCCAGATTATCTGGAAGAATTTCTATCTGTTAACTCAGGTGCCCCGCCCAAGCGGTCATCTTGAGAAGATTCAGCAGTTCCTGTTGCAGTGGGCACAGGAGCACGGCATTGAAGCCTTCAAGGACGGTGCAGAGAACATCGTCATGCGCAAGCCCGCCACACCCGGCATGGAGAACCGCCAGACGGCTGTGCTGCAAGCTCACATGGACATGGTACCGCAGAAGGTGGATGAGAGCAAGCACAACTTCGAGACCGACCCTATTGAGACCTACATCGACGGCGAATGGGTGAAGGCCCGCGGTACGACACTGGGCTCAGACGACGGAATGGGTGTAGCGGCCATCATGGCTGTAATGGAGAGCCATGACCTGGAGCACGGCCCACTGGAGGCCCTCATCACAGCCGACGAAGAGACCTGCATGTATGGTGTAAATCACCTGGCAGCCGACACACTGAAGGGTGACATCCTGCTGAACATAGACAATGAGACGATGGGCGAGTTCGTCATCGGCAGTGCGGGCGGCGTGAACATCAATGCCACGCTGAAATACCAGGAGGTAAAGCCCGAGCAGGACGATGTGGCCGTACTGGTGAGCCTGAAAGGCCTGCGTGGCGGACACAGCGGACTGGAGATCAACGAAGGTCGCGCAAATGCCAACAAACTGATGGCCCGCTTCGTGCGCCAGGCAATCATCGACGACGAGGCACGACTCTGCTCTTGGAAGGGCGGCAATATGCGCAACGCTATTCCGCGCACAGCTCAAGTTGTCCTTACCTTACCCAAGGAGAATGTGGCCGACCTGGAGGAACTGGCAGCCTATTGCCAACAGACATTTACCGATGAGTTCCGTGGAGTAGAACAGGGCATTGCCCTCGGTGTTGAAACTACCTCAATACCTGAAGGACAAGTGCCCGAGGAAATTCAGGACAACCTGGTGGATGCCATCATGGCTTGCCATGACGGAGTACTGCGCAACATACCCAGCATTCCATCGGTGGTGGAGACCAGCAGTAACCTGGGTATCATCAATATTGGCAACGGCGAGGCCAGCCTGCTCATTCTGGCCCGCAGCTCTAACGAAACGATGATGGAATACATCCAGGAGATGCAGGAGTGCTGCTTCTCAATGGCTGGCATGAAGGTGGAGTACGGTGGGCAGTATGGTGCCTGGCAGCCCAACTTCGACAGCCCCATCACAGCAACGATGGTGAAGGTCTATAAGCAGATCTTCCAGGAAGACGCAGTGGTTCAGGTGTGCCACGCCGGACTGGAATGCAGCATCATTGGCGGCGTCTATCCGAAGATGGACCTGGTAAGCTTCGGTCCTACCCTGCGTTCGCCTCACACGCCCGACGAACGCTGCCATATCCCCTCGGTTGCCAAGTTCTGGACTTTCCTGAAGGCCTTGCTGAAAGAGATTCCAACCAAGTGATTAAACGTTAAAAAAGAAAAGAACCTATATATGAAAGCTATTCAAACCGACAAGGCTCCCGCAGCCATTGGGCCCTACAGCCAGGCCATTGAAGCCAACGGCCTAGTCTTTGCCAGCGGGCAGTTGCCCATCAACCCGGTTACAGGCCAGCTTGCCGAAGACGACATCCAGGCCCAGACACGACAGTCGCTGCTTAATGTACAGGCTATCCTGCAGGCAGCAGGAACCGACCTCTGCCATGTAGTAAAAACGACTGTCTTTCTGAGCGACATAGCCAACTTCGGCGCTATGAATGAGATATATGCCCAGTTCTTCCAGTCACCCTTCCCAGCCCGCAGCGCTGTTGCCGTGCGCGACCTGCCGAAAGGAGCCTTAGTGGAAATTGAAGTTGTGGCCGCCAAAAGTTGATTTCTGTATTTTTAACGGTCGGTTAAGACTTTTTGACACCGACCCATATACGCGTATCGCATAATCTTCATATCTTTGCAGCCAGAACGTTGTAAAGAAATGAAGATTATGCGTTATTTATTGTTCATTATACTCTCACTGATGGCACCTTTATTCATGCACGCAGCCACGCAGAAGCCTGCCCTTCGCCTTGCGACCCTGCTCCAGCAAATGCAAAAACGCGAGGAAGTAACTCCCGACAGTTTCTTCAGCGACGTAGCCCTCCTCCGCGAGACTATTCGCCACGAAGAGGACTCTACGTCTATTGCCCTCTATCGTGCCGTCCTGGCTCACATACTGTCTCTGAATGCAAACCGCGCTCAGGCCTATCATCGCGCTACAGAGAGCCACCCCGACAGCATTCAGGAGTGGTCTCGCGAGGAGTACCGACAACATAGTCTGTTACTCTACGCTGAAGCGATGAAGGACCTTGACCTGCTCCAAAAGGCCAAGACACGCGAGTGGCTGCCCCTCGTCAACCAGGGGCGCAACGAAGCCGTCTATGGCGGAGGGATGCTTAGCGTCGTCTGGGAGGCTCTGATTAACGACCACAATGAATATGAGCGGAAGGGCTGGGAGGGTCCAACGTCCGAGGATATGATTGCTTTCTACCAACGTCACAACCTACTGGAGGCTGCTCTACGCCTGGAACTCAATCAGACAGGCCTTCACAGACAGAGTCCCGAGGAACGCCAGAAAAGACTGCTGCAACTGAGAGACGAATACCAAAGCGTCCCTGCCTGCGCTCTGGTATATCTGGAACTCTCTAGAAACTTGCCCCGCACGTTTGCCACCTTCCCGAATGATCCAATAGGCTCGTTGGAACAGGACAACCAAGATCGCAAGGATATGCTCGACATGGTACGCGAGGGCCTGAAACGCTACCCGGCCTTCAGCGGAAAAGCCGAACTGCAGAACAGGGAAAAGGAGTTGCTACAGCCTACATTCAGCTCAACCGAAATCAGACGGGTTCACTACCCCGGTACGGAAGCCTTGCTACCCTTTACGGCCCTGAATGTGCAGAGCATAACGCTGCGCATCTACCGCCTGCCCGACGGCTTCAATACCGAGGCCGACAATGCTGCCGCACGCATACGTAAGCAAGGAAAACTTGTGCACACCATCCAAAAGCCCCTGCCTCGCCACGAAGAATGGGAGGCCTTCCGCGACACCTTGCACTGGACTACACCCGCCTTCGGTCATTATGCCCTGCTCGTTGATGGCAAAGCACCTGCATCTTTCCAGACGAATGCAAAGACCTACATCCACTATTTCGATGTCAGCGCCCTGGACTTTTTCACTGTCATCCTGCCCAACAATCATTTGAGGCTGGTAGTTGTGGATGCACAGAGCGGTGAACCGCAGGCAGGCATCAACGTGGAAATATTCCGGCAGGAGGGCAATGAGCAGAAGACGCCCCTCTTCACCCGCACCACAAACCAGAACGGGCGTATTGAATTTTCCGTGCCCGATAATATGCGTATGGCATACCTGGCCCGCCTCAGCCGAGGTGAGGATAAAGCCTTCATGCCCCAGCACATCTGGTTCAGACGATATGGGAATGTACGCCGCGAGGGTGAAACATACAATCTGCACATATTTACAGACCGCGCCATCTACCGCCCCGGACAGACCGTCTATGTGGCAGCCGTGGCTTACAAACAGAAAGAATGGGAGGCTCAGACTATGGAGGGCCGCCCCTACAAACTGACGTTCTACGACACTAACCGCCAGAAAATACTGGAACACGACCTTAAGACGGATACCTATGGTGTACTCGCAGATACGTTGCTACTACCATCTTCCGGATTACCAGGCCAGTATATGTTGCGTGTAGGGTCTCAGACTACGTGGATTCGGGTCGAGGAATACCGCCGTCCAACCTTCCAGATAGAGATGGACGAGGCTCCGGCCCTGCAATGGCCCAGCGATAGCATAACCTTATCAGGCCGCGCCATAACCTACAGTGGTGTGCCCGTGTCACACGCTCGTGTCACTGGCACCTTCCATTGGTCGGGCAGTCGCTGGTGGTGGCGCAACTTCCCCGACAATTCTGTGCCCGAACCTATTGACACCATCCTCACAGACCAAGAGGGACGCTTCTCGGTGCGCATTCCCTTGAAGCGAGATGCTGAACAGATGAAACGAGGCCAGTTGCTCAGCCTCAGCGTGGATGTACTCAGTGCTCAGGGTGAGACGCAGCAAGGACAGCTGAACGTACCACTCTGCTCCTCGCCACTCCGCATTTGGGGAAGCGTGCCCGAACAGCAGGATAAGGGACGGCTGACACCATGGACTCTCAACCTCTTCTCCAGCACCGACAAGCCCGTGGAGGGCCAGGTACACTGCACGATATACCCTATGAAGGACAAGGGACTCAAAGCAGCTGTTGCTGAGATGGACTTCACGGCAGGTGAAGCCAAGGTACCCGAAGCTCTGAGTACATTGCCCTCGGGCCGCTATCAGGTGTACTTCACTGCCCAGGTTAATGGACACAAAGCTGAGTATGAAACGCAGGTGACACTCTTCAGCGAGGACGATACGCGCCTGGCTGTGGATAAGACCTTATGGGTTTACTGCCCCGCTGACACATTCTCACCCGATAGTCCGGCCCGTGTGCAGATAGGCAGCAGTCTAAAGGACGCTTGGATTCACTGTACAATAGTCTCCGAAGGCGGACTGGATATGGACACTATTGTACACATCCAGGACAGCGTTTTCCTGTGGAAACTGCCATATAAGAGTGCCTATCGCCAGGGAGCACGTCTCTCTATTACCCTCTACCACGAAGGAAGCCTGCACCAGGAGACCTGCACCCTGCGCCTCAAGAAGCCTGACCTGGCCCTGCGACCCCATTGGGATACTTTCCGCGACCATCTGCGCCCAGGACAGCAAGAGGAGTGGCGACTTACCCTGCACCGCCCAGACGGCACTCCTGCAGATGCTAATGTGCTCCTGAGCCTTTTCGATGCTTCTCTCGATGCTCTGACACCTCATGCACTGAACTTGTCGCTGAGCATCAACTACCACATTCCCTCACTGTTCGTGAATGCCAGCAACTACTTTTCTGAGCGTCTGGGCTGCTACCTGGAGTTCCCCGTGAAATACCTGCGCCTTCGCCCATTTGAGTCCTCCGTATGGAATTCTCGCTATTTCCCCGTACTATTGTTTACCCGCGATGAAGCAATGCCCATGATGGTGGGCGCTGCGGGGCCCAAAATGGCTACACGAATGTACAAGACCGCTGCGGTTAACACGATGGCAATAGCCGAGTCCTTCCAGTTGGCCGATGCTGTCGCCGAGGAATCCGAAGCCGATGAAGATGCCGCTATGGAAAGTGATGCAGGTGCAGAGACGCCTATTGATGCGTCACGGCTCAGGCAGAACCTCAGCGAACTGGCATTCTTCATGCCCCGACTGCGCACCGATGCTCAAGGCACAACCACCATTGCCTTTACCCTGCCCGAGAGCATGACCTCGTGGCACCTGACAGGCTTTGCACATACACGCGACCTGATGACAGCCCATTTGGACGAGACCATCGTGGCGCAAAAGGAACTGATGGCTGAACTTAGCCTGCCACGCTTCCTGCGCAACGGCGATGAGGCCGCGTTAACCGCAAGCCTGCGTAACATCAGCGATGAGCCGCAGTCGGGAACAGCTACTTGGCAGGTGCTGGATGCCGAAACCGAGAAAGTACTGCACACCAAGACGCTACGCTTCAATCTGGCCGCCCGCTCTGATACCACATATACCTTATTATATAAGGCTACAATGGAGCACCCCATGCTATCGGTGCGGTGGGTGGCCCAGTCGGCCCAGTGCTCCGACGGCGAACAGCGCCCATTGCCTGTGCTCACAGATATGACGCCTATTACCGAGACCCGTGCCTTCAGTCTGAACAAGAAGGGCCAGACGCAGATAAATCTGAAAAAACTCTTTGCCTATGACAATGACCAGGCTGTCGGCCGCTCGCTCACAGTCGAGTACACGGCACGACCCATCTGGCTGGCCATCCAGTCGCTGCCCTCGCTGGTTGCACCACGCCACCAGGATGTGCTCTCACTCACCTCGGCCTACTACGCCGGTTCATTGGCTGACTATATTGCCCGGCAGAATCCGGAAATTGAGAAGTTCGTGGGCGACTCATCATCCGATGTCATTTCTCCATTGTCTAACGACAGGAACCAAGAACTAACCTCCATCATGCTGCAGGAAACACCTTGGGTTGTTGAAGCACAGCAGGAGGCCCAGCGCCATGAGCGGCTGAAGAAGCTCTTCGAGGTGGAGGCACAGCAGGACCGCCGTATGACCATTCTTTCCTCCATCCGCCAGCTGCAGCAGACTGACGGTTCTTTCGCCTGGTTCCCCGGCATGAGGGGCAGCGACTATCTCACCTGCGAGGTAGCTTATATGCTTACCCGCCTGGGCCTGATGACTGATGATGGCACTCCGGATGCGGCCACCACCCTGCAGCAAGAGCTGCTGAGTAGCGCCACAAGGTATCTGGAGAAGCAAGTCGCTCTTGAAGTAGCCGAGGCACGCAAGCGGCCCCGGAAGGAGGTCGGCATAAGTATGCTTGGCATGCGCTATCTCTACGTAGCACTTCGCTCGGGCTGGAAGATGGATAGTCAGGCACATAAGGATGCCGACTTCCTGCTTGATCTGCTGCGCCGCGATGCCGACACGATGGAACGCGAGCAGCGTGCACTGGCTGCCATCATACTTGCTATGTCTGGACAGCAGAAACAGGCGCAGGCCATGCTGCCACGCCTGCGTACTATCATGAAGCAGTCCGACGGCACCTACCTGGCCTATCCGGGCGGCAGCTTCACCTCTATAGATCGTAAGATTCAGACACACGTCCAGATAATGGAGGCCTTCCAGGCCGTAGAACCCACAGACACCACCACCCTGCGTGGCATGCAGGAATGGCTCCTGGCCCAGAAGAGGACACAGGAATGGGAACAGCCCGTACAGACGGCCAATGCCGTATATGCCCTGCTGGCCGCTGAGCGCATATCTGGCACCAAAGGCTATGCACTATCCCACGCAGACCAAGGAAACCCGGAGGCCGACATCCTCTCCCTGCGCGACGGCCGCAAGAGCATATCGCTCGCCAGCCCCGAGACACAGATGGGCTACCTGCGGGAACGCATCGAAGTGAAGGCACCGCACACGCTCACCGTCAACAAACATGGGGACGGACTCAGCTGGGGTGCCGTATATGCCCAGTACCAGATGCCTGCCTCGCAGGTGGAGGCACAGCGCGAGGGGCTGAACATCCGCCGCGAGATGGGAGGAGAGGGTGCTAAGGTTGGCGACAGGATACATATTCGGTACGTCATCACAGCCGACAAGGACTACGAGTACATACGTCTCTGCTGCCCGCGTCCCGCCGCAGCCGAGCCGGACAGCCAGCTCTCGGGCTACCGCTGGCAGGGCGGCCTGGGCTACTACCGTGCCCTGCACGATGCCAGCTCGGAGTACTTCATCGACCGTCTGCCGCGCGGCACGTACGTCATCGAAGAGGACTGGCTCATAAGCCATTCCGGCAACTACGCCCTCTCCCCCGCCCTCCTACAGTGCCTCTACGCTCCCGAGTTCCAAGCGCATACCGGGGGCTTGATACTCCAGGTGGAGCCATAAGGATAGACGAGAGAGAGCGTCTCTATGCATATCTGTTCTGCCCTGTATGGGGTGAATATTACCTTTGGCTACGCCCCGAGGTAAATAATGCTGCACCCCGAGATAAACGAGCCCCCCATTACGGGCAATCGCCTATCCATGCTGCTGCTGTGTTAGTGAGAAAAACACCATCATCAACAGATCTTGCATATAAGCAGGGAGTAGTGAATCATCAGTATTATTAAAAACAAATACTTATTCATCTTTTCTCTATTGTTAATGCTCCAGGTCTTAGGAGCCTTCATGAGTCTGCGGACCAGCATGTCATATATGGCCCGAACTTTTACGCTCGGCTTTGCCGTTTCCCTCATAAAAGTAATTGGTTTTACCGCTTGGCTAGTCCAAGAACTTTTGAACTCTATTTCCCTTTTATCTTAATTCTTATAAGTGCTACACTATGCGGAGGCAGGGTAGCCCTCAGGTTCTTCTTTTCCTTTTCGACCGATAGTTCGGAAGCGTTGAGATAGCTGCATGGACGTACATCAGGCGATGAATAGAGCGTGGCATCCAGCAGTTGGCCGCGAAGTGGGAAACTGAAGGAACGTGGCTCTGCATATCGTTCGTTTATGAGTGTGATGGTGAGTGTATCGTTTCTGCAGGAAGCAGCTGTGCTGAAGTCGTCATTTTCAGAAATACGACAGATACGTCCGCCCTGATGAGCTTTCATCAGGGCAAACATCTGGCCGTTAGCCGTCAGTCGGCTATCGAATTTATCTATCTGTATGCATCCTTCTGCCAGAGGTTGGAAGTAGCAGGATACAGGTATGTCCAGTTCATTGCTATGGTTCAGTAAAAGATGTATCACACGTGCCGTATATATTCCGTCAGCTACACAGGAAGGTCGGAACCAGGCGTGCCACTGGTTCCATTCGTCGTACGAGATATGCAGTTTCCGTCCTGTACCGTCCAGGCAATGGCGCATTGCTTTCAGTACGCCATAGTTGGCATTCACTTTTTCTACCAGACGTTCGTAAGTCGTCCTTGTGTCCGATTCGGTCGTATAGTGCAGTCCTCCGTTTGGTAGTTCATACTCATGCAGCGAAACGTATTTCACCTTGTCGGCCATCGGGAGAGCCGAATTCATGGCCCATCCGTCGTTGGGATAAGGTCCCGAGGCAAAGAGTTGCAGGTCGGCACTTACGGCAAGCATGGAATCTGCGTGCTGGATAGCCTTTTGGGCATACCCCTCGGCTCCCTTTGGTCCTTCTATACCCGTATATCCTATCTCGTTTCCCAGGCTCCAGAAGCGTACATTATAGGGTTCGGGATGTCCGCGTTCCGCCCTCAGACGACCATACTTCGTATCGGCCGATCCGTTGCAGTACTCCACCCACTGGGCACTCTCCGTTGGCGACTCCCATGCCAGGTTGATAGTTATCATTGGTTCGGCTCCCACCTCGCGGCACAAAGCTATAAAGTCGTCTGTATCTATCTCGTGGGCATCGAATCCTCCGCTGTGAATTTGCGATCCGGTATAGGCCCGCAGGGGTGCCCGTTCATCTACAGGCAGCAACATATCCAGCCACCTGTATTCGCCCGCAAAGTTACCGCCCGGCCAGCGCAGCAGGCTGGGCCCCATCTGGCGAAGGCTTTCCACCACGTCTCGGCGCATACCATGGAAATTATCCTCTGGCATCATAGATACCGCACCTATATAGAGTTCAGCCTGTTGGGTGAAGTAATATCGGATACAGGCATCCTCGTCGGTCGCCTTTGGGGTAAGCTGGAAACTGTTTGTTTGCCACTCTTCGCCGGGAGTCAAAGATATCGTATGGCTGGCATAGACGGTCTCGCCCCGCCGGTCGGTTAGTTCCACCAGCAGATTTACCAGTTTGTTGGTGCGGGTAACGGTTCTCAGTTCGTATGTGCCCCCCCCCTGGATGGGCAGTTCCCGCTGCATGATGCCGGCCCGTTCCCCTTCCACCAGGTTCTGTATCATCTGTGAGCCGCGTTCCCCGCTTCTAACCATTTTCGGCAATCCTATATGGCGTGTATAGGCTATGAGCGATTCGCCCGAGGGATAGAAATCCTCGCATCCTACGGCCCTGTGCAGTACGCGTTTGCCCAGCGGAACCCATTCGGGGCTGGTACCCTGCTTGCGTGACGTACCTACGAACTTGCGGTTCCTTAGCATCTGGGCACATAGACCACCTGTTACGGCAGAGCGCGTATGCTCCAGGTTATGTCCGAATATATAGGGCGAAAAAGGCTCTGTCTCTCCCACCGATATTATCTGGGCGTCCGCCGTTGCTCCCATCAGCAGGCCCATCAGTGCCAAGCCCATGTTTCTCATACCTCTTCTCATTGCCGTTTTCTCCTTTCTGGTTGTTATTTTCTCTTTCTATATTCTCTTTTCCACCGTATCGGACTGCAAAGGTACGAATAAGCGAGGGAAATACAAAATTTATTTGGGTATTTCCGAGCGAGATGAGTTTCGTGCGAAGTTCAAAGGTATGATAGTATTCAATCAATTCGGGCTAATGTTCGGAAAACCGTCTCTCAGACAGCGCAGAGTTTAGCAGGCAAATATCTGAGCCGGCTCAATCAATCAAATGAGCCGACTCAATCAATCGAGTGAGCCGGCTCGATCGATCAATTGAGTCGGCTCACGTTTTCCAGGGTGTAATGGAGCTACTTTGCTCGCGTCACTCCTTGCGCAGAGTACTGCACTGAACCTCTGCTACTTAGCACAGGCGGGGCACCAGGGCTTCAACTGCTGGAAGAAGTCGTTACCCTTGTCGTCCACGAGGATGAAGGCGGGGAAGTCCTGTACCTCTATCTTCCAGATGGCTTCCATACCCAATTCGGGATACTCGACGCACTCAATGCTCTTGATGTTGTTCTGAGCCAGGATGGCTGCGGGTCCGCCGATACTGCCCAGGTAGAAACCTCCATGCTTCTTGCAGGCATCGGTGACGGCCTGCGAGCGGTTGCCCTTGGCCAGCATGATCATAGAACCTCCGTGATCCTGGAACTCATCTACGTATGGATCCATCCGGCCGGCCGTGGTGGGACCCATAGATCCGCAGGCCATTCCGGCAGGCGTCTTGGCCGGTCCGGCATAATAGATGGGATGCTCCTTGAGATACTGAGGCATCTCCTCGCCGGCATCGAGACGAGCCTTGATCTTGGCATGGGCAATGTCGCGACCCACGATAATTGTGCCGTTCAGGCTAAGGCGGGTGCTGACGGGATACTGGCTGAGCTGTTTGCATACCTCGCTCATAGGACGGTTCAAGTCAACGCGTACCACGTCGCCCTCTCCAGCCTGGCGTAGTTCCTCGGGAATGAGCTCGTAGGGTTTGTCGTCCATTTTCTCTATCCAAATGCCGTCCTGGTTAATCTTAGCCTTGATGTTGCGGTCAGCCGAACAGCTGACGCCCAGGCCGATGGGACAGCTGGCGCCGTGGCGGGACAGGCGTACGACGCGGATGTCGTGG
>CAMJQA010000073.1 GCA_946407895.1 uncultured Prevotellaceae bacterium
CCTTTCACCAACAAGGACGTGTCCTTACAACGACAAGGACGTGTCCTTTCACCAATAGGGACGTGTCCTGCTAAGCCAAAGATGAAGGCAGGGAGGTTTTGGGGGGAACAGCATACAATATGCTACATAGAGCTTTTTTCGTGTTTTTATCTGTCAATCTGTCACGGCACGGTATAACCTGCTGGCTTACAGGGGCGAAACAGCGTGATAGATAGTGTGACAGATGGTGACAGATGCGACCAATACGACAGGCTTTTCGACCAAAAGGCGCAAAAGTGAAGAGGAAAACAGCACTTTTGCATCGCTAAACAGCGCCGTTTCCTATAGCGCGAACGGCTGATTAGCCCGAGGAATGACTAAATGCCATTCCGGGCCGCCGCAGAGGCGAGGGCGGTGCTGTGTACGGGGAAGGGGGGAGGCGAATTGTTTTCCCGCCGTAGAATAAAAAAACAACGGCGTATAAAGATGTTTTCTACGGCGTAGAATGATGTTTTCTACGGCGTAGAATGAACCGGACAATACTATTGGGTTGGCCAATCCATACGGTTGAGTTAGTCAATTCATACGGTTGCGTTGGCCAATTCATACGGTTGCGTTGACCTAACAATACGGTTGCGTTGACCTAACAATGCGGTTGCGGACGGAATAATTTGCCTGGCCCCGGGCTTACTCAGCAATGACCGTGACGAAACTCTCGGCTGGCATCTCTATGCTTGCTTCCCCGCCGGCCAGCTGTACTGTCTGCTCCTCGGCCTGCTGCCGGCGGTTGGTGATATAGACTGTGGCACGGCTCATATTGGCGGGCAGGCTGGTGATGTGGGCCTGGCAGGAAGCCGCATTGTTGACAATGTGTATGGCCAGCTGGCCGGTGGACGCCTTGTGGAAGGCGGCTACGTTGACGTCCTGCTTCCCGCATACGGCGGGCACGAAGAAGGCATAGGCAGGCGTGAGGGACAGCTGCTTCAGGTTGAAAAAGCGCTGCGTGGGGCGCAAAGGCCCCTCGGAGCGGAATATGCCTGCTCCCCATAGCAGGGAGTAGTCGGCGGTGAGTTGCCATTGCAGGATGCTGAGCGGCTGCGTCAGGGCGCATAGGCGGGTGTAGAGGTTGATTTCGTAGAGTGCAAAGGTGGATTCTTTGAAGATGGCGGGGTACTGCCAGGCGGCAGCATCGGTGCTGCCCTCGCCGACGATGAGCGGCACATTTATCTCCCGGGCAGCCGCAGCCCACTTGCCGAGTGTCATGTCATCGCATCCGCGCCAGGAGTGGAAACTGATGGCACCGATATAGCGGCGTGCGGCTGGGTCGTGCAAGGCAGGCAGGATGAAGTCGAAGGTGGTGGCGTCCGAGTTGTCGCCCAGCAGGAGGAGCGTCTTCATGTCCCGCTGTGCCAGGTATGCGCCGAAGGACTTTATGAAGTGGCAGTGTTCCTGCGGGCTCATGACCACGTCGATGCCCAGGTCCGACTCGTTGAAGGAGAAGTAGTCGGCCTCCACGCCGTAGTCCCTCTTCAGGAAGTCCAGGTAGCTGAACAGCGAGGCATAGATGCGGTCTGTCTGCCCGGCCTTCAGGTGCCAGGCGCGGTCGAACCCGTTGCTGCGTGTGGTCTGCTCGCCAGCCCACTTGGGCGGGAACCAGCAGCTGACGATGACGGGCATACCGTCCTTCTTCAGCCTGCGGGCCATCTCGGCGCTCTGCCTTACGTGTTGGTCCTGTGCCCCCTTCTCGTCCCATGCGCGCCACGGCATTTCCACTCGTCCGAAGGCTACGCGCATGTTCCTGAGGCAATAGTCGATGACCATGGGGTCGGTGCCCGGATTCTGTAGCCTGAAGTTGCCGCCCAGTCCTGCAAACTCGCGCCCGGGCCGCGATGTGTCGATAGCTATCTCGGCCGTCTCGTGGTGGCGCACGCCATCCACGTTCAGTTCGGCCGACAGTTCGCCCACGGCTCCTTTCTGCAGGCTGGGCAGGAGGGTCACGTAGAGAACCTGGTTGTCGCCCTCCTTCCTGCACGTCGTCTTCACCTTGCGGTCGAACGTCAGGGTCAGTTTGCGCTCGGGAGCCTCTACCGTCACCTTGCGGCCGGAGGTCTTTATCTTGGCCGAGGCATAGTAGCGGGGGGTGAAGGTCATGCAGAAGTAGGCGCCCTGGTTCGTAAGGGTTTCCTTGGCTTCGGCTTTCCAGCTGAGGGCAACGCGGTGGGCGTCGAGGTCAGTCACCTTCTGTGTGATGTCAACGGCGTGCATGGGCGTCAGGGTTGTTTGTGTGTTGCCCTCGCGGTGGTATCGTATGCGGCTTTGCCTCTCGCGGCCGCTCTGCTCCATGCGCTGGCCCGGCACGCCCACGCGCAGGGTCGATTCGAAGTCGATGAGCTCGCCTTCGAGCCTTACGCCGGTGATGTTGCTCCATGCCATTACCTCGGCATGCACGATGGAGTCTTGTCCGTCGGTTCGGGCAATAGCCCGACTGGCCATGCCAGCTATCAGGAATGCGGCCAGGCAAAGCGCTCTGCGGCTCACTCTTGTCATATTCTTTTTCATAACATATATTGTTTATTGGAATTGCATGCTGAAGGTGGAGGCTGGCAGCCCCTGTGCGTTGTGCAGGTCGGCGTCGGTGAAGCCGCTCCATCCGTAGCGGACGGCGGCAGGCCGTTGCACTTGGGGGGAGGAGAGGTAAATCTTATTGCCCTGAATCTCGGCTTGCGCAGGGTGGAAGATGCCATCCTGGCCGGCCACTTCAAAACCGCGGCTCACGCTTAGGCCATCGGCGTTCTCGAAGCGGATGAAGGTTATGACCTGGCCGGAACCGGTATCTATATTCTTAGCCTCAACAGGGACGGGTCCCTCGCTGACGAGCGGATGCCCGTAGGTATGGTGCAGGGCCTGGAGTGCGAGGCGCTCGCCCACGGGACGCTTGGAGCGGTAATGCACATCGGCCGGGTCGCCCAGGTCGGTGGTGACGGTGAGCCACGTATCAGGCAGTATGTCGGCCAGGCGGCGCTGGCTGTCGCGGAAGGCAGGCCACGAGGGGCGGGGCAGGCTGCTGAGCTGGACGGTGTAGAAGGGCAGGGGAGGATGCTTCTGGAACTCGCTGTGCCAGGAACGTGCAAACGCCCTCTTCCACGACTTTTCCAGAAGGCGGAAGAGGCTGTAGTGCAGCTCAATGTTGTGGGCATTCGACTCGCCCTGATACCAGATGACACCCTTCAGGGGGAAGTGTGCCAGGGGCTGGATGGCCGCCTCGAAGAGGTAGCATGGCTCGTAGGGATGGCGCTGCAGGGGGTTGTAGGCAGGGGAGTCAGGCTGCAAGGCCAGGGCAATGTTCTGCGTCATGCGCCCTCGGGCCCAGGCCTGGCCGTAGTCGCCCGTGCGCCAGTTGTGCAGTATGTTGGGCAGCTCGGCCTCCAGCGTGCTGCGGTCAATCCACGACTCGGTGGTGGACCCTCCCACAGCGTTGCAGATAATGCCGATGGGCACGTCGGCAAGGCTGTCGCAGAGTACGCGTGCGAAGTTGAAGGCCACGGCAGAGAAGGCGGCTACGCTCTGTGGCGAAGCGGCGTGCCAGCCCTGCGGGTCCATGTATTGGAGCTGGTTTGTGAAGCCGAGTACGCTGTCGGGCCACGATACAGCATCCGTGCGGGCGCGCGCAGGCATATTAAAGAGGTGGAGCCGCCCTGCGAGGCGTGCGGCATCGGCCATGTCGGCCTGCCGGGTATTGCACTCGTCCACGCGCAGTTCCATGTTGGACTGTCCGCTGGCCAGCCATACATCGCCGAAGTAGATGCTGTCCAGCACGAGGGTCTGCTTGGCGTGGCGGGTGAGGGAACTGAGGGAGAGGGGGTAGCGGGCGGGGTAGTAGGGCCGGTAGTGGTCGGGCTGCATGGGCTCGGAGATGATTGATAGCTCGTAGGGCCCGCCTGCAGGCCAGCCGTCAAGCTGTATCTCCCATGTCCCGTCTGCCCGCGAGAAGGATTCAGCCCGGTGAACCACCTGGCCCTTCTGCCTGAGCCTGACCTGTATGTGCTGCCGCGCATCGGCGGTGCCGCGGAGCAGTACAGGCTCGTCGCGCTGCAAGACCATACCGTTGCCGTATATGACGGGCAGCTGCAGGCCGCCGTAGTTGCCCGTGAGGGCCGAATAGACGGTGCGGGCCAGGATCTGTGCGCCCTCGGCATTGGGATGCAGGGCATCGGGGAAGAGGTCGGGGCGCGAGTGGAGCGGCGAGTAGAGGTCGATGAGCTGGGCATTGGCACCGAGGGCCACCTGCTCGATGGCCCTCTGAATCTGGGCGTGCCAGTCGCGTGTGCCGCTCTGGAAGCGCGAATGGCGGTCGAAGATGGGTGTCATCTGGCAGACCAGGATGCGCGCCTGGGGGTTCACGACCAGGAAACTGTCTATGAGGGCCCGGTAGTTGGGAATGAACTCTTCCTTCCAGTCGGGCCAGTTGCGCGGGTCGGTATCGTTCAGGCCCAGGTGGATGACCACCCAGTCGGGCCGGAAATTGAGTGCCTGACGGAACTCGGGCAGGCTGATGTAGGGGCGGTGCCCCTTGTAGAGCAATGTGGCACCCGAATGCCCGAAGTTGGCCACCTGGTAGGCGTCGCCCAGCATCTCCTGCAATCGCACGGGATAGGCTTCGCGCTCCCGGTCATGCAAGCCATAGCCGAAGGTTACGCTGTTGCCCACGCAGGCCACGCGGACGGGCCGTTCGGCCTGCTTCTTGGGCCTGGCAGGGGCGGGTTGCGCTGCCAGGCAGAGGGACAGGATGAGGAAGCAGAGTAGCTGCATGGGACTTGAGGTGGCAGAGTAGTGAGCGAAGGCTATGGCTTCTCGGTGGCCAGGAAGTGGAGCTGATAGAGGCCCACATTGGCGTAGCCGTTATAGTTCATGTGCAGGTTGTCGGAGAGGTAGAAGCGCTCCCTGTTCTGCGGGGTGAGGACGGGCAGCTGGAACTGGTCGAAGAAGAGTACGCCCTGCCTTTCGGCCACCTGGCGCTGCAGGTCGATGTAGTAGGCAAAGTTGTGGCCCGTCTTGTTCACCTCGGTACTGGCCGGGTCGTATCCGCCACTGTTCCACCAGAAGGGCAGGCTGCCGAAGACGTAGATGGCGGCGCGGGGATTGAGCTTGCGCAGATGGCGGATGCAGAAGTTCAGTCCGCCGCATTGGGTGACGAGCTTCGATTCGTCGTACCCGTCGGCCTCGGTATAGTCCTGCGGCGTGCCCGGCTCGCGATTGTTGGTATAATCGTTAGTGCTGGCCCAGAGGATGTATATGTCGTGCTTCTTGGCCCCCTTCACCTGGTCTATGACCGAGCCCTGCAGGCTGGAGAAGCCGTAGCCGCCGTGCCCGTAGTCGGTGACGAGGAGGTTCAGGTATTGGCGCCACATCAGTTTGGCAGCCTGGCTCTCCTTGTTTACGGAGAGGCTGCCGCCGAATACGGCTACCGTCTTGCCGCGGTTCTTACTGTATCGGCACTCGCGCGCCACTTTCTGCATCAGCGTGCTGTCCACGAGTTCGCATCCCAGCCCTCGGAGCTGGCGAATGTTGCCCACCAGGTTCTGTGCCCACGACGGCGCCGACCATATCAGCAAAGCCAGCGCACCGATTCTGTAGTCTATACTTATTCTCTTCATCGTCTTATACATTATATTATATATTATACCTTATTCTTTGTTGACGGTTTGCAGTCCATCCTCGCCGATGATGATGAGGCGGCGGCGGTAGAGGTCGCCCACGGCCTTCTTGAAGACTTTCTTGCTGACGCCGAAGGTGGCGTATATCTCCTCGGCCGGACTCTTGTCGCCCAGTGGGCAGCGCCCTTCGTGCTCGTGCAGCCAAGTGAGCAGGATGTCGCTGAAGTCCTGCACCGCCTCCTGGCCGTGCCGCTGCAGGGAGAGGTCTATCTTTCCGTCGGGCCGTACCTGTGAGACGTAGGCCTTCAGGCGGTCGCCGGTGCGCAGCGGGCGGAAAACTTGCTTATCGTAGAGCAGGCCGCCGAAGCGGTTGTCCACGATGGCCTTCAGTCCCAGCTCGGTCTTCTGCCAGATGAGCAGTTCCACCTCGTCGCCCGGCCGGTAGGGGGGACGTCCCTGGTCAAGGTAGTGCTCCACCTTGGCACTGGCCATGATGCGGTAGCTCTCTGGGTCGATGTGCAGGTGCACGATGTAGGACTGGCCCTTCTGCATCTTCATCTTCTGTTCGCGGAAGGGAACGAAGAGGTCCTTGAGCGGGCCCCAGTGAAGGAAGGCACCGAAGTTGTTCACCCAGGCTACCTCCAGATAGGCGAAGTCGCCCACCTGGGCCAGCGGTTCCTTCATCGTGGCGATGATACGTTCCTCCTGGTCCAGGTAGATGAAGACATCCACCTCCTGGTCCAACAGCTCGGCGCTGCTGGTCAGCTCGCCGTTGGGCAGGAGCACTTCCTGCCTATCGCCTCGGATAGTACCCTCCAGGTAGTATCCGAATTCTACTTTCTTTACCACCCGCAGGCGGTTCATGCGTCCAAGTTGTATTTCTGTCACAGGGTAAGGTTCAAAGGGTTCAAAAGGTTCAAAAGTTCAAAAGGGAAACGGTCTTTTCTATCTCGCCGTCCTTCAGGTGGATGGTGCGGTCGGTCATATCGGCCAGGGCTTCGTCGTGCGTGACGATGACGAAGGTCTGGCCGTACTGTTGGCGCAGGTCGAAGAAGAGGCGGTGCAGCTCCTCCTTGTTCTGCGAGTCGAGACTGCCGCTGGGCTCGTCGGCCATAACGACAGTGGGCCTGTTCACCAGGGCGCGCGCAACGGCTACGCGCTGCTTCTCGCCGCCCGACAGCTCGTTGGGCTTGTGCGTGGCGCGGTCCTGCAGACCCATGAAGGTGAGCAGTTCCACGGCACGCTGCTGGGCTTCTCGGCGCCCCGTGCCGCCTATGAAGGCGGGAATCATGACGTTCTCCAGCGCGGTGAACTCGGGCAGGAGCTGGTGGAACTGGAAGACGAAGCCGATATGCTGGTTGCGAAACTGCGACAGCTTCTTCTGGCTGAGTGTGTTCACATCCAGGCCGTCGAAGACGACTGTCCCCTGGTCGGGTTTGTCCAGCGTGCCCATAATCTGGAGCAGGGTGGTCTTTCCCGCGCCGCTGGGCCCTACGATAGAGACGATCTCGCCTTTTTCTATGTCCAGGTCAATGCCGCGCAGGACCTGTAGCGAGCCAAAACTCTTGGTGATGTTTCTGAGTTGTATCATTGAAGGTTCAAAGGTTCAAAAGGTTCAAAAGTTCAAAAGTTACGCCGGTTTCTTTTATTATGGCCGGTACGCCGGCCAGTAGGAGATGGGTGTGGCCCTGCTGCGTGTAGTCCTTGCAGCATACGGCACCCGAGGCGACAACCGAACCGCGGGGGATGCGGCACCCGTGCAGCAGCATGGTGCGGAAGCCCAGATAGACCTGGTCGCCCACCAGGATTTCCTCCGTCATGGGGCAGGGCGCTCCGTCCTTCAGTATCTGGTGGGCCGTAGAGTCGGTGGCATAGAGTTCGCCGGCCAGTACGCCCCTGCCGAAACAGATATGCCGGAAGCAGTGAATCTGCGAGTCGCGTGCGATGTGGCAACCGTCGCCCATCTCGAGAACCGCATTCGGGGCTATGCCCACAAAGCAGTCGGGCCCCAGCCGCACCAGTCCGCCTATGCGCCAAGTGCCCTGCAGGTTCAGCTCAGCGCGCCCGGCCGATGCGGTATAGTCCTCGTGCTCGGAGCCGATGACGAGTGTGTTGCGTCCGGCATCGGCAGGCAATACTATCTGCCCGGCCAGCCGCAGCCGCAGCCGCAGCCGCCCGAAGACCTTGATGGGCATGCGGAAGACCGCTGCCAGGCCGCCTGCCCGGTAGTTGAGCCGACAGGTGGCCGGCCAGTTGAGACGTATCAGGTTCCTTAACTTCATGTCAGTACTTTATCTTGCGCACATTGCCGTCGGCAAACTGCTCTATGTAGATGCCGTTGCCTGGTGACTCCAGGCTGACGCGCCGCCCGCTCAGGTCATAGCGGGCCACAACGCGCCGTCCATGCCCGTCGGCTGCCACATCGTCCACGCCGGCGTAGTTCTTGAGGATGTAGGCCAGCCCGGCCTGTGCATCTATCTCGCCGTAGCCGTAGCTGTAGTTGGGATAGGAGAGGGCTTCGTCGTGGTGTCGGCAGGTCTGTGCCAAGGTCTCGATAATCTGCTCGCGGGTCAGGGTGGGACAGGCCTGCAGCCAGAGGGCGATGATGCCGCCCACCAGGGGCGACGACATGGAGGTGCCCGACTGCGCGTTCCACGAGTATTCGCGTCCGCGGAACTGGAAGCGAGCGATGTCATAGTCCACGTTCCACTCCCCCTTTTCCTTGTTGGCCTCCAGGAAAAAACTGCTGTAGGAGGATATGATGTTCATCCCCGGCGCAATAACCTCGGGCTTCATCAGTCCGCCCATCGTGGGGCCTACGCTGCTGTGGCGGCCCACCTCGCCGCCCTCGCCGAAGTTGAAGTCCTTCCATTCGTGCTTGTAGTTGAGGATGCCCGTGCGCCATGCCGAGGAGCCCACGCAGATGACGCTCTTTGCCGCGCTGGGCGACATGATGTTGTGCGAGGTCTCGGCCTTGTTATATCCCCGGTATTCATCTGTGTTGGTAAAGCCGCCCGTCATTGCGAAGGCTTCAGCCTCCATGCCGGTGCCGGTGAGCTTCAGTCCTATGTGCAGGTTGGCTACCTTTCCCTCGGTGAGGTCCTGGACGAGGAGCTCGGTGGCCCACTCGCCGGGGTTGTAGCACGACGGGTAGGCAGCCGTGACGATCTGGTAAGTGCGCGGTCCGGCCGTGATGGTGTCAAGGCGCATGCTGTCTGGCTGCGCCAGGATGTCGGCCGTCTGAATAATGTACTCAAAGAGCGGCTTCTCCGGTTCCTGCATGAAGGTGAGGCGGGTGGTGCTCAGCTCGGGGGCCCGCAGGTAGTAGAAGGCCGACTTGCCGTCGAGGGAAAGCAACGTTGCGGCCTCCTCCTCATCGGCCAGCTTGTGCAGGTAGGTCAGGTGTGTACTCCTGTTGCCCGACGAGGAGCAGATGATGCGCCCCGGCCCTACGAGCGAATCGAGAGCCTCATGGTAGAGCTGGCTGTCGCCGTAGAGGTCGTCGATGTTGCCTTCGCTGAAGGAAATGACGCAGGGCTTCTTCACCCGGTCGGCATAGTCGAAAATATACTTGAAGCCCAGCACGTCGGTGGCGCTGGTGTATTTCTCCAGGTTCTCCTCGGGGATGAGGGGGATGTCCTTGTTCACGGCATTGGAGACCAGGCATAAGTCGGCCTCGGGAGCGGCCCCGATGTAGGGACTGTCATATCCGCTGCCGGCTGCCACGCCTGCGGTGTGCGTGCCGTGCGAGATAATCTGCCCGTCGGTGGAGCAGGCCTTCTTGAGGATGGCCTCTTCGGTGACGTATTCCTGTCCGACAAAGCGTTCCTCTCCATTGCCGCACTGGGTGGTGTCAAGCATATCCCAGAAGGCCTTGATGCGGTACTCGCCCAGGTCGCGCGAATAGAAGTTGGGGTGCGTCAGGTCGAAGCCTACGTCCATAATGCCCATCACAACGCCTTTGCCGGTATAGGCTGACTGGTTTGGCTGTGGCTGGTGGAGCGCGGCGGCCTGGGTGATGACGAGTGCTGTGTCCATCGTCAGTATGCTGCTGGGCCCGGCCTCGATGCGCTTTACCTCGGTGCGGTTAGAGAGGGCAGCCAGTTCGCTCAGCGGTATCTCGGCGATGCAGAGGCTTCCCCACTGGGCCAGAAGGCGGCCGCCGTGGAGGGCCAGCACGGAGGGGTCGGAGGTACGCACAAAGGCGCATAGGCGGGGGGAGGCTGCGGGTGCCTTGAAAACGTGGCGGGAAGAGGAAACCTGGCGGGCTGTTTGCCTGAGCGCTGTTTGCTGGACCCGGGTGGACATTTTGCGCAAGGCGGGTTTTTGCATTGCGGAGGGCTGGGCCGAGAGGGAAAGCGTACCCAAGAGAAGGGCGCATAGGAGCAGCGTCATGACGGCCGAGGAGCGGAGCAGCAAGCTGCGCAGCCAGGTGCCCAGCGAGTGGGGCTGGCGGGTGACGGCCGTACCGTTGGGCGCAAAGACGGAGACGCTCTCCAGCGGGTCGCCCCACTGGTCGGGGTAGAGCAGCATGACGCTCGTCTGGCTGAAGTGCTGGCTGATTTGGCGCGGCAGGAGGTCAAGCGCGGTCGTGTGGCTGATGAAGCCCGGACGGGCCGTAACGACCACCAGCATCTGGTCGGGGCCCAGCTGGCCGTAGAGCTTGCGCAGGTCGTTCCATCGGGGCATGGGCACGTAGCTGGCCCTCACCCGCGGGTGTTTCTGTCCCATGTAGCCCTGTATGTAGCGCATCGTATCGGGGTGGGCGCGGAACTCCATGCGGCAACCCGTTTGCTCGCCGATACGGCAGAGGTGCTCCAGCCACTTGTAGAAGCCTACTTCGTACTCGGCCTTCTGAGGCACCACTACGACGACCTGGCGCAAGGTGCCGGGGGGCACGATGGCACGGATGGCCATCACCTCGCGGTGCGAACCGTTCAGCACATTGTCTATGACGTTGCCCAGCGAGGCCTTGGCCATACCCGTCTCGCGGTCGGTCAGGCAGACAACCACCTCGCCCACATCGTATTCCTTCATCGTGTGCAGTATGCCGCTGGCTATGTTCGTGCTCATCCGGCTCAGGGTCTTCATCCTGACGTCGGCCGATGCGGCTATGCTCTTTGCCTTCTCCAGCAGCAGCTTGCCCTGGCGGTGCATGTCCTCGCCCTCCTCGTTGTCGAAGGTCACGCTGAGGCCCATCAGGCTGTCGGCGATATAGGGATTGCGGATGAGGATGGCCAGTTGCGTCATCACATCAACGTTGTCGGCCTGCGAGTAGGTGACCAGGCACTTTCCGTGGTAGGAACCGCGGTTGTCCTCGAGCGTGGTGTCGCTCAGGGCTATCTGGCGCGCACCCTGACTGGTGGCCAGGCCGCTGATGATGCAGGAGAAGAGGATGAGCATTACGGTGGCGTTCAGCACCGATGCGTCCATCAGGTTCACATCGGCCGACGTGCCTATCATTACGATGGCCAGGGCGCCTGCCGCGTGAGCGTTGGTGAGACCGAACATCATCCACATGCCGTCGCGCCCTTCGCCCGTAGTGCGGGCCGTTATCCAGGCGGCCAGCCACTTCGTCAGCGTAGCCGTTATGATGATGACGGCCACGGCCCAGATGGTGTCCAGTTGTTCAAGGAAGGCCCGTACGTTGATAATCATGCCTACGCCAATGAGGAAGTAGGGGATGAAGAGGGCGTTGCCCACAAACTCGATGCGTGTCATCAGGGGGCTGGCGTGCGGGATGAGGCGGTTCACCACCAGGCCGGCCAGGAAGGCGCCCAGCAGGCCCTCCAATCCGGCCGCCTCGGCCAGCGCCGCGCTCAGGAAGACAAGGGCCAGGATGAAGATGTACTGCATGACGCTGTCGTCATAGCGGCGCAGGAACCATCGTCCCAAACGCGGATAGGCCATGATGACAAACGTGCCGTAGGCCGCGCACTTCAGGGCGAACCACAGCCAGGTGCTCATTGATGTATCGGGCTTCTGGCTGCCCACCACCAGCGCCACGGCCAACAGGGCCATGAAGGTGGCAAAGGCGGTGGCTACCACGCTGACGACCACGATGCGGTGGCGCGCCATGCCGTAGCGACCCACGATTGGGTAGCTGACCAGGGTGTGCGAGGCCAGGATGCAGCTGAGCAGCAGGCTGGTGGGCGCGCTGTAGCCGAGCAGATAGCGTCCTGCCAGGAAACCCAGCACGAAGGGTATGCCGAACGTGAGCAGACCGAAGTAGATGCCCCGGCGGCCGTAGCGCTGCACACTGCCCATGTCCAGCTCCAGGCCGGCCAGGAACATAATGTAGTAGATGCCCACCTGGCCGAAGAGCTCGAACGAACTGTCGCGCTCCAGTACGTGGAACCCGTAGGGACCCACGAGAATGCCGGCCAGGATGAGGCCGATGATATGGGGAAAGTGGAGGCGGCTGAGCAGCATCGGGGCAAACAGGATGATGGCCAGCACCACGAAGAAAATCTGCGTGGGGTCGGTAATCAGGGCCGTGCCCAGGGCTGACATTATGGTTGAAAGTCCAATCATTTGGTTGCAAAATTACGGATAAGCGAGGGAAATACAAAATAAAAGCAGTTTTATTTTTGCTTATCCGAGCGGAAGTAGCTTCGAGCGTAGCTCAAAGTTACGGATAAGCGAGCAACAACGCATCCTTCAAATTCCCCACCCCTCTAAGGGGCAATCGATGTCACCCTACTTGCGATTGCCCTGAAAGGGCTGGAAATCATAGGCGATAGAAATCTTACAGAAAGGCCTTTGCGCAAATTTTTGAAGGCCTTCGCGTAAAAATGGACGGCCTGCTGATATACTATAATGCCCCCTTCGTACGTTATGATAACAGAGAGGAAAATGCAAAAAAGTGAATGTGCTTTTTTGACTTCCGGTCCCCTCGGTCGTATAATAGGCAGAAAGGCAACAGAAATGCAGCAGACAGACAGCGACATACTGATTCGGTGCCAGCGCGGCGACAGGGCCGCGTTCCGGAGTCTGGTGGAGGCCCATCAGCGGATGGTGTTCTCGCTGTCGCTGAAGATGGTCTGCGACGAGGAAGAGGCAAAGGACATCGTTCAGGAGACCTTCATCCGCGTTTGGCAAAGCATCGGGGAGTACGATCCTGAACGCCCCTTCGCCACCTGGCTCTACACCATCGCCACCCGCCTCTGCCTGGATCGTCTCAAGGGAATGAAACGCATCGTGCCCTTGCCGGATGACGAATCGGTGCTGCGCCAGTTCGCTGCGAACGCAGACAGCCAGCGGAAGCTTGAGAACAGCGAGTGGGTGGCTATCGTAAGGCAGTTGACCGAAGGCCTCAGCGAGAAGCAGCGGCTGGTGTTCACCCTCTGTCAGCTCGAAGGACTCTCGTCGCAGGAGGTGACGCAGATAACGGGCTTGGATGCCAGTCAGGTGAAGAGCAACCTCTACGTGGCCCGGCAAACAATACGCAAACAACTGAAAGCATTAGGCTATGGACAAGATTGATGACATACTGGAACGCCTCAGCGCGCAGCAACCCGAGTTGGACAACCCCGTCGAACTGACGGATCGCATTATGGCAAATCTGCCCGACAGAGGGGAGAGCCCTCGGCAGCAGGAGGAAACAGCCCGGCACAACAACCGCTTCGTGACCGCCCTGCGCATCGTGTCTTCCATTGCAGCAGCCTGGCTGATAGGGCTGTTCCTCTACGTAAACAAGCCCGCCCCTGAACAACAGAAAGAGAAGAGCGAGGCCCCTCATTATTATACTAATGCCTTGCCAGCCGGCAGCACCCTGAAGGATGTGTACACAAGCCGCCGGCAGCAGGACAAACTCGTCAGTTACACACAATTAAGGACAAAGTATTATGAAGAAAAGTAGATTATTTGCCGCAGTAGCAGTATCGTCCCTGCTCCTGAGCTCCTGCTATCAGCCGGAAGTGCTGATGCACACCACAATACACGACAAGCCCTGGCGATGCGCAACGCGCGAAGTCTCCTATAAGAACGTCATGACGCAGCAGATGCGCGACTCGCTGTGGGGCAAGGATCATCTCGAATGGTCGCAGCCCATGCCCGAGTGCCTGAACATCGACGCCTTCTGCAAGAGCCATACCGAGATAGGGGAGGGCGATACAGTAACGACAACCTTTACCTGCCCCTTCTCCTCCGTCGAGGAGATGTGCCGGCAGACACCCCTGCAGCTGAACGGCACGCGCCTCCGCTCGAATGCCCGGCTCACGAAGCGCTTCCGCTGGTTCTATACCGAATATGCCTATACCGAGGTTTTCTACTGCGTGGGCGATACGTTCAAGCTGGCAGCTACCGACTACGCCGACAAGGATATCGTCAGCTTCTGGTTCACAGGCAAGCCGAACCTGCTGGAGGGACTGAGCGGAGCCGAGGCCTCGCAGAAGCTGCAGGGCATGGATGCCTTTGCCACGAAATGGCTGAACGACAACCTCTATCAGCTCTGCTTCGACTTCATCGTCAGCCACTACGATTCCATTCCCGCTCCCCCTCTCAGCCGCGACGAGTTCATCGCGCATCGCGATTCGCTGCTGCACTTCCTCCTGGATGGCGAGGAGGACATCCTTGCGATTCAGCCCGAGGAGAGGCTGCAGGCCTACTTCCACTCCAACGCCTATGCCTTCTTCTTCGACGAGGATACGCCTTGCGGCAGGGTGCTTAACAAGGAACTCTCCAACCGTCTGAACATCCTTTGGTTCAACGTCCCTTATACGCTGACTATGCCGGGAACCGTCACAGATTCAGGCAACGGCACCCTGCAACCGGACGGCACCGTCTTCTATCCCTTCACCGGCGAGCGTCTCATCCCCCAGGACTATACCATCAGCGCCGTTTCGCGCGTCACGCATTGGTGGGCCTACCTGCTGACGCTGCTCATCATTGCCGTCGCCATAGCAAGTACGCTCTACAGGCGCAGAAGGTGAATACGCTCATAAGAAAAGCCTCCGAGCCTGCCCGCCTGAGCGCCACTTAAAATGAGCAATGGGCGAAGAAGCTTGGTTCTGCTCTCACTTAATCACGACCTTTTTGAATTTTGAATTTAACGATTTTGATTTCATGAGATACATTCCTTTCTTCGGAGCCTTTGGGAGTTTGCGGCCAAGGAGGTCGAAGAGGGCGGAGGATTCTTCTGTAGAGGACATGCTGCGGACTGATGTGGTGTATTCAAACAATCCGGCTTTTGATATCTCATAGACATCCGATTGGGAGTAAATCAGAAGCTTGTCGCCGTATTGCTTCATGTCAAACACATATTCTGTCGGACTGGTCTTGATGGGTTCAGGATACGGTTTGTTCCATGTCTTGCCGCCATCCGTAGAGCACATAAGTTTCATATATTGAGATTGATGACCTCCTGCTAGATAAACAATGTCCGGATTCTCATTGTCGAATGCTGCATATCGCCAGTCTATGGAATAATCGTCGTAATCACTGACAGAATTGTCGCCATCCAGATACTGTGTCTCCCATGTTTGGCCAGCATCATTCGTGGTATATACGCTTCTACGGCCTCCAGCTATCCACTTGCCTGGAACTGTGGGATGAAATGCCATGCGAAAGAGCGTGTTGTAGTTCGGGAAACACTGAGCCTTTTCTTGCCACGTCTTTCCTCCGTCATAACTGATTCTGACATCAGTCTTCTCATCTGTAAACCCGCCTCCGCCGCATTCGTAGATTATCTCAGGGTTCAAAGGGTGAAACCCCATGTAACCAGGCGTATAATCTCCCAACTTGTTCCATGTCTGCCCGAAATCAGTAGTCATGAATATGCCGGGCCCATGGTAGGATGTAAGAAGAAATGTATCAAGGTCGGTGGGATGCTGATTAAAATACCAGAATGTGTGTCCCTCCTTGTTTATAAAGCTTCTGAAATCATCAGGAGTAACGTCCTCATAGGTCAGTCCGCCATCATGCGACAACAGGAAAATGTCATTTTGGTTGTCAAAGCACAAAGCAAATATGTCACCTCCCCTGCGGACATAGTCAAGGATGGGAAGACCTTCGAACCCGACTAATTGCCACTCACTTTCGGCATTGGACAAATCCTTGGAATAAAGACCTTGCTTTGTGCATACGTAAAGGGTGTTGCCTTCTACGTGAATCTGAGGCTGAAAAACAGTAACTATCTCTCTGGGCGTCTCAATCCTCAACCCGAGAGGATGGAAAAGTTGGCCGTGTACAGCCATCGTCAGGACGGTTGTCAAGACAATAAGAGCTAATCTATGGAATCTCATTGTTGTTATCAGCTTTTATTGGTTTACAATTTTTAACTTTGTACCTAAAGGTACGGTGGTGGAGTTCTTGATTATCACAGTTTTAGCCCGTAAAGTGATATCACCTTGGCCAAGAATTACATTACCCTGTATGTCCGCGGTCGCTTACTGCAATTTGTGCATACATATTCATGGTTGCTACAACCACAAATAATAAAATCATGAATTTTCTCATAATACTGTTTTGTTAGTTTGTTTAAATAAAATGTTTATAACTCTATCTCTCCTCCGAAGGTCAGGCTGCCCCTGATGAGGCGTATCTCATACGTACCGCTGAGGGTGGATGGCAAAGTGATTTCGTCGGTTTCATCGGTGATGGCCGTGCTATACACCTCGGTTTCATACTCATCCAGAAGGGCAAGACGTCTCCCCGCCTCTCCATCAGGAGAGGGATTGCCGCCGCATGAGAAACTGAGGAAAAGGGCGGCTAAAAGGCTTGATATGATGGTTATTCGCTTCATATCGGCTACAAAAATACGATTAAGTGAGAGAAAAACAAAATAAATTCCAATTTATTTTTTATCCGAGCGGAAGTGTTTTCGGCAAAGCCAAAATTACGATTAAGTGAGCACACTGCAAAGGAAAAGTCGAAAAATTTTCCTTTCATTGTCGAGCGGAAGTATTTTAGAGACTTGTCTCAAAGTTACGATTAAGCGAGAGAAAAGCAAAAAAAAAGCAATTTTATTTTTGCTTATCCGAAATTTTCGTACCTTTGCAGCCGAATTGTTATTAAGGTAAAAAAGATGAAAGTCGCTATTGTTGGCGCCAGCGGCGCTGTGGGGCAGGAGTTCCTGCGTGTTTTGGACGAGAGAAATTTCCCGATTGACGAGTTGCTGCTCTTCGGCAGCCAGCGTAGTGCGGGTCGTAAGTACACCTTCCGCGGCAAGGAGATAGAGGTGAAGCTCCTGCAGCACAACGATGACTTCCGGGGCGTGGACATCGCCTTTACCAGTGCGGGAGGCGGTACCAGCAAGGAGTTTGCCGAGACCATCACGAAGCACGGCACGGTGATGATAGACAACAGCAGCGCCTTCCGCATGGACCCCGATGTGCCCCTGGTGGTGCCCGAATGCAATGCCGAGGATGCCCTGAACCGTCCGCGAGGCATTATTGCGAACCCCAACTGCACGACGATTATGATGGTTGTAGTACTGCAGTGCCTGGAGCGCCTGAGCCACATCCGCCGCATCCACGTCGCTTCCTACCAGGCAGCCAGCGGAGCCGGAGCCGCCGCTATGGCCGAGCTGGAGCAGCAGTACAGGGAGGTGCTCGGCGGACAGCCCGTCACGGTGGACAAGTTCGCCTATCAGCTGGCTTACAACGTCATTCCGCAGATTGACGTCTTCACCGACAACGGCTATACCAAGGAGGAGATGAAGATGTTCAACGAGACGAAGAAGATCATGCACACCGATGCCCTCTGCTCGGCCATGTGCGTCCGCGTGCCCAGCCTGCGCAGCCATAGCGAAGCCGTATGGGCCGAGACGGAGCAGCCCGTCACTCCCGAGGCATTTGCCCAGGCTATCCGCGAAGGACAGGGCGTACAGCTGATGGACGACCCTGCCAACAAGGTCTATCCCATGCCCCTCTTCCTGGCCGGCAAGGACGATGTCTATGTGGGCCGCATCCGCAAGGACCTAGCCAACGAGAACGGCCTCACCTTCTGGCTCGTGGGCGACCAGATAAAGAAGGGCGCCGCCCTGAATGCCGTGCAGATTGCAGAATACCTTATTCAAAATGAATAGGTAAACGGTAAATAGCTAAATGGTAAATGGCTAAATAGGTAAATAGCTAAATGGTATCATGAGAAAAAACGCATGGGCAGTTTTCGCAGCAGCCCTTTCCCTTTGCCTGGGTTCCTGCGACAAGAAGGAGGCCGGCCAGGCCCTCTATCTGGACCCCCAGGCCAGTATCGACCAGCGGGTAGAAGACCTGCTCGGACGTATGACCCTCGAGGAAAAAGTCGATCAGATGTCTATGAACGGACTGGCCGAGATCAGTCAGTCCGACCGTATGTTCGGTGTGGCTGAGAGCCCCTTCGTGGCAATGGACAGCGTGGCCCGGGCCTCGGCAAACGCCAAGCAGGCCGCCCGCCGGAATACACGCCTGGGCATACCGCCCATTCAGATTGCCGAGTGCCTGCACGGCGTTCTGGCCTACGGAGCCACCATCTTCCCCCAGGCCATTGCGCAGGGCAGCACGTGGAACCCCGACCTCATCCGTCAGATGGGTGAAGCCATCTCTGCCGAGGCATCGGCCGTAGGCGTGGACCAGGCCCTGTCGCCCCTCTTCGACCTCATACGCGACCCGCGCTATGGTCGTTGCGAGGAGTGCTTTGGCGAGGACCCCTATCATGTAGGGCAGATGGGTTCGGCCTTCGTAGTGGGCATGCAGGGCGAGCCCCAGCCCGGCTGGCAAGCGCTCCCCGAGGGACGTGTGATGTGCACGGCTAAGCACTTTGCCGCCTACAGCTTCCCCCTGGCCGGCATCAACCTGGGGCCCACGCCGATGGGCGAGCGCGACCTGCGCACCTATTTCCTGCCCCCCTTCGAGACCGCCGTGCGCCAGGCAGGCATATCCAGCATAATGCCCTCCTATAGCGAGATAGACGGCATCCCCGCCCATGCCAGCGAATTCCTGCTCCGCCAGGTGCTGCGCCGCGAATGGGGTTTCCAGGGCTACGTCTTCTCCGACTACGGGGGCATCTCCTTCATGCAGGGCTTCCACCATACTGCGGCCGATGCCGAGGAAACGGCCGTCGCAGCCATACAGGCCGGAGTGGACCTCGAAGCCTCGCGCCCCGATATCTACACCCGTCTGCCCGAACTGGTGCGCCAGGGGCGCGTCAGCGAAGAGCTTGTGGATAGTGCCGTGCGCTGCATCCTGCGCGCCAAGTTCCGTGCCCGCGTCTTCGAGAAACCGCTGGCCGATGCATCCCGGGTGAGCCAGCTGGTGCATACCCCCCAGCACATCGACCTGGCCCGGCGCGTGGCCGAGGAGTCCGTCATCCTGCTTCAGAACCAGGGTAGCCTGCTTCCCCTTGATACCACCCGCCTGCGCAGCATAGCCGTCATAGGCCCCAATGCCGACCAGGTGCAGTATGGCGATTACAGCTGTACGCGCGACAACGCCTCGGGCATCACCCTTCTGCAGGGGTTGCGGCAGGTACTGCCCGCCTCCGTACAGGTACGGTATGCACAGGGGTGCGGCATCGCCTCCCTCAGCCGCGACGGGTTTGCCCAGGCCGTCCAGGCCGCCCGCCAGAGCGATGTAGTGGTGGTGGCACTGGGCGAGAGCAGTAGCATCCTCTCCGGAATCGGATGGGGTCGCGGTCCTGGCGAGGAGGAGAGCGACCAACCCTTCACCAACGGCGAGGGGCTCGACGTCTCCGACATCAATCCTCAAGGCGTTCAGCGCGAACTTCTGCAGGCCCTCCATGCCACCGGCAAGCCCATCGTACTGGTGCTCATACACGGTCGCCCCTGGAGTATCAGTTGGGAGAAGGAGCACGTATCCGCCATCCTGGAGGCCTGGTATCCCGGCGAGCAGGGCGGACTGGCCCTGGCCCGCATCATCACCGGGCAGGTCAACCCCTCGGGGCGCCTGGCATGCAGCATACCCCAGTCCACCGGCCATATCCCCGTCTTCTACAACTACAAACCCTCGGGCCGTGGCTTCTACCACAGCCCCGGTACGCCCGAGTCTCCGGGCCGCGACTACGTCTTCTCCTCCACCGACCCCCTCTTCCCCTTTGGGCACGGCCTCAGCTACACCACCTTCGAGTATGCCGACATGCAGGTGTCCAGCCCCACCTTCGGGCGCGAGACGCTTACCGTCAGCGTCACCGTACGCAATACCGGTTCCCGGCAGGGCAAGGAGACCGTCCAGCTCTACGTCCACGACCTGGTGGGCACGGTCAGCACTCCCGTCCTTTCCCTCAAGGGCTTCAGCAAGGTTGAACTTGCCCCCGGCGAGAGCAAGCAGGTCAGTTTCAGCCTTCCCTATACCGAGTTGGGCCTCTGGAACACCCGTATGCAATACGTCACCGAGCCGGGTGAGTTCGAACTGCTCATCGGCCGCTCCTGCCAGGACATCCAGTGCCGCCAGACCGTCACCTACAGCCCCTCCGAAGGGAATTGAGGATAAGCCCTTCTGGTCCTGCGCTGACTATATCCCCCCCCTCTATACTTGAGGGTGTGTCAAAATAGGCACATCCTCTTTTTTCTTTTTGCATTGGGGCTTTC
>CAMJQA010000074.1 GCA_946407895.1 uncultured Prevotellaceae bacterium
GTAATTACAAAGACAGTCGAGTTGCCTGATGGAAGAACCATCAGCATCGAGACCGGGAAACTGGCCAAACAAGCCGATGGAGCCGTTATGCTGCGCATGAACAATACGATGCTCCTGGCCACCGTTTGCGCCGCCAAAGATGCCGTTCCCGGAACAGATTTCATGCCCTTGCAGGTAGAGTACAGAGAAAAGTATGCCGCAGCCGGACGTTTTCCCGGCGGATTCACGAAGCGCGAGGGTAAGGCTAACGACGACGAGATTCTGACCTGTCGTCTGGTGGACCGCGCATTGCGTCCGCTTTTCCCCAGCAACTATCACGCTGAAGTTTATGTGAATGTAATCCTTTTCTCCGCCGATGGCGAGGACATGCCCGATGCACTGGCCGGCTTTGCCGCATCTGCAGCTCTGGCTGTCAGCGATATACCCTTCGATGGGCCTATCAGCGAGTGCCGCGTGGCACGCATCGACGGGCAGTACGTCATCAACCCCACGTTCCAGCAGCTGGAGAAGGCTGATATGGACCTGATGGTAGGCGCCACCGAGGAGAACATCATGATGGTGGAGGGCGAGATGAAGGAGGTGAGCGAGCAGGATCTGCTGGGCGCACTGAAAGCCGCTCACGAGGCCATCAAGCCCATGTGCCGCCTGCAGAAGGAGCTGACCAAGGAGGTTGGCAAGGAGGTGAAGCGCGAGTACTGCCACGAGGTGAACGACGAGGAACTGCGCGAACAGGTGATGAAGGAGTGCTACCAGCCCGCCTACGACATTACGAAGCAGGCCCTGGAGAAGCACGAGCGTGCCGAGGCATTCGAGAAGGTGCGCGAGGACTTCAAGGCCCGCTATGCCGAGGCTCATACCGACCTGACGCCCGAGGAGCTGGAGGAGAAGAACACGCTGGTGGACCGCTACTATCACGATGTTGAGCGCGATGCCATGCGCCGCTGCATACTGGACGAGGGCATTCGCCTGGACGGCCGTAAGACTACCGACATCCGCCCAATCTGGTGCGAGGCAAGCCCACTGCCCGGTCCTCACGGCAGCGCCCTCTTTACGCGCGGCGAGACGCAGGCGCTGGCCACTTGCACACTGGGTACTAAGCTGGACGAGAAGCTGGTTGACGACGTGCTCGTACGCGAGTACCAGCGCTTCCTGCTGCACTATAACTTTCCCCCGTTCTCCACGGGCGAGGCCAAGGCACAGCGCGGAGTAGGCCGACGGGAGATTGGCCACGGCCATCTGGCATGGCGCGGCCTGAAGGGCCAGCTACCCGACGACTATCCCTATGTGGTACGCGTGGTGAGCGACATCCTGGAGAGCAACGGCTCCAGCTCGATGGCTACTACTTGCGCCGGCTGCCTGGCGCTGATGGATGCCGGCGTGCCCATTAAGGCTCCCGTGAGCGGTATTGCCATGGGCCTTATCAAGAACCCCGGCGAAGAGAAGTATGCCGTGCTGAGCGATATCCTGGGCGACGAGGATCACCTGGGCGACATGGACTTCAAGACCACCGGCACGCCGAAGGGCCTGACCGCCACGCAGATGGACATCAAGTGCGACGGCCTGTCGTATGAGATACTGGAGAAGGCTCTGATGCAGGCCAAGGCCGGCCGCGAGCATATCCTGGGCGAGATGATGAAGACGCTCTCTGCGCCGCGTCCCGAGCTGAAGCCCCACGTGCCGCGCATCGAGCAGCTGATTATTCCGAAGGAGTACATCGGTGCCGTCATCGGTCCGGGCGGAAAGATTATCCAGGGCATGCAGGAGGATACCGGCGCCACCATCACCATCGACGAGGAAGACGGTGTGGGCAAGGTGCAGGTGAGCGGCCCGAACAAGGAATCCATCGACTCGGCTCTGGCCAAGATACGCGCCATAGTGGCCGTGCCAGAGGTGGGCGAGGTATATGAGGGCACCGTGCGCAGCGTCATGCCATACGGATGCTTCGTGGAGTTCATGCCCGGCCGCGACGGCTTGCTTCACATCAGCGAGATTGACTGGAAGCGCCTGGAGACGGTTGAGGAAGCCGGCATCAAGGAGGGCGACAAGATGAAGGTGAAGCTGCTGGACATTGACCAGAAGACGGGCAAGTTCAAGCTGTCGCGCCGCGTACTGCTGGAGAAGCCCGAGGGCTACGAGGAGCGCCGCGAGCGCCGTCCGCGCCCTGAGCGTAGCGAACGCCGCGGAGGCGGTGAGCGCCGTGAGCGCGGCGACCGCCAGCCAAAGGGCGGCCAGGAGGAGTAACCCCCGGCTGCCTGAGGCCAAGGGGCGGCCAGGAGGAGGAGTAACCCCCCGCTGCCTGAGGCCAAACGAGCGGCAGGGCGGCAGGGAAGGCGCACAGGCCACCCTCCGTACTCCGGATTTCGAGGACATTGATTTTTCCTCTTCATAACATGATTTGATGAAGCAACGTGTAGATGACATTCCTGCACGTTGCTTTGCTTTTTACGGGCCGGGGCTGCCGGCAGTGCCTGGCCGAGGAGCCTGCCGCCGGAGCCGGACGCATTAGTTACGAACAATAAACTCATACGCTTACCGATGATGACAAGAAGATTCCATCCCGGCCTTCGCGCCCTGTTATGGGCGTTGACGGCCCTGTTTATGCTGATTCCCAACCGACGCGCCCTGGCCTACAGCGACCACCGGGGCCGGAAGGTTGACTCGCTGGAGGCCGTGCTGCGCAGCCAGAACCCGCCTAGGGGGGTAGACCTGCTGAGGGTGTGCAAGGACCTGATGTGGGGCTACCTGCAGACGGACGCTGAGCGCTCCAGGCTCTTTGCCCGCCGTGCGCTGGCCCTGAGCTACGAGCTGGACGGGCTGAACAGCAGGGCCGACGCCCTGCGCATACTGGGTCTGCTGGCCTACGGCGAGGAGGACTACGACACGGCCCTGCGTTACTACAACTGGGCACTGGCGGTGACGGACTCGATGCGCAGCGTGAAGCGGTATGCGGAGAGCGACGTGGACGACAACCTATCTACGCTATACGGCAGCATTGCCAACCTGTACAACATGCAGGACAAGGGGCACCTGGCCATTGCATACTACCAGCGGGCGCTGCCCATCTTCGAGAAGTACGGCTGGAAGGAGTCGTGCACCATACTGTACCACAACGTGGGCGAGCTGTACGAGGGGATGGGCAACACGGAGGAGGCGGAGCGCAACTACCTGCTGGCCAGGGAGGCGGCCCTGGAGAGCGGCGACTCGCTGATGTCGGCCCTGGCGCAGAAGGGGCTGCTGAAGCTGTATGTGGCGCGCGGCGACTACGGGCGGGCCGCGGAGGCATCCGCTCAGGCGATGGCCTACTACAGCCTGCACCGGGCCGAGGAGGTGGGCGACTACGTGACGCTTCTGGTGGAGACGGCGCGCATGAACCTGATGCAGGGGCACCAGGACCTGCCCCGTGCCCGGGCGCTTGCCCGCGAGGCCCTGGGGCATGCTCAGGATGACCTGATGCCCGAGACGCGCTTCGACATCTATGCCCTGTGCTGCGAGCTGGCCATCCACGAGGGGCGGTGGCAGGAGGCGCTCGAGTACGGCCTCAGGTCGGTGCACGAGAATGACGACGAGGCCACGCTGACGGATGCCAGCTGCTACGCCCTGATTGCCCAGGCCTATGCCGAGCTGGGCGACGGGCCCAACGCGCGCGCGTATATTAATAAGGTATATGGGATGATGGAGCGCTTTGCCACGAGTCACTACCAGTCGGCCCTGTCGCAGATGCAGGTGCTGTACGAGACGGAGAAGAAGGCCGACGAGATCAGCCAGCTGCAGCGCGAGCGCCGTCTGCTCCGTCGCGGCTCGCTGCTGGCCGGCGCCGTGCTGATGCTGCTGGCCCTGGCCTTCTGCCTGCTGTGGCTCAGCCTGCGGCTCAGGCGGCGCACGGCCCTGATTCAGGCGCGCCTGGAGGGCGAGCTGGACGAGCGCGTACGCCTGGCTCGCGACCTGCACGACCGCCTGGGCGGGCAGCTCACCCTGCTGCGCCAGCAGCTCTCTGCCGGGGGCGGGCAGGTGGGCGCCGTCGAGCTGACGGACCAGGCCATACGCGAGATGAGGGCCGTGGCCCACCACCTGCTGCCAGACGCGCTCAGCCGCCACGGCCTGCGCACGGCGCTGGGCGAGTTCTGCCAGGCCATGCGCGGCGTGTCGTTCTCCTTCATGGGCGACGAGCGGTACCTCGACCGCAGCCGCGACGAGGCCATCTACTGCGTGGCCTACGAGCTGGTGAACAACGCCGTGAAGCACAGCGGAGCGCAGCACATACAGGTGCAGCTGATGGCCGACCAGGAGGGCTGCAGCATCGTGGTAAGCGACGATGGCAACGGCCGGCTCACGGCTGAGCAGGCCGAGGGCATGGGGTGGCGCAACATCCAGGAGCGCGTGGCGGCCATGAACGGCGTGGTGGACGTCAGCTCGCGCCCCGGGCAGGGCACCGAGGTGAGCATCGTTATCCCCGCCCGCACCCGTGGCTGAACCTCGCCACACCGGGCATGGGGGAAGGGAGGCCATGCGCATCAAAAAACCGGGCCATGCGCATCAAAAAACCGGGCCATGCGCATGGATAAATCCGGCAATGCGCATTAGCGGAATTATTAATGCGCATTAACGAATCGGGCCATGCTGATGGGTTCCCCCCCCCTCTATCTACTTCCTTACGAACTCCACGCGGCGGTTCTTGGCCCTCCCCTCGTCCGTGGCGTTGTCGGCAATAGGCGCCTTGGAGCCCTTGCCCACCGCGGTCAGCCTGGCGGCGTCGATGCCGTTGGCCACGAGGGCGGCCATGATGGCCTCGGCCCTCTGCTGTGAGAGCTTATCGTTCAGCGCGTCGGAGCCCGTGTTGTCGCAATGGCCCTGCACCTCGAACTTGATGGAGGCATCGTCGGTCATAATCTTCGTGATGCGGTTGATCTCGCCTGTGGATTCAGGCTTGATGGTAGCCTTGCCCGTGTCGAAGGTGATGGCGTAGGTAACAATCTTTCCTTCGCTCTGCAGACGGTCGGCCAGGGGCACTGCACCCTTGGCGATGCGGATGTTGCGCCAGAAATACAAGCGCTGGTAGTCGTAGGAGCCCTTCAGTCTCAAGAACTTCGGCGCCTTGGCATTGGGGATGTTGGCTACGCGCTGGTTGTCGAAATAGACCTTGTAGGCGCGCTTGTTGAAGGAGATGGCGATGTGGTGCCAGGCATCGCGCTGGATGCCCTTGATCTCGAACTTGCCTTCGCGCCCATCGCCTGTGGGCGTTGTCCAACTATACCAGAAATCGGCATTCTCGGCATTGTTGGAGGCATCTATTACCATCCACAACGAGGATTCTCCACCGTCCTGTATTTCGTCTTCTGCTCCGAGGGAAATCTCATAGTTGTTCAGGCCTGTCCCTTCGCCGTTGTTGTACTGCTTGACATAGGTTTCCTCGTCCCAGATGTAGATGTCGAGCTCAACGGTGCACTCGTCAGTCAGATACGGTTTGTTGTCGGCAAAGAGCGGGGTGATAGTGGCATCCTGGGTATTGATGGCCGGCTGTCCGTCGAACTCCACCACCTCGGCTGCTCCGCTGAAGGCGTCCCACATCGAGGGGAACTCGCCCAGCTTCTCGCCTGCCTGGTTGTCCTCGAAGATAATCACGTCGCCGCTGACGAAGTCGTAGTTGTTCCAGTTCACGTTGGCCTGCTTCTTCTCGGCGGGCTTTTTCTCGGCCTCCTCAGCCTGTTCCCCGTCCTGTTCGCCGGCGTCCTCAGCCTTGCCGGCCTTATCGCCTTTCTTCTTACCAGGCAACTTACCGTTGAGCAAATCGTCGGTCGCCTTGTCCACCTCGTCTAAAGCCTTCTGCTCCGTCTTGTCCTTGACTCTCTCCAGAGCTTTCTTTCCCAATCCCTTTAAAACCGCCTGTGCACCAACCTCTTGGCTAATGCACAATGCCATCGCGAAAATGACAAAAAAATAGAGTTTTTTCATCGTTATTTTTGTTCGTTAGAGGTAATAATTCACTATTAACATTGCAAAGATAGTATCTTTTGAGAAGTCTGACAACTTTCTGCAAGTCCCCAATTGGGGGATTTTTGCCTTACGAAAACCAAAAACTCCAATTGGGGGTACATTAAGACTTGCCAAAATGGAATAAAACACGTATCTTTGCCCCACAAAACACTATTTAATTGTTAAACTTTATAATTACTATTAGCTGAATTATGAAAAAGTATCTGTTTCTGAGCATGGCCGCCATCGCAGCCCTGTTTACATTCGCCTCCTGCGGCGATGACGACGAGATTGAACCTGATGACATCAATCTTGAAGATGTCAAGGTTGACAAAGCAAAGTTCACCGAAACGACTAACCAGATGGTATTGACCTACACCATCAACTTCCCCGGCCTGTCATCAGAGAAAGTCGACGTAAAGCACACAGTTGGTTTCCAGGGCGATGCCTGTTCCAGTTTCATTACTGAATACACCTACTCCAAGGAGGCTTATGCCAAGCAATCATACGAAGATGCCATGGCCAACAAGGACGAGGATGACCTGACCGTCTATTCCTACAAAGGCAAGGTCTACAAAGAAGATGAAACCGCCTATTATAAAGGACAGTCCAAGGACGAAATACGCGAATACCTGAAGTTCCTGGAGGAAGCCTACAAATAAACCCCCGGCAGACAAGAAAAACGAGCATGATAAACGTCGTCATAGCCGACGACCACCGCATAGTGGCCGAAGGCATAGCCCGGCTGATTCAGGAGAGCCATGCGGCATCGGTGGTGGGCATAGCAGGCACCATCGCCGAAGCCGTTGCGCTCATCCGGCAGCAAAAGCCCCACATACTGCTGCTCGACATAGCCATGACCGACGGCGACGGCATAGATGCCATACCCCGATTCAGGCAGGCCTGCCCCCAGCTGAGCATCGTCATACTCACCTGCTATGCCGAGCCCTCAGTCATACACCGGGCCATGCAGGCCGGAGCAAACGGCTATCTGCTCAAGAACGTCAGCGCAGAGGAGTTTGCCGAAGGCCTCACCACCATCATCGGTGGCCAGACGTACATGTGCATCGAGGCCAGGGCCCTGCTCTCCACAATGCGCGAGGTATCGCCCGCCCTTACGAACCGCGAGCGCGAGATACTGCAGCTCATTGTGCAGGGCTATACCATAAAGGAGATAGCCGACAAGCTCTATCTGGGCTTCGAAACCGTTCACAGCTATACCAAGTCGTTGCGCCAGAAGCTGGGGTGCAACAACAGCACCTCGCTCGTGCGCATCGCCATCGAAAGACATCTTGTATAATTATTATATAAGAGAGAGTGTGTGTGAGGGGGAGGGGATGGTCAGCTGGCATCGCCTACTCCCTTTATTGCCGCCACGATGCCCACAATGACGCCTATCAGGAATACCAGCACCACAATCTCCAGCAGCATAAGCAGCGCCACCACGATGCCGCGCCTGACGCAGCGCCACCAGGAGAGCTCGAACAGCTGATGGTAAACCCACACATACGTCATTACCGACACCACCGAAAGCGCATTGCTCGTGTCGGTACCCAGCAGTTTCCCCGCCGGCATCACTACCATGGCGATGATGAGATGCTGGCATCCTATGAAGGCCAGCGCATAGAAGTACTCCGTCAGGTTCAGCATCCGCCCGTGCTCCGTCTTGCGGAAAGCCCACTTCAACGGCAGCAGCAGCAGCAGGTTGCTCAGCAGCGCGGAGAGCGCCTTGTTTGCATGAACCCACTCCACAATGTTCCTGCCCCATTGCAGCAACTGCAGGGCCTCGGCCGTCTTCTCGTCCACCATCTCCTTGTCGATGTCCGCAATGATGCCTGCTTCCGTGTCCACCTTCAGGACCATATTCAGCAGCACGTATATGGTAGCCAGGAAGAATAGCATCTGCACGGGCTTGAAGTACTCGGCGCGGCGACCGCCGATGAAGTCCCATATCATATAGCCCGGCCGCGTGAAGAGATCGCGGATGGTGTGCATCAGCTGCCCGTCCAGGTTGGTGAGCGACGATGCCATGTGCGCCACGATGTCGCTCAGCACCAGGCGCCGCGTCAGCCTGCTCTGTCCGCACTGCGGGCAGTAGTTGCCGTGGAAGAGCGTGCCGCAGCACAGGCAGGTGCACTGCTCGCCCTCGCCCTCCATGGCGGGCGGTATGTGGTGCCCCTGTCGCTGCGAGTCGAGCAGGGCATCTATGCGTCTGAGTATGTTCATTCCCACGTTGTGCCCGGCTGCTTTATATCTTCACGGCTGTGCCGCTGCACGCCACCATCAGCATGCTGCTCGAATTGCCTATGGTTTCATAATCCAGGTCGATGCCCACCACAGCGTTGGCTCCCAGCCGTGCAGCCGCGTCGGACATCTCCTGCATGGCGGTATCCTTGGCTTCGCGCAGTACGCGTTCGTAGCTGCCGCTGCGGCCGCCCACGATGTCGCGTATGCCTGCAAAGAAATCCTTCACGAAGTTGGCGCCGATGATGGTTTCGCCCGAAACCACCCCATAGTATTCCACAATGGGGTGGCCCTCAATGGTGTTTGTCGTTGTCAGTAACATATTGTATAAGGTTTAAGAAAGGCTTGTAAGATTCAAAATAATTTAGGGCGTTTAGAAGTTGTCGGCCTTCAGCTGGAAGTATGCCTGCGGATGGTTGCATACGGGGCATACCTCGGGTGCTTCCTTGCCTACGTGGATATGGCCGCAGTTGCGGCACTGCCAGATGCAGTCACCCTGGCGCGAGAACACCAGCTTGCCCTCTATGTTGGCCAGCAGCTTGCGGTAGCGCTCCTCGTGAGCCTTCTCAATGGCGGCCACGCCCTCAAACAGGTCGGCTATCTCGTCGAAGCCCTCTTCGCGTGCCTCCTTGGCCATGGTGGGATACATGTCTGTCCACTCGTCGTTCTCGCCGCTGGCAGCGTCCATCAGGTTCTCGGCCGTGGAGCCGATGCCGTGGAAGAGCTTGAACCACATCTTGGCGTGCTCCTTCTCCTGGGCGGCTGTTTCCTCGAAGAGGGCGGCAATCTGTTCGAATCCGTCCTTTTTGGCCTTCGAGGCGTAGTAGGTGTACTTGTTGCGAGCCTGTGACTCGCCGGCAAATGCGGCCATCAGGTTGGCCTCGGTCTTGGTTCCTTTCAAAGATTTACTCATAGTCGTAATATTATATTAAACGTTTTCTTTTTTTTACGGATATCGGAAGCAAAGTTACGAATGGCTTTGGCTGCTAAATGCTGCTTGGGGGTCACTCTGTCAGGGTGATGGTGCCCATGCGGTAGCGATGGTGCCCGTCGTCGGCTGCGTAGGGCAGCTGCAGGGTGGGGGTGCCATATACCGTTCCCACGGAGAAATATATGTCGAATGTGCCAGTAGGGCACGAACGGCTGAATGTGCCGAAGGCGTTTGTGAAGGCGCGTGCCACGGTAAACTCCGCATGCCGCTCGGTGGAGGGCGCCTCTCCCGGCTTGCCTACGGCCAGGTCCTTCACGTTGAAGCCGTCGTCAACAAGCACAGCCACAATGCCGCCCTTGTCGTTCTTGATGGTGAAGCAGGGGTAGCCGCCGCCGTAGCAGGGTGCTACGCCTGCGTTGCGCCATGCACTTCGTATGATGAACGCCTCGTTCTTGCGTATGGTGGCCGGCCATTCGGCCTCCGTCATATTGATGCGGTAGCCCATTCGGCGGTTGATGCGCCCGATGATGTCGCGGTTGGCTTCCAGTTCCTCGCGCGGCCACCAGTGGATTGACATGTACGAGGCATGGTATTCCTCCACGGCCTGCAGCAGCAGCTCCTTGTCCCATGCTCCGCGTCCCACACTGCCTCCGTAGTGCTCGTGCTCCAGTATGACGGGCATCTTCGGCCAGAACTGCTGCGCCATCTCGCTGTGGTACCAGTTTCTGGGCTTCGGCTGCACCAGTATGCTGCAATCCCACAGCGTTACGCCCTTTTGGCAGGCATAGTCGGTTATCGGGAAGTGGCTGCCCGGCTTGTCGTGCCCGGCAAAGTCGTCCGACAGGCACAGCTGCGTCTTGCGGAAATGTCGGGTGTAGATGTCTATGTACTTCTTCTGCGTATGAAATCCCCATGATTTATGGTGCACGGGCGTAGTGATTTCCGTATGCCCCTCGCCCCACATGCCGAAGTGCCCTATCGCCACGTAGGCCACCGTGGGGTCGCCGTCGTATCGCTCGGCCAACTTCTCTACGAAGTGCTCCACCGCCTTCAGGTATATGGGGTCGTCGTAGTCAGCCTCCAGGAATCCGTTCACCTCATAGTACTTTGCCCCTTCGTCGAATACCCACTGAGGCGTGCCCTGGCGCGTCCAGTTCTCTGTGGCTGATATGCACAGGGCCATCCGCCGCCCCGTTTGCAGCCATCGCTGTGCGGGCGTATCTATAATCTCCCAGTTGAAGTGGTCTTTCTCCGGTTCGAGGAAGCTCCAGGGCAACCTCAGGAAGACGGTGCTCATGCCGGGAAACTCCTCCACGATATCCTCGGGTGCCAGGCGTGAGCCGTAGTTGGCCAGTACGTTGGAGTAGTAGTAGAGCTGCCATCCCATGCCGGGATTCAGCAGCGCCCGCCCGTCGTCGGCCGGTGTGATGCGTTGTGTCTGCCCCGCCGTTTGGGCCATGCAAAGGCTCTGCAGGCAGCAAAGCAGTAGGATAATCAGGTGTTTCATGGTGCAAAGTTACGAATAAGCGGGAGATAACGCAAATAAAACCTCGTTTTAATTTGCTAATTCGCTCACTTAATTGTAACTTTGACCTTCGGCCGAAGGTACTTCCGCTTGGATTTTCCCAAATATATTTGGAAATTCGCTCACTTAATCGTACCTTTGTCCCCGGTAATCACTCATTCATGAATATAATCGTATGAAGAAAGTATTGTTTTTGTGTATGGCTGCTGCATGCCTGTGTGGCTGCAGGCAGGCTTCCGAGAAGGAGCCCGTTGACTATGTGAACCCCTACATAGGCAATATCAGCCATCTGCTGGTGCCCACGTTTGCCACCATCCAGCTGCCCAACAGCCTGATGCGTATCTACCCCACGCGCAACGACTACACCACCGAGTTGCTCGACGGCCTGCCCGTCATCGTCACCAACCACCGCGAGCGTTCGGCCTTCCGCCTGAGCGTTACGCAGGGCAGCGAGCTCACCCCCGTGGTGCGCACCTCGTGGGATCAGGAGCACATCACCCCCTACAGCTACGACGTGCAGATAGCCGACAACAGCATCGACGTGCGCCTGGCCGTATCGCACCAGAGCGCCATCTACGAGTTCGAGTTCCAGGACCCCTCCCGGCCAGCCACCATACTGGCATGCTCCGACCGTGGCGAGATGGAGGCCGCCGAGGGGCACTTCAGCGGCTACCAGCAGATAAGCCAGAACATGCGCATATACATGTGGGGCGAGTTTGACCTGGCGCCCGAGGCAGCGGGCGTGCTCAAGGACGGCCAGATTTCGGGCGAGAAGAAGACAGAGGGGCGGCGCGTTGCCGTGGCATACCGCTTCCCGGCCGGCACCAGGAAGGTGTGCCTGCGCTATGGCATATCGCTCATCAGCACCCGGCTGGCAAATGGCAATCTGACGCGCGAGCAGCAGGGTTTCGACCTGCAGGCAGTGGCCGAGTATGGGCGCCAGACGTGGAACAAGGCCCTCTCCAGCATACAGGTGGAGGGCGGCACCGACGATGAGAAGACCGTGCTCTACACCTCGCTGTACCGCACGATGGAGCGCCCCGTATGCCTGAGCGAGGCGGGCGGGCAGTACTTCAGCGGCTTCGACGGGCAGGTGCACCAGGACAGCGGCGTGCCCTTCTACACCGACGACTGGATATGGGACACCTACCGCGCCGCACACCCGCTACGTGCGCTGCTGAGGCCTCAGGAGGAGGAGCACATCATAGCCTCGTACCTGCGCATGGCCGAGCAGATGGGCACCTGCTGGATGCCTACCTTCCCCGAAATGACGGGCGACACGCGGCGCATGAACTCCAACCACGGCGTGGCCATGGTGGCCGATGCCCTCTACAAGGGCCTTGGCGTAGATGCCGAAAAGGCATACGAATACTGCCGCAGGGGCATCGAGGAGAAGACGCTGGCTCCGTGGTGCGGCAATGCAGCCGGGTGGATTGACCAGTTCTACCAGGAGCATGGCTACATACCCGCCCTGCGCGACGGCGAGGCGGAAACCGACCCCAACGTGTCGGGCTTCGAGAAGCGGCAGCCAATAGCCGTCACACTGGGCACCGCATACGACCAGTGGTGCCTCTCGCGCATAGCTGAATTCCTGGGGCGCGACGAGGACGCCAAGGCCTACCTCGGCAAGAGCTACAGCTACCAGAATGTATGGAACCCCGACACCAAGTTCTTCCACCCCAAGGACAAGGACGGCCAGTTCCTGCCCGACTTCGACTACCGCTTCGGCGGCGGCATAGGGGCACGCGATGCCTACGACGAGAACAACGGATGGACCTACCGGTGGGACGTGCAGCACAACTTTGCACACCTGGCACAGCTGATGGGCGGGCGCGAGGAGATGGTAAGGAACCTCGACCAGACCTTTGCCGAACCCATGGGGCGCGGCAAGCGCGAGTTCTATGAGCAGCTGCCCGACCAGACGGGCAACATCGGCCAGTTCACCATGGCCAACGAGCCCTCGCTGCACATACCCTATATATATAACTACGCCGGTGCGCCATGGAAGACGCAGAAGCGCGTGCGCCAGTGCCTGACCACCTGGTTCCGCAACGACGTCATGGGCATTCCGGGCGACGAGGACGGCGGCGGGCTCACATCCTTTGTCGTCTTCTCCTCCATCGGCCTCTACCCCGTCACCCCCGGCTTCCCCGTGTATAACATAGGCAGCCCCCTCTTCAGCGACGTCAGGGTAAACCTGCCCGGCGGCAAGACCTTCCGCCTCATAGCCAGGGATTGCAGCCAGGCAAACAAGTACATACAGAGCGCCACCCTCAACGGCCAGGCATGGGACCGTCCCTGGATAAGCCACGACGACGTGGTGGCCGGCGGCACGCTGGAGCTGCAGATGGGCCCGCGCCCAAACAAGGCATGGGGCGCAGCACCCGAGGCAGCACCGCCTTCGGCCAAGCCCCTGTAATTAACGCCGGGGGCAACGCTCACATTCGGGGCTTTCAGGGGGTGGCGATTGTAAACCTTGGTGTGCGCAATTCCTGGATTTAACCTTCGCTGGTTCCCTGCTCCGCGGGCCGCCCCGGCCGCTTCTTCATTCCGGCGGTGTAAAGGTACGGATATTCCATTGCGGTCTACGAATACCCGGGCAAAAATTTTTCATCTTTTTTTTCCCGGGGGGGTGCGGTCATGAGCGGTCATGTGTCATGAGTGTCATTAAGCAAAATCGAATGCGAAAGACCGCATAATATATATAAATTTATTTATATATATTATGAGCCGGAAATCACCTTCCCAATCCAAAATCCTTAATGACACTCATGACACATGACCTTAATGACACACTTGACCACGAAGTGTGTTGACGGGGTTCAGAAGCCAGAGTTCTCAGCCCAGTGTCAATCCACAGGTAAAGCAGCCGGGCTGAGATTTCAGCCCGGGGCAAATCGCGGAGAAGGCAACCGGCCGAGATTTCGGCCCGTTGTCAATTCGCGGAAATGGGCTAACGGGCGCAATTTTGCGCTCGTTAAATGACGACATTTGTGATTTTTGTCTCCGCGATTCGTAGACCGCATAATAAATGTTGTACCTTTGCAGCGTCAAATGCTTCGCTGGAGCTCTCTACCTCACGGTTGATGATACAAGGATGTGTGCATATCACAGCTGGAGGCGGAGGCTGCGCACCTGAAGAGCACCTGCCCGAAGTACTCCAGGCATGTGTTGCGCCATAGGCGGGCATCTTGCTGCTGGAAGCGCAGGCGGTCGCCGACCTCCTGCCATCGCTGGCGGTCGATATACGGCTCGGCCTGCTGCCAGATGGTCATGAAGCTGTCTGCCTCGGCTACGCCCCGGTTGTAGTGTAGCTGCATCTCCTCCCACAGGTTGCGGCCGCTCTTCATGCGGTGCGTCCAGGGCACGCGGTGGAACCACAGGAGGTACTCCTCGGGACACGTTGCCGTGTTGTCATATAGCGAGCGGTAGGGCTCGCGATACTGTGCAGTGGCACCGGTACCCCGGCTGCTGCGGTCAACGCCGATGCTGTCGCGGTCGGCACGATGGTAATAGACGGGGCACCACTCGACGGGGTAGTCGGCTCTGAACCCGCCGGGTTCGGGCCCCATGTGGTGGTCGAACTTGAATATGTGGTGCAGCCCCAGGGGCATCATGTAATCCACGCAAGCCTCGCGCGAACGCATCATCATGCTTGTCAGCCGCGCACTCACACCGGCGGGGAGGGAGCCGAAGGTTTGGGCCATCCACTCCTCGGCTATCTGGCGCGAGGAGAGGAAGGGATTCCATGCCAGGCGCCCGAAGGCGTACCAGTTGGCTTGGGAGAAGTGGTGCCCGCACCAGTTGGCGTCGAGCCCTATGTTGGCAACTCCGGCCACGCCCACAAGCCTGTGGGGCTCAACATACGAGAAGAACTCCTCCCACATGGTGCCCAGAAAGACCAGGTGGCGGCTCTGCCCCAGGTACTCCTGCGTGATTTGCAGCTCGGCCATTTGCGGTGTCTGCCTCATCTGGTCGAAGATGGGGGCGTATGGCTCGCGCGGCTGGAAGTCGAGGGGCCCGTTCTTGGATTGCAGGATGACGTTGGGGCGAAACTGCCCGTCGAGCCCGGCAAACTCGGAGACGGCCTGCCTGACGCGGTCCTCGCCCTTGTGCCTGGCGCCATAGACGAAGGAGCGCCACATGACTATGCCGCCAAAGGGCTTCAGGGCATCGGCCAGCATATTGGCGCCCTCGGCATGCGTGCGGCCATAGTCGAACGGGCCGGGTTGCCCCTCGCTGTTGGCCTTTACGAGGAAGCCTCCGAAGTCGGGAATCAGCTTGTAGATTTCCCCTACCTTCCCCTTCCACCACTTGCGTACCCTGGGATTCAGCGGGTCGGCCGTATCCAAATCGCCAAGTGCCACGGGCGAACCGAAGTTGACGGAGAGATAAACCCTGATGCCCCAGGGACGCAGCAGGTTGGCAATCCGGCTCACCTCCTCAATATATATGCGCGTAAGAATCCTTGGCGAGGCGTTCACGTTGTTGAGCACCGTGCCGTTGATGCCCACCGAGGCACAGGCCTCGGCATAGCGCTGAATCCGCTGCGGGTCGTGGCGGGGCGGCTGCGAACCGTTCCAGAAGATACTGTTGCCGGCGTAACCGCGTTCGACCGAGCCGTCCAGGTTATCCCAATGGTTGAGGATGCGCAGCCTGAAGTAGGGGTGCGATTCGCCCTGCTCGCCGCGCAACAGGGCATATTTGCCGTAGAGAAGGCCCAGCTCCGTGCGGGCGGATACGGCGTGGCCGCTGATGCGGTAGCCGTCATCGTCGGGCATGCCGGGGTCAAGCTGCAACGTCATGTCTGAGGGCATAGGACTTCGCAGCCACAGGCGGCTTCCGTCCTCCGCCCGGGCCGCCTGTGACAGGAAGAGGAGGAGCAGGGGAAGTAGGACTTTAACCCTCATTCGCCACGGTTTGTATGCTCCCGTCGGGGTTGTAGAACAGGCGCTGCGCCTTCAGCGAACGCAGGTGCGTAATGCCGCCCGAGGGCACGCAGTCGTGATAGAGCAGATACCACTGCCCCCTGAACTCTACAATAGAGTGGTGAGTTGTCCAACCCACTACCGGCTCCAGGATGACACCCTGGTAGGTGAAGGGGCCGTAGGGGCTGTCGCCCGTGGCATAGCATAGCAGGTGGCTGTCGCCCGTGGAGTATGAGAAGTAGTAGCGCCCCCGGTATTTGTGCATCCACGAGGCTTCGAAGAAGCGGTGAGGGTCTGCTGCCCGCAGTGGCTCTCCCCCCTTGTCCAAGATAACCACCGGGCGCGGTGCCTCAGTGAACTGCATTACATCGTCCGTCATGCGGGCCACATAGCTGGGCAGGGCGGGTGCATCGGCCGGTGCCCACAGCTCGGTCTTCTTGTCGGAGGCATGGCCTATATCCACATATCCGGCCGGAGCGGCGGCCGTATCGGGCAGGCGCAAAGGCCTTACGCCCAGCGGCACGTGCCACTGCAGCTGTCCGCCCCACAGGCCCCCGTAGTAGCAATAGATGCTGCCGTCATCATCCCTGAAGACGCAGGGGTCGATGCTGTAGGCGCCCCGTATGGGGTGCTCCTGCGCCGTGAAGGGCCCCTCCGGCCTTTCGGCAACAGCCACACCCAGGCGGAACTCGCCGCCATGATCCTTGGCCGAGAATACCAGGTAGTAGCGGCCGTCTTTCTCCACCACATCGCTGTCCCACATCTGCTTCTCCACCCAGGGCACCTGCTCCTGGTCGAGGATAACACCGTGGTCGGTGGCATGCCCCTGCTCAACGTCGTCAAACGAGAGCACGTGGTAGTCGCGCATCTGGAAGTGCCCGCCGTCATCGTCAAAGACATTGTTGCACTGGCGGTCGTGGCTGGGGTATATATACAATCTGTCGTTAAACACATGGCCGGCAGGGTCGGCCATATAGTCGCTGGGGAATAAATAACGTGGCAGCATATTTAAAGTTCAAAAGTTCAAAAGGTTCAAAAGGTTCAAAAGGTTCAATGGTTCTTACATCATCCTCTGGCTTCAATCTCCCTGTTTATCTGGTCGATCCTCTCGTCGGTGAGCTCATACTTAGAGATTATGAACATAGCCAGCAGCAGCAGGGCGGCGGGGATGACGCAAACCAGCCACAGGATGCCTTCCTCGGCCAGGGGCGTCTGGCTGGTGCTGTCGGGGTTATATGCCACATAGGCCAGGATGGCAGGAGCCACCACACTGCCCAGCGTCATGCCGGCCTTGAAGAAAATGCCCGTCAGGGCGTTGACAATGCCGGCTATGCGCCTGCCGCTCATGTATTCGCCGTAGGAGATTACCTCGGGCACCAGCGCCCACATATAGCCGGTGGCTACGATCACACCCGTCGATTTCACGAACTGGGCAATATATACCAGCGTCATGCTCGGTTCGTCCATCTTGCCTATGCCATACAGGAAGGCCATGCCCGCAATGGCTATGGAGAGGAAGATGTAGAACATATTCTTCTTGCCCACCAGCTTCTTGATGAGGGGCACCAGGGGCATGAAGATGAACGAGGGGAACGAACCCAGCCCCATGAAGATGGAGAGCTGCTCGGGCGAGCCGTGCATGTTGCAGTTGATGAAGTAGGCCCCTGCTGCATTGCCGATGGACATCATGGCAAAGGCCGTTACGAAAAAGAAGGCTATCACCCGCAGGGGGCGGTTGTGGAAGAACTCCATCCACAGGTCGCTCACCCTGACGTTGGCTGCCTCGCTCTTGTCCATCACCACGCGCTCGCGGCACTGGCTGAAGCAGAAAAACAGCAGGGCCATGCCCACCAGGGCATAGATGGTCATGGTGATGAACCAAGCCGAGGGGTCCTTGGGCAACCCCTCCGCCTCTTCCTTGGTGAAGTAGGCAATCAGCAGCGGCAAACCTGAGCCCACGGCCAAGCCGCCGCAGTTAGCCATGAACATACGCACGCTGGTGAGGATGGTTATCTCGTCAGTGTCGCGCGTCAGCGAGGAGTTCAGCGCCCCGTAGGGCACATTGACGAAGGTGTATAGCAGCGTCATGGCTATGTACGTAGCGTAGGCATAGAGCAGCGAGGGCGCGAAGCCGTTCCAGAAGCACAGGATGGCAAACCCCGTAAGCGGAATGCCTACGTAAACCAGATAGGCCCTGTACTTGCCCAGGCGCGGCGAATGCTTGTCGATGAGGGCGCCCACTATAGGGTCCCATATCACATTGGCTATGTTTCCCACCGTAAACATCACCGATACGTCAACGGCCGAAAGTCCGTAGATGTCCGTGTAGAAGAACAGCAGGTACATGCATGTCGTCTGGAAGATGAGGTTCTGCGCCAGGTCGCCCGAGCCGAAGCCGATGCGCTGGAGCCACGATAGCTTGTAGAACCCCTTTGATTCTGCGCTGGCAGTGTCTGTAGTCATAGGATTTCGCTATTTAGGAGTTATTCTTTAACCAAAACGGTTCCCGAACTGCCGCTCAGATTATCGGCACGGGTAATGACAACGCGTTCAGTGCCTCGCCGGATGGCGCTGAAGGAATTCTCCAGCTTTGGGATCATGCCGTCGGAGACAATGCCCAGCCGGACAAGTTGGCGAAACTCCTCCTCGCTCATTTGCGGGATTACGCTGTCCTCGTCGTGTGCATCGCGCAGCACGCCGCGCTTCTCGAAGCAATAGGTCAGCGTTACGCCGTATCCCTCGGCCGCCAGGGCACATGCCACCTCGCTGGCCATCGTGTCGGCGTTCGTATTGAGCAGATGCCCCTGCCCGTCATAAGTCAGGGGGGCTATAACGGGCACTATGCCCTGTTCAATCAGGAGGCCCAGCATGTGGGCGTCCACCTCGTCGACATCTCCCACGAAACCGAAGTCAACAACCTCGCGTCCTCCGTGGGGCATCAACACCTCCTTGGGCTCTCGGCGATGGCTGCGGATGATATTGATGTCGGCTCCCGTAAGGCCCAGGGCGTTGACGCCAAGTCCCTGCAAACGAGCCACAAGGCCCTTGTTGACAAGCCCTCCATATACCATGGTAACTATGCGCAGCGTCTCCTCGTCGGTAACGCGGCGGCCGTTCACCATGCGGCTCTGTATGCCCAGGCGGTCAGACAGCCGGGTGGCGCTGCGTCCTCCGCCATGCACCAGCACCTTGCGGCCGGGCAGGGATGAAAACTCGTGGAGCAGCAGGTGCAGCGAGGCCTCGTCCTCGACGACGGCTCCGCCTACTTTGATGACGTTGATAGGTTCCATACGCGCGCTCTCTTATTCCAGATAGGTGTAGCCGTACAATCCGGCTCGGTAGTTGCTGATGAACTCCTTGCCCTCCGACTCGGTTATCTTGCCGTCCTTGATGGCCTTGCTGACCCATATCTCCAGCCGGCGCACCAGTCGCTTGGGGTCGTACTGCACGTATTCAAGCACATCGGCAACCGTTTCGCCGTCGATGACCTGGTCAATGGTGTAACCGCTCTCGTCCACGCTTATGTGCACGGCGTTCGTGTCGCCAAAGAGGTTGTGCATGTTGCCCAGTATCTCCTGATAGGCACCTACCAGGAATACGCCTATATAATAGTGCTCGCCGGCCAGTATGGGGTGCAGGGGCAGGTAGCTCGTCTGCTGCCCGCCGTTGACGTAGGCGGTTATCTTGCCGTCGGAGTCGCAGGTGATGTCCTGCAGCGTGGCACTGCGTGTGGGTTGCTCGTTGAGCCGTGCAATGGGCATGATGGGGAACAGCTGGTCGATGCCCCAGCAGTCGGGCATGCTCTGGAAGAGGCTGAAGTTGCAGAAGTACTTGTCGGCCATCTGCTTGTCCAGCTTGCGCAACTCGTCGGGCACGTGCTTCTGGTGGTGAGCCAGTTCGGCCACCTCATGGCTGATGGCCCAGTATAGCGACTCAATCTGAGCCCTTGTCTTCAGGTCGATGATGCCGTGGCGGAAGAGGTCGAGTGCCTCCTCGCGTATGTCTTCGGCATCGTGCCAGTCCTCCAGCATGGAGCGGCTGCTCAGGTGGTCCCATATATCCGTCAGGTCGTGTACCAGCTTATGGTCGTCGCTGCCCGGCTGGAAGTCCTCGGGCATCTGGGGAGCCGATACGCTCTCCATGACATCGACTACCAATACGCTATGATGGGCCGTCAGCGAACGGCCGCCCTCGGTAATTATATTGGGGTGGGGTATCTTGTTCTTGTTTGCCGCCTCTACGAAGGTATAGACGCAGTCGTTTACGTATTCCTGTATGCTGTAGTTCACGCTGCTCTCGCTGTTGCTGCTGCGCGTGCCGTCATAGTCAACGCCAAGCCCGCCGCCGCA
>CAMJQA010000075.1 GCA_946407895.1 uncultured Prevotellaceae bacterium
AGAAAACATTCCCGCCGCGCCGGAGCAGCACGCTCCTGCGCCGCGCCGCCGCCTTTGCAGTGCTTATGCTGGCGGCACAGACAGACCTCTGGGCCTTTACGGTTACGCTGAAGGATGGCCGCGAAGAGGGCGAAGTCGGCTCAACTCCACCCCGACGGAAGACGAAATGGCAGCATCGGTGCCAAAAACGCCTCGGTGCCGCATAACCGCCACGAAATATACCGCGGAACAGTCCCAGAAGACACCGCATAATAGCTGATACGGATTCGGCTGCGCTTGTTTGAACAATTCGAACGCGCTTGTATCAGGGCATCGGCGGAGGCATTCTGAAGCCCGGCGCAGGGAAGGCGGAAAAAGCTACCCTAAAAAGGGCTAATATGACTGCAAATAAGACAAGACATCTTATAAAGCAAGTAATTAAGCCGCAGCCGCGGAGGAAAGATAACCAGACTGCGTCTGCACATCCCCTTCAACCGGGAAGTGTTTAAGATATGTACGGTAGGGCCCAAAAAACTCCGCGCGCGGTTTTCTTAGGAAATTCGGCAGTGCAGGAAACTGCATTAGCACAAAATAACGATTCGGAATAATCTGTACCAAAACAACTATTAAGCACTTAAACCACAGCAATTAAGTATAGCTCTGTTAAGAAAGTGAACCGCATACCAAGAATGAGGAATGGTACGCGGTTTCGAAGACGAGGCGGCGACGGCAATGACAGCGGCAACGCCATGGAATAAGACCCTCAGGCGCACATCGGGCGGCAAAGATTACCCCCAGAGGCGGCTTGGAGGCTTCCCCGAGAAGGCCCAACGGACGGCAAAGGTTGCGAACAGGAGCAAAATCCCTCACCATAAGGCAAATATTTTGGCAACTGCAATGCAGATTGCCAAAATTGTCGTATATTTGCACCCGAAACTACACATTATATATAATAATAATGCGGCCGAGGCGATAAAACCTCAAGGCCGAGGCGATAAAAACGACTGAACCAAAGCGGTAAGGCCGCCGAGGCCGGAGCGAAAACATTGACACAACATAAATTATAAAAACCATACAGCAATGAAACCTACATTATTCCTGCTGGCTGCCGGAATGGGCAGCCGCTACGGCGGGCTCAAGCAGCTCGACACACTCGGTCCACAGGGACAGAGCATCATGGACTACAGCATCTACGACGCCATTCAGGCCGGCTTCGGCAAGATCGTATGGGTGATTCGGCGCGACTTCGAAGAGCAGTTCCGCACCCAGATACTGTCGAAGTACGAGGGCCACGTGCCCTGCGAACTGTGCTTCCAGAGCCTCGACGCCCTACCCGAAGGCTTCACGGTGCCCGAGGGTCGCACAAAGCCCTGGGGCACGAACCACGCCGTGCTCATGGGCAAGGACGTCATCCACGAACCCTTCGCCGTGCTCAACTGCGACGACTTCTACGACCGCGACGCGTTCCGGGTGATGGCGAAGTTCCTTAGCGAGCTCCCCGAGGGCAGCACCGGGCGCTACGCCATGGTGGGCTTCCGCGTGGACAACACGCTCTCGGAGAGCGGCACCGTAAGCCGCGGCATCTGCGAGAACGACGAGAAGACGCACCTCCTGACAGGCGTAGTCGAACGCACCAAGATCGAACGGCACGACGGCGTAGTGCAGTACCTCGACGACGACGGCCGTTGGGTCAGCATCCCCGACACCACGCCCGTGAGCATGAACTTCTGGGGCTTCACCCCCGACTACTTCCAGCACTCGGAGCAGTACTTCCGCCAGTTCCTCAGCGATCCCAAGAATCAGGAGAACCTAAAGTCGGAGTTCTTCATTCCGCTGATGGTCGATCACCTCATCAAGACCGGCCAGGCCACCTGCGAGGTGCTGGACACCACGAGCAAGTGGTTCGGCGTGACGTACCCCGAGGACCGTCCCGACGTGGTCGCCAAGCTGGCAGCCCTGCATGCAGCAGGCCAGTACCCCGACCAGATGTTTTAAGGCGCAGATACATAGGGCCGGGCCGCGCAGACATACACGGCCTGGCCCTACCCCATTGAACAATTAAGCCCAATAAACCGATAAAACAACATCAAACATCAATATGAAGATTCCATTCTATAAGACCCTGCTGGCCGGGCTCATCGCCCTGGCCGCAACCGTCAGCACTGCACGCGCCGACATACCACGGCCCGAGTACCCGCGCCCACAGTTCCAGAGGGCCGACTGGCAGAACCTGAACGGCACATGGACCTTCGCCTTCGACTTCGGGCGGACAGGCATGGACCGCAAGTGGCACGAAAGCAAAGGCTTCGAGCAGAAGATAACCGTGCCGTTCTGCCCCGAGAGCAAACTCAGCGGCGTGGGATACACTGACTTCATCCCCTCGCTCTGGTACCACCGCACCCTTAGCGTGCCGGCGGCGTGGAAGGGGAAGGGGCAGCGCATCATGCTCAACTTCGGCGCCGTGGACTACGAAGCCCATATCTACATCGACGGCAAACTGGCCGGACGACACTACGGCACGGGCTCCAGCTTCGCCCTCGACATCACCGACCTGGTGCGCCCCGGCGAGCAAGCCAACTTGGTGGTGCGCGTGCTCGACAACCTGCGCGGCGGCAAACAGCCCGGCGGCAAGCAGAGCATAGGACTGTACTCGGCCGGATGCAACTACACACGCACCACCGGTATATGGCAGACCGTATGGATGGAGCCCGTGAACGAGCACGGCCTGCGCCAGGTGATATGCACCCCCGACGTGGACCAGAGCCAGCTCGTCGTTCGCCCGCAGTTCGTAGGCATTGCACAGGGACAGACGCTGTCGGTTGAAGTGAGGGACGGCAAGAAGACCGTGGCCCAGCGCACCGTGCCCGCCGCCGACGAGGCCGTAATCGTGCTGCCGATAAAGAAGCCCCGCCTGTGGAGCCCCGAGGATCCCTTCCTCTACGAAATCACATATACCGTTAAGGACGCGCAGGGGCAGACCATCGACCAGGTCGAGAGCTACGCCGGCATGCGCAAGGTGCACCTGGCCGGCGGATACTTCTATCTGAACAATCAGCCGTACTTCCAGCGACTCGTACTGGACCAGGGCTTCTACCCCGACGGCATCTGGACGGCGCCAACGGACGAGGCGCTGCGCCGCGACATAGAACTCAGCAAGGCCGTGGGCTTCAACGGCGCACGTCTGCATCAGAAGGTGTTCGAGGAAAGATACCTCTACTGGGCCGACAAGCTGGGCTACATCACCTGGGGAGAGGAAGCCAGCTGGGGCCTCGACTATAACAACGAGGAGGCCGTGAGGAACTTCCTGTCGGAGTGGACCGAAGTCGTCGTGCGCGACCGCAACCATCCGAGCATCGTGGCCTGGACGCCCTTCAACGAGACGTGGAGCGCCCGCGACGGGGTGTACGTCCGCCTCATGAAGGACATCTACGCGCTGACAAAGGCCATCGACCCCACCCGGCCCGTGAACGACAGCAGCGGCGACGGACACATCATGACCGACCTGTGGACCGTGCACGACTACAGCCGCGGCCCCGAACTGCGCAAGAACATGGTTATCAAACCGGGCGAGGAGCCCTATCGGAACATGAAGGACGCCAAGTTCCTGGCCCCCTATGCCGGACAACCCTACATGCTGGATGAGTTCGGCGGACTGCCCTGGATTCCGAAGGAAGAGCGCGAGACCAGCTGGGGATACGGCGCGCAGATTGACAACCTGGAGGACTTCTACAAGATACTCGAGGACGAGGTGGATGCCATCCGCGAGAGTCCACACGTCGTAGCCTTCTGCTACACCCAGATAACCGACGTGGAACAGGAGAAGAACGGCATCTACTACTACGATCGCCGACCCAAGTTCGACACCGCACGACTGAAATCGATATTCGAGAAGATACCTTCCATCATCCAGAACCCCGTGGACCTCAGCGGCTGGAAGAAGAAGGAATAAACCCCGCACAGGAAAGACAACAGACAGCGGGGAATCTCAATTTGGGATTCCCCGCAGTCGTATAATCAGAAGAATCAGATGAGATTGCTGAAACTACGCTGGATACTGGCCGTCGCCGCCTGGCTGCTGACGCGCAACATACGCGGAGCCTTCCTGGGCTTCTTCGTGGGATGGGTGATTGAGCGAAGCCTATCCCGCATGCGCTCCACTGCACAGTCGGCCCAGACGAAAGGGCGCTCCCAATCAAAACGGAACGCCCAGGGTTACACCCGCAGCGAGGGCCAGTATCAGCGTACGTATCAGCCGCACCACCAGACTGAGATGGGCGATCCGCTGGAAACATCCTACCGCATACTGGGCGTGAAGCCTACGGCTACCAACGAGGAACTTCGACAAGCCTACCGCCGCCTGGCACTTCTATATCATCCCGACCACATTGCAGCACGCGATGAAGCGCAACGCCTGCAGGCCGAACGGATGTTCCAGCTGATCAACGAGGCCCGCGACCGCATCTGGAAGCACCGCAATATGTAGCGCCAAGGATTTCCCACCACATGCAACTGAAAAGATTACTCCCACTATTCCTTATTATCACCGTCGCCGCCGGGCGGGCCACCGAAACCGCCGAGGCAAGGGCATACGAACCCGAGGCAAGGGCAGCCGAACCAGCCGAGGCTTTGATGCGCTACATACAGAACGGCGATACGTCGTACCGCTGGGCCGTTGTGGACAGCACGCAGGAGGCCGACATCCGGGCATACCGACTGCAGCTAACATCGCAGACGTGGAGGGGCATCCCCTGGAACCACGAGCTGGTTGTGCTGATACCACGGCGGGTACGACACCGGGAAGCCTTGCTGCACATCAGCGGAGGCGGCGAGGATGAAACGACCGGCGAGCTGCATCTGCACGGCTGGGACGACGGGCTCATCCGTACGCTGGGCCGCATCGCCCACGACTGCCAGGCCGTATGCGCCGTGCTCTGGCAGGTGCCAAGGCAGCCACTCTTCGGCGGGCTGAGGGAAGACGAGCTGGTGTCCTACACCTTTCACCAGTACCAGAAGACGGGCGACACGTCGTGGCCCCTGCTCTTCCCCATGGCCAAGAGTGCGCTCAGGGCCATGGATGCGGTGAGCGAGCTGGCAGCGCAGCGGCGGACGGCCAGGGCGGTTGACCGATTCGTGGTGAACGGCGTGTCGAAGCGCGGCTGGACCACATGGATGGCGGCCGCAACGGGCGACCCGCGCATCGTGGCCATCGCACCGATGGTTATCGACGTGCTGAACATGCCGGTGAACATACCCTACCAGCGCCACATGTACGGACAGTACAGCCCGGAGATTCAGGACTACGTGAACCTGGGCATCACCGAGACCATCTCGAACCCCGAGGGACGGGCATTGGTGCAGATGGTGGACCCCTATTCCTACCGCCAGCGCTACACCATGCCGAAGCTGCTCTTCATGGGCACCAACGACCCCTTCTGGACCGTTGATGCCGTGAAGAACTATGTGAACGACTTGCCAGGCATTTGCCTGCTTAACTACACCCCGAATGCCGGACATGACCTGGCCGGAGGCCGCGAGGCGAGCATGGCCCTGGAGGCCTTCTTCTACCAGACCATCCACGGAGGGCGCTACCCAAGTGTGCGACTCCTCTCGCGCCTGCAGGGCCAAGAAGCAGAACTCGCCATCGCAACGGGCCGCGGCAAACTACTGAAAGTGGAACTGTGGGAAGCTGAGTCCGAGACGAAGGACTTCCGCAAATCGACCTTCCGGCCTACAGAGCTCCCGTTGCCCGGAAAGCGGGCTTTCTACGTGCGCACGGCCCTGCCCAGGAGCGGCTACAAGGCCTTCTTCGTGCGCCTCTACTACCGCCACCCCGCCGGGCACGAACCCTATACCTTATCGACACGTATGTTCACCGCCAGCAACACGAAATTCTTCGAGGCGGCCTACAACGCTGAGCAGGCCGAATGAGCGAACGACTCTGGAATGCCAACTACCTGAAGGCGTGGAGTGCCAACTTCATGCTCAACTTTTCGTTTATGGTAATGACGCCACTGCTGCCGCTCTACCTGTCGGAGGAGTTCGGTGCCGACAAGGACCAGATCGGCCTGGTACTAAGCGGCTACGCGCTGACGGCGCTGCTGGTGCGCCCCTTCAGCGGCTTCTTCGTGGACAGTTTCCCGCGAAAGGCCGTGCTGATGGCGTGCTACCTGGTTTTCTTCATCCTCTTCGGCGGCTACCTCGTGGCCGGCTCGCTGATGGCATTCTTTGCAGTGCGTACGCTGCACGGCGCCCCCATGGGAGCCACCACGGTGGCCAACAGCACGGTTGCCATCGACGTGCTGCCCTCGTCGCGGCGGGCCGAGGGCATCGGCTACTACGGCCTGAGCAACAACCTGGCCACTGCCATATCGCCCACGGTGGGCCTGCTCATCTACCAGGCCGGGGGCAGCCACCGGCTGATATTCCTGGTGGCCATGCTCACGGCGGGCCTGGGAATGGCCATCAACAGTACGCTGCGCCTGAAGCCCCGGCCGCTGAACCGCGAGGCCAGGAAGCTCTCGCTGGACCGCTTCCTGCTCGTGGAGGGCTGGCGCGAGTTCGTGAGCATGACGTGCTTCGCCTTCTCATACGGCGTCATCAGCACGTACCTGGCCATATACGGCCGCGAGGAACTCGGCATCACGGCCGGAACCGGACTCTTCTTTGCCCTGCTGAGCACGGGGCTGATGCTGAGCCGCCTTGTGGGCGCCCGCTCGCTCCGCCAGGGCCGGGTTACGGAGAATGCCGCCCACGGCGTGCTCATCTCGCTGACGGGCTACCTGCTCTTTGCGGCCTGCCACCACCCCGTCGGCTACTACGGCGCGGCTCTCATCATAGGGCTTGGCAACGGGCACATGTTCCCTGCCTTCCAGACCATGTTCATCAACCTGGCTCCTAACAGCCAGCGGGGCACGGCTAACAGCACGCTGCTTACGGCGTGGGACCTGGGTGTGGGACTGGGCATCATCGCCGGCGGCGTTGTTGCCGAATGGTGGGGCTACGGTGCAGCGTTCTGGTGCGGATGGGCCGTCAACGCACTGGGCACGGCCTACTTCTTCCTGCAGGTCAGGCAGCATTACCTGCGCAAGCGGCTGCGCTGAGCCGCAGAGGCCGCCGCGGGGATAATTGAAAATCCTTTACATAAATTTGCGAACCCGGCGCGGCCGGAAAACACCCCCTATATGGCCGATATTTCAATCGGCCGCGGCCAATTTCAAATCGGCCGCGGCCAATTCACCAATCGGCCGCGGCCGATTTTTTGGTCGGTTGCAACCGATTTAGCAACCCGTCGCAAGGGATAATTGAAAATACTTTACAAAATGCAAGATTCGTAATGCCCAGTGCATGGCCTGAACGCAAAGATGATGTCCAGGGGATATGGCAAAGGCCCTATCCGGGCGCAAGAAAAAAGCAGCCCCGCTATGCCGAAAAGTCAGGCCGGCGGGCTGCTATAAGAATGCCGCGATGCCGAATAGGCAGGCCGGCAGGGCTGCAAGTGGAAATTTGCTTTGACGAAAATGTCAGTTCACCGCGTCGGTTTTCAGCGCGGCCCTATCTCGTCGAACGGGATGGGCTGCAGGCCGTAGCGGCGGAGCACATCGGGCTGCAGGTAGTACGCCAGTGGCTGCTCCGCTTCGCCGGGCGGAAGGAGGGTATTGTCGTGCAGGTCGTTCTGCCCGTTCTCGTTGCCTCCCCACAGCCGCGGCGTCTGCACGGCCAGGTTGTTGTATATGTAGTTGCGGTTCATGTTGGCCTCGTAGGGTTCCTTCAGCTCGGGGTAGCGGCTCAGATACAGCTCGGAGCGAATGTCCACGTCGTGGAATACGCGCTTGGCGTGGTCAGGGCGGTTGAACTGCTGGTGCCAGTACTCGGGCCACCAGGGCGAGAAGCTCACCACGGAGCCGCAGCGGTAGAAGAGGTTGTCGTGAACGCGGTTGTCCTTGCCGCCATGTATCTGTACGCCGCCGAAGGCATGGCTGCCGCAATGCTCGAAGACGTTGCCATATACGTGCTGACCGCTGATAAGGTCGTCGAAGCGTACGCCGGCGGCCCCGCACGATGTGCCGCCCAGGATGTCGCGCCAGTGATTGTACCGTATGACCACGCCGCGCCGCGAGAAGTCGAACCACATGTCCAGGCCGCCCTGGTCGTCACTCTCGCGTACCACGTCGAATATCTGGTTGTACTCCACTACGACTTCGCCCGCGTCCAGCCGCATGGCCGACGACGAACTGCCCTGGAAGCGGTTGTGGCTGATGAGGAAGCCGGTGCCCTCGAGGAAGACGGCGGGCTGGTATGTGCGGCGGTACAGCGAGAAGTCCTCGACGACGCAGTTGCGGACCGTGTCCTGGGCGGGCTGCAGGGTGCGGCGGTCGCCCGCGTTGAGCGCTATGCCGCCATGGCCCAGCTCGCGCAGCCGGCAGCGGTCGATGACGTTCCGGTTGCCGCCGCGCACCTCGATGGCCGTCTGCGCCAGCTGGCTCAGCGTGCAGTCTTCTATGCGGCAGTCGCTACTGCCCCGCAGGCTGATGCCGCCCCCGCGGCCGTTGCACAGCGTCAGGCCCCGGACGGTCAGGCCCTGCATGTTGCTGACGCCAATCATGTATCCGCCGCGGCACAGGGAGAGGATGGCTTCGCCCTGCTGCGGGTCGGTGCCCTCGGGCATGAGCCAGTAGATTCGGCCTGCGCGGCGGTCGATGTAGTACTCGCCAACGCTGTCGAGCTCACACAGCAGGTTCAGGCCGTAATAGCGTGCACCGTTGCGGTAGCCGTATGGGCTGCCCGGCTCGGCCATGCGGAAGGTGCGCGCCGGGCGGTTCAGCTCGGCTATGCGCTCGTAGTCGTCGTACCAGTCGAAGTACCAGTATCCGGCGGCGCACGGCTCCGCCTCCTGGGCCCACCAGTCTATCCGTCCGTGTCCGTACTCAAGGATGCCCTCCTTCGTGCCGTCCGTCCGCACGGGCGTGCTGCCCTTTGCACGGACGATGCGGGTGAAGCCCTGGTTTGGCCACCGGGCCAGCGTCTGCCGCCGCCCGTCGAGATAGAGGTCCACGCGGTTCCGCTCGCCGATGGGCTGCCCCAGGTCGTCGATGCCCAGCGCCCGCAGGTCGGCCTCATAGACGCGGCCCCGGCACTGCATCGGCCACATGGCGAGCAGAGTTGGCGCCGAAACGGGCGTCCATTGCCGAATCCTGCGTCCGCCCTGCAGCACCACGCTGTCGCCCCGGTGCGCCATGATGGTCAGCGGCGCCGAAAGGCCGCTGCCGTCGATGCTGAGGCTGTCCTGAATGTCGAAGCTGCCCTGCATCATTATTAGGCGCACGGCCTGGCCGGGGTGCTGGCGCATGTAGGAAATCACCTGGCTGAGTGCGGCCTGCGGCGTGCGCCAGGGTCGCCGACGCGTGCCGGCGGAAGTGTCCTTTCCTTGCGTTGAAACATAGAAGTCGCGGGCCTGGATGCCCTGAATGTCCGCAAGCGACAATATGGCCGCCAGCAGTGGGATGAGGAGTCTTCTCGTGTGCATAAAAGATTGGTTTTGGTCACTTTCTGCCTGCAAAATTACGATTTTCGCCGACAATAACAAAGAAATCGGCGCAGAAATGTGAGCGGGAAGGGGATTCTCCATGCACGAGGACGGGATTCTCCGTGAAGGGCTGCTATTTCAGGCGCAGCTGCTCAACGTCTCCAAACTTGTCGTAGCCCGAAACGACGACGCGGTCGCCCTCATGCAGCCCGTCAATTACCTCGTACTGCAGGGGGTTCTGCCGGCCCAGCGTGATGGGTAAACGGGTTGCCCGCGTCGGGTCGGCGGGGTCCAGGCGGAAAATCCACTGCCCGCCCGTGTGCTGGAAGAAATTGCCGCGCGGCACCACGATGGCCTGCTCGGGCAATCCCAGCTCCAGCTTCAGCCGAAGCGACTTTCCTACGCGTATGTCGGGCGGCAGCTCGCCCTGGAAGGTGAATTCCACGCTGAAGGCATTGTCCCTCACCTGTGGCAGCACGCGGCTCACGCGCAGGTCGTAGCGGCGGCCGCGGTGCGTGGTCGAAGCCAGCAGCCCCGTCGTGATGCGGTCAACATAGTATTCATTCAGCCGGGCCGACACCATGAAGCTCGTCAGCACGCTCAACTCGCCCACCTTCGCACCGCCCGGTATCTGCTGCCCGATGGTGACGTTCAGCCCGCCCAGCAGGCCCTCGCCGGGCGAGAGCACGGCCAAGTGGTCAAGCCGCCGCCGGTGTCGCTCCATCTGACGCTTCTCGGCCGCCATCTGCTGCTCAACAAGCTCGTGCTGCATCACGTTCAAGAGCGAGTCGTGCCGCAGGCTCTCCATGGCCAGCGCCGTCTTCTGCCGGTGGAAGTCGTATTCATCGCGCGCCACCTCCAGCTGGGCCTTGCTCTTCACGCCCATGCGTGCCTCGTCTTCCTCCAGTGCAAAGCTCTTCTGCAGGCGGCGCATCTCGTAGCGGGTCTGCAGGGCCTGCTGCCTCAGCGTGATGCCTTTCTGCTCCATTTCCAGCAACTGCCGGCGAAATCCCAGGCACTGCTGCTCATACTTCATCTGCAGTTCCTGAACCTCGGCCTCCAGGTCGGCGTTCGACAGTACCAGCAGGGTGTCTCCCTCGCGCAACTGCTGCCCGTCCTGCGCAACAATGCGGCGCACGGTGCCGCCCTCGCGCGCATTCACCTGTATCACCGAGATGGGCTGCACCGTTCCATCAACGTCCAGGAACTCAAGGAAGTCCTGGCGCCTCACCTCCACAATCTGATCCTCGTCAAGGCCCACCAGCCTTTGCGACGGTGCCGCCATCTGCACGGCAGCGTAAATCATCAGGGCCAGCACCGCCGCCGCGCCGGCCACATACCCCCGGTAGCGTACGTACCAGGGCCGTTTCTTCAATTTAATGTCCATATCGTTTTATATTATTATGTCGAGTTTAATGGGTGGCGCCTAGGAATTTCCAGGGCTTCCCGGGTCATTCTAGCTTTTCTAGATTATCTAGTTTATCTAGAACGTCTAGTCCTGTCTGGCCCTGCCTGGCCCACCCCAGTGCTCCTAACCGAAAATCTCCGGCCCGCACATGCTGCGCAGGCCATAGTACAGGCTCCAATACGTGCGCAGGGCCGAGATATAGGCGCGCTGGGCCGAGTCCTTCTCCACCACGCTGTTGTTGAACTCCAGCAACGTTGTGCGCTCCTGCACGTAGAGCCAGCGAGCAACCTCGTAGCGCCGCAGGGCCGTCTGCCGCTTTCGCCACGCCACCTCAACCCGGTGGCCCTGAACATTGAACTGCCTCACCATCTTCATTACATTCAGTCGGAAGTCAGTCATCCCCTGCTCGGCCTGCGTCTCCGTCAGTTCCAGTTGCGACCGAGCCACCTGTACACGGCCCCGACCGCGGCCCCAGTCCAGCAGCGGCAGGCTGATGCCCAGGCTGGCGTACTCCTGGTTAAGCGGGTGACTGTATGAATCGCTTACCGTGGGCCCCGTCTGCGACAGTCCGAACTGCACGTACAGGTCGGCCCGAAGTCCGCGGTTGGCCTTCGCCTGTGCCAGCTGGCTACGGCTTTCCAGGCGCGATAGTTCGTAGTAGTCCGGGTCCGGACTGTTGGCCATGGCCGCGGCCAGCGCCTCGTCCACCACCAGCCGATGCTCCGGAATCACCGTGTCGGGCAGCACGCGCAGCACCACGTCCTGGCGGAAACCCAGGAAGCTGCGCAACGTCTGCATGGCCTCGTCCACCGAAATCTCGGCATCCATGCGGTCAGCCTCGCCGCTCAGCTTGTTCACCTCCAGCTGCAGCATGTCGTTCTCCGTGATGGTGCCTATGCCGTATCGGCCCCGGGCGTATCGGTGCAGCGTGTCGGCCACCTGCTGGTTCTGCTGCGCTATGTCGAGCTCCGTCTGTGCCGAGGCCAACTGGAAGAAATAACTGCTGGCCCGCGATGCCACCAGCTCCATCGTCTCGCGGAACTGCTTCTGGGCGCGCCGGTATCGCAGTGGCTCCGTGCGCCGTGCCCAGCGAAGGCTGTTGTAGCCCAGCAGGTTCTGCTGGTAACCGATCTGGAAGGGCGTGCTGCTGTAGGCATGCAGACGGTCGTGGAACTCGTCCTGACGGCGCAGGCTGCTGCGCACGAACAGGCTGCCGCCCGTCATCGACACGTTCTGCGTTATGCTCAGCGACAGGTCCGTGCTCAGCTGGTTCTGCTGCAGGAACAGGTTCGTGCCGTCGGGTTGCGTAATACTGTTCAGCTGGCGGTTCAGGTTGGGCGAGGAAGTCAGCGTCACCGCCGGCAGGTAGTTGGCCCTGTACGAACGGTAGGACCACTCAGCAGCCTCCAGCTGATGCCGCGCCGCCTGAGCCTCCGACGACTGTTCCTGCGCCAGCCGGATGGCCTCCGTCATCGTAATGTCCAGCGTGTCCTTACCATTCGCCGCCGCCAAGGCGCTCCACAAACACAGCGCCAAAAGAATATTCTTTCTCATCCTATACATTATTATATATATACACTCTCTAAATTCAATACTCAGACATTCTACTCCCCTCCCTACAAGGGCAATCGCCCGATAAAAACGGTGCGATTGGCGACCGCAGGGAGGCTGGGCAGGGGGAGGGTATTCTCCCTACTCCACCTTCATCACCTCGCTGGGTGCAATCCTCGTGGCCCGCCATATCTGGTGCCAGAGCGTCAGGGCACTGAGCAGGAAGACCAGCGCCAGGCTCACCAACGGAATCCACCACGCAACCGAGGCGTGGATGGAATAGTACCGGGTAATCAACTTATGCAATCCAATGAGCGAGACGGGGATGCTGACCGCGGCGGCCAGGCCCAGTATTATGAGGTATCGGCGGCTCAGCAGCAAGGCGATGTCGCGGAAAAGGGCGCCATGAACCTTGCGCAGCGCAATCTCCCGGTATCGGCGGCGAACATCGAACATCATCAGGCCCAGCACGCCCAGGCACGTCACACCTATGGCCAGCAGCGCGAAGGTGAAGAAGATGCGGGCGGCCCGCCGGTCCTCGCTGTAGAGGTCGGCCTTCTGGTCCGATAGCCATTGGTACTCCAGCTCTTCCGTGCCCAGTATCTCCTTGCTCATGCGGCGCAGATATTTTATGGTGGCCTGCTCGCTACCTGGCTTAATGCTCATCAACAGTTCATTGGGCAGCATCTCTACTCTGTCCATCTCCCATTCCGAATGATAGGTAAAAATAATGGCAGGCTGTGGCTCCGAGAGCCGGCCGGGATGGAAGTCGCGCATCACGCCTACCACCTGGTAGGGAGGATTGCTCATCCTGTCTGTGGGCCGGGCAAAGAAGAGCCGGCTGCCCAGCTGCAGGCTGTCGGTATGCCAGTCCTTCAGTCCCAGCTGGCGTACGGCTGTCTCGTTGAGCAGGCAGTGGTAGGTAAGGAAGTCCAGCGAGTCGCAGAGCATTCTCCCCTCCAACAGCTCCAGGCCCATCATCTCCGCAATGGAGGCGTTTATGGGGCAGTATAGCATTTTTTGCCCTTCTACCTCCACAGGATTGCTGGCTCCTATGATGTTGTGCTCCATATCAACGGCTTTTTCGATATACGGGCATTCCCGCAGTTTATGCAGGATGGGGATTCCGCCCGCTCTGTTGTCGATGTACGAGGAGGCTTTCCCCAGGTCGTCTTCTATCATTATCCAGTTTCTCTCCTGTCGTGGCTTATATTTCATCAGGTGTTCTGTGGTATAGCCCGGGTCGGAGTTCATCATCATGTGCAGCTGCCGCATCAGGTAGAGGCTCACCGTGATAAGGGTCAGCGAAATGAAGTATTGCAGGAAAAGGAAGGAGGCAGAGCCTCGGCGGCTTCTCTTGATTATTCCCGCCGTTGCCACCAGCGGCAATATAAACATGATTGATAATGACAGTATGGTATCGAAGAGGGGCATCGTCAGTTGTTCGATGTCGAACCAGTCCTTCATGTGGGGCGTAGTAATCTCTATCACCATCCATACGCCCAGCATGGCAGGGGCGCTGATGAGCAGGTTCTCCATATAGAGCATCGAGAAGATGTTCCACTTCGAGGCTCCGAAGATGCGGCGCACCCGCATTTCATGCTCCCTGGTATGCCGCATTACGGCGTAGAGGTTCAGGAAGTTGAACAGGCCCACAAAGAAGAGCAGCACGCCCACGCCAAAGAGCATCCACAGGTACTCGGGCGAGGATACCTTGCTCAAGACGGAGCGGTATTCATGCGGCATCGCCTGGCCGTACTGGCGGTGCGGCATCACCTGGCCGTACTGGCGGGCAAGGTTTCCTTTGTAGGGAACTATCTGGTAGCGGTACTTCGGATTGACCATATCCTTTAGTTCAGGCTGGCGCGCGTTGTAGGCCTCTGCATCTGCTCCCTCTGTGAGCCTGAGTACCGTGAATATAAGGCAATTGTTCTTTGTGCCAGCCTTAGGTTCGAAATACAGGACATCGAACCGGATGGTACTCTTGCTTTGGGGTGTACGGAAGACACCTATAATGGTATGCAGTTCCTCTTTGTTCCCCAACTTCAGGGTGCGGCCTACCGCGCTTTCCCCGGGGAAGAAGCGGCGCGCAAAGTCGTCGCTCACGATTATCTGCCCTTTTACTTTCGGCACCAGCGTACCCTCTGCCGCCTTCAGGGGGAAAACATCGGCGAAGCAGCTGTCGGCACTTATGGTCGGCACGCATATTTTATCGCCCGACTCCAGCGTAATGGAGAAGTTGCTGGGCTGTATGCGAATTTCGGTGAAGGCCTCCACGTCGCTCTGTCCCTCGGTAGGCGAGACGAAGCCTTCTACGTTGTTCATCTGCGAATCGTTTGTCGGGGAATAGTGTCCGGAATAATTCCCTTCCATAAACTGGCGGCAGAGGATGTACGTCCGGCCTGCCTGCGGCATCCACGAGTCTATGGTCCACTCCTGGTGCAGGTAGCGGGCGATGATAACAGTGCCGCTCAGGCTTAATACGAGTCCCAGCATGCTCAGCAGCGTATAGCCCGGCATGCGCTCCAGGCGAAGGGCGGCCTGGGAGAAAAGTGTGATTAGTTTGTCTATGAACATAACTTTGGCATGATGATTATACATTTATGCCATTTCCCTAACAAAAAGTGTGCCAAACTTTCATTTTTATTCTAACTGCCTGATTTTCAAGGACCGCATTTTTCGCCCTTTTCCGCGAAGTGTGCGATTTCGCACATCGGTGTGCGAATTCGCACACTTTTGCACTTTTTTGCCCATAGATTTCCTGCATTCAGAAGAAATGCGTAACTTTGCACGCAGAAACTCATCACATGGAAAAGAAAGGAAAGATTCTCATCGTCGATGACAACGACGACATCCTGTTCACACTGCGCCTGCTGCTGCGCAGTTTCGTAGCCGAGGTAGTCACCACCAACGACCCCGGCCAGATACCTGCCCTCTACAGGGCGCACCAGCCCGACTGCGTACTGCTGGACATGAACTTCCACCGCGACCACATGGACTGCGAGGAAGGCTTCTACTGGCTGGACTACCTGCGCCGTATGGACCCCGATGCCGTGGTGGTGATGATGACGGCTTTCGGAGACGTGGAGAACGCCGTGCGCAGCATAAAGAACGGCGCCCTCGACTTCGTGGTGAAACCCTGGGACAACCAGAAGCTGCTGGACATCGTACTGCCTGGCATAAAGGTCGGAGCCGCACGCCGGGAGGCCGCCGCGCACGAGCAGCAGAGGCAGAGCGCCGCACTGGCAATGGCCGGAACCAGCCTCATCGGGCAGAGCGACTGCATGAAGGAGGTATGCCAGGTGGTGCAGCGCGTGGCGCCCACCGAGGCCAACATCCTCATCCTGGGCGAGAACGGAACAGGAAAAGACGTGGTGGCGCACATGATATGGCAGTTCTCGAAGCGATCGGAAAAGCCCTTCGAAAGCGTTGACCTGGCCTCGCTGCCAGAGAACCTCTTCGAGAGCGAGGTATTCGGGCACGAGAAAGGCGCCTTCACCGATGCGCACATGCCCAAGGCCGGACGACTGGAGGCGGCATCGGGCGGCACACTATTCCTGGACGAGATAGGGAACCTCACCCCCGTGATGCAGAGCAAGCTGCTCACCGTCTTGGAAACGGGTCGCGTAAGCCGCGTGGGAAGCACGCAGACCTCCAAGATAGACGTACGCCTCATCTGCGCCACGAATGCCGACCTGCACGAGGAGGTACGCCGGGGACGCTTCCGCCAGGACCTGCTCTACCGCATCAATACCATCGAGATAACCCTGCCACCCTTGCGACAGAGGGGCAACGACATACTGCTGCTGGCCGACCACTTCATACAGCTCTACGCCCGCAAGTATAACAAGGAGATAAAGGGTATAAGCTCCGAGGCGCAGAAGAAGCTGCTCACCTACCGCTGGCCCGGCAATGTACGCGAGCTGAGGCACGCCATGGAACGTGCCGTGCTGATGTGCAACGAGAATGCCATAATCAGCCGCGACTTCTCCTTCGAGGACGAAGAGCACAAACGCCACACCGAGGTGCTCAACCTGGACCAACTGGAAAGCCAGGCCATACAACGTGCCATTGAACTCTCGAACGGCAACCTAAGCGAAGCAGCAGACATGTTGGGCATAACGCGCTATGCGCTCTACCGCAAGATGAAATGAAGCACTCCGTCTTCATACTGGCCATATTCCTAACCGCACTGGGCCTGGGAGGCAGCCTCTGGAGGGGCATGCCCTTCACCTCTATGGGACTGGCCATGCTACTCGTCATACTCATCCTCATGGAACAGCGCCACATGCGATCGCTCTACAAACAGAGGGACGAAGTGGGAAAGGAGAACGCACGCCTACGCGCGCGTATATTAGATAATGAGAAACGACTGCACCAGCTGAGGCAGCTCACCGAGGACGTGGAAACAGCCATCATCCTGACCACACCGAACGGGCACGTAGAATGGTGCAACAAGATGGCACGCCTCATGCTGGGCCTCGACCAGGATGTGCTGCCCGCCTCAGTCATGCAGGCCATACTGGAACACCGGGACGAGGTGGACGGCATGGCCATCTCGGCCACCCTGGTCCGCATAGAGGGCCGCAGACGTTTCGTAGTGGCCCTGAAGGACATACATCAGCAGATGGAGCGCCAGAAGATGGAAGCCTGGCAGCAACTCATACGCGTTCTGATACATGAGATACGCAACTCCATAACCCCCATCATCAGCATCTGCCAGCAACTGCAGTCGCCGGCTGACGGCTTCGGAACGGAGGAATTCGGCATGGGCATGGAACTCATCGAGCGGCGGTGCCGCACACTCATGGAGTTCATGGAGAGCTACCGGCAGCTGTCGTACTTGAAGTCGCCCCACAAGGAACCCTTCCCCGTGGCCGACCTGATGTCCGACCTGCAGACCATGTTCCCCTTCTGCCACGTCAGCGTCTCGCCCGCCGACCTCCGCCTCGAAGCAGATCGCACACAGATAGAGCAGGTGCTCATCAACCTGGTGAAGAACGCTCAGGAGGCCAATGCCACCTCCGTACTGCTGGAAGCCTCGCCGCAGGGCATCAGCATCAGCGACAACGGCCAGGGCATACCGCCCTCCGTCCGCGACGACATCTTCAAGCCCTTCTTCACCACCAAGGCGCAGGGCTCGGGTATCGGACTCAGCCTCTGCCGACAAATCATCCTACAGCACGACGGCATGCTTTCGGTGGAGAGCCAGGAGGGGAAAGGCACCACCTTTACCATCAAATTATAGCCAGCAGAAAGCATCGGGAGGGCCGAAAAGTGTGCGAATTCGCACACCGATGTGCGAAATCGCACATATCGCGGAAAAGGGCGAAAAATGCGGTACTTGAAAATCAGGCAGTTAGGAAAAAAATGGAAGTTTGGCACACTTTTTGTTAGGGAAATGGCATAAATGTTTAATTATCATGCCAGAGTTATGTTCATAGACAAACTAAGCACACTTTTCTCCCAGGCCGCCCTGCGCCTGGAGCGCATGCCGGGCTATACGCTGCTGAGCATGCTGGGACTCGTCTTAAGCCTGAGCGGCACAGTCATCATCGCACGCTACCTGCACCAGGAGTGGACCATAGACCACTGGATGCCAGAGAGGGAGCGCATCTGCAGGGTCATGTCGGCCGAGTACGACAACAAAGAGCAACAGAGACCATCGTTGATGTTTGCGCATAAGGAGATGAAAGGACGCCAGCCCATTACCGACATGGAGGGCATAGAGGCCGTCACGGATGTCCACCTGCGCAGCCTGGTTACCGTGAAGCTGGAGGACGACGAGACATTCACCGTCTGCGCCATAAGCGCCGACAGCGACTTCGTACGCGTCTTCCCCCTGCAGGCGGCAGAGGGAACGCTGGACCTGAGGGTCAAGGGCAACGTCATCATCAGCCAAAGCCTGGCCCGCAGGCTATTCCCGGGCGAGAGTGCTGTAGGCCAGACGTTTACGGTGGACAACACGCTCCACACCGTAACGGGTGTGTTCCGCGAACCCGGAACCAAGTCCACCTTACATTTCGAGATGGTGAACAACAGCGAGGTGTCCCAATGGTTCAATAATAGCACAACCGTTCTCTTCGCCAAGCTGAAAGAGGGCTGGACGATGGATCAGTTCAACGGGCAACAGGTCCGGCAGGAAGCTATTAGCGAATATTTGATGAAAGTTGTTTTCTACACCTACGATCTCCATCCAATAAACCTCCAGACATACGCTCAAGAATGGCCCTGCATAAACAATACCAGTTCGCCCGAGCACCTGTGGATGCTCTTTGGCGTGGGCGTGCTGCTCTTCTTCGTAGGCCTGTTCAACTTCCTGAACCTCTATGCCGTAATGCGGCATACCAGGGAGCACGAGATGCGGGTGCGCCGCATCTTCGGAGCCACCCGATGGAACATCTTCTCTATGCTATACGTGGAAAACCTCCTCATCAGCGCCCCTGCCATGCTGGGCGTTTGGATTGTGATTGAGATTACCACGCCCTACATGAAGGACTGGTTCGACATCGAGCAAATGACAATGCCCCTCTTCGATACCGCGCTGTCGCTGGGCATCATGTTCCTGTTGCCGTTGGTGGCGACGGCAGGAATAATCAAGAGAAGCCGCCGAGGCTCTGCCTCCTTCCTATTCCTGCAATACTTCATTTCGCTTACGCTCATCACCGTAAGTCTGTACCTGATGCGGCAGCTACACATGATGATGAACTCCGACCCGGGCTACAGGACCGAGAACATCATCTCCTGCCTGCCCTATACCTCGGACATATACGCGAATACTCCCTTCCAAAAAGAGACGGACGACAAGAAACTCTTCAAAGAGCGTATGCAGGAATGCCCCTTCGTACGCGACTTCTGCGAGGACCCGAAGTTTATAGACGGGAACTTCAAGGTCACAAGCGAGAACGGGACTGAGATGAGACTGCTGAGACTAAACGAGCACGTACAGAACGTGCTGGGGCTGGAGATACTGGAGGGCCGCAGCTTCAGCGATTCGCTGGACGGACATACCATATACCATTGCATCGTCAACGAGACGGCCCTGAAACGGCTTGAACTGAAGAACTGGCGCACCGAGGGCATCACCTTTACCTATCACTTCAATTTTACCCAAGAGACAGACCAGTCGAAGAACCCTACATACCAAATAGTGGGCATCATGAAGGACTTCAACCCCGGAAAGCAGTCGGAGCCGCAACCCGCCATTATGTTCACTTACGAAAAAGACGGGTATGACCGTGAAGGGACAGCCCGTTTCTTCGGCACCTCGGAGAAGCGCACGCTGGTGAGCATAGAGCCCGGCCACGAAAAGGAGGCGGTGAAGTTCCTGAAGAAGGCGGTGAAGGAGGTATTCGGCAAGGAGGACCTGGACAACCACTGGCTGAGCGACGAAGTAAAGGCTATGTACGAACAGGACCGCCGCGCCGCCCGCATCTTCTTCACCTTCGCGCTGCTGGCCATAGGGGTGACGTGCCTGG
>CAMJQA010000076.1 GCA_946407895.1 uncultured Prevotellaceae bacterium
TACTTTCGCTCGGATAAGCAAAATTAATTTGGCTTTTATTTTGCTTATCTCTCGCTTAATCGTAACTTTGCATTTGCAAAACATTTAATATTGAAGATATGAAGCGAATATTCAAAAGCGTTGCCCTCTGCCTGGCGATAGCAGGTGTAGGGCTGACTACCGTGAGTTGTGACAGCGATACGATTACCCAGATTTTGACCGAAGTATTGGGAAACTTGCTAAACACGGGCGAAACCTACAGTTATTCTGGTTCGGCTACACTCGAATGCCTTGAAGGCACATATGAACCTATGAATTATAAGTCGGTAGCCAAGGGGACTGCCAAACTCCAGGTTAATCTGACGAGCAGTAATACTGGCACCCTTACTATTCAGGGATTCAATCTTGACAAGGCTTCAATGAGTTCCATTACAATCAGCGGTTTGGTAATGACTACAAACAACAATCAGTCTCAGACCACTTTGGCACTTGGAGAAAATAGTGCTTTTGGGCAGAACGACTCTTTCACTTATAATGGAAAGACGTATCCTGCATCTAATCTCTATATAGAAGAGGCTACCGCAACATCTGAACAGTTGAAACTGAAGATGACTATCTATTTTGGCGAGGGTATGACTGATGCAGTTAACCTGATATACTCGGGTCAGGCTGTGAGTGAGTAAACTCAGAGCAAAGATAAAACAAAAAAGAAAAAGCCGGGCAATCTGTTGTCCGGCCTTTTCTTATCCTTACGCTTAAAATCCAGTCTCCTACTATGCCTCAGCGGGTATAACGCTGACAGTACTACGGTCGCGACGACCCTTCTTGAACTGTACAATGCCGTCTGCGAGGGCATACAAAGTATCGTCCTTACCGATAGCCACGTTCTGACCGGGATAATGACGAGTGCCACGCTGGCGAACGATGATGTTGCCTGCAACACACTTCTCACCACCGAAAATCTTAACACCTAATCTTTGAGCTGCAGATTCGCGGCCGTTCTTAGAACTACCAACACCTTTTTTATGTGCCATTTCTTGTTCCTCCTAAATTAAATTGTTAAGCAATAACTTCCTTGATAGTCAACTCGGTGAACTGCTGACGATGACCGTTCAGCTTGCGATAGCCCTTGCGGCGCTTCTTGTGGAACACCAAAACCTTCTCACCTTTTACCAGTGGAGAAACCACTTCGGTCACTACCTTCGCACCTTCTACGGTGGGGGCACCAACTGTGATAGTACCTTCGTTGTCTACCAACAACACTTTCTCAAACTCAACAGTCTGGCCGCCTTCTGCACCCTCAATGTGGTGAACGAACAGCTTCTTGCCGGCTTCTGCCTTGAACTGTTGACCGTTAATCTCTACGATTGCGTACATTTTTTATTTTGAATTAAACGGGTTTGACCGCGGGGCGAGACCACTCTCTTGGCCTGCTTTTTCTGGCCTCTGCGGCATAAATCGGCTGCAAAGGTACTGCTTTTTCCATAAATCACCAAATTTTCTTCCATCTTTTTCTTGGGAATGAATATTTTTTTGTACCTTCGCGTAAACAAATTGTCTTAGTATGTATAGAACTCTACTTGCATCCTTCTTGTTGCTCGCATATTCAGTATTATATGCAGGCGATATGAAAATATCTGATACAAAGGTTATTCAGGCAGCTAATGCCACAGGTATAGGAAATGCTGATGCTCCTCTTTTGTATGTCGTTTTGAATGTTGATGGAGACGGCGATACCTTGTGTCTTGATGGCATACGCTTGAGCCTTAATGGAACGTCGGCTTCAGCCGATATTGACTGTCTGAAACTTTATAGTGCCAATAGTTCTATGGATTTTTCATTGGAGAGCTCTGATGTTTGTAAATTAGCCAGTTATGATGTATCGCGAAAGCTTTCCTTAAATGAAGAATTTGAAATTAGACTTTCTGATACTCCATTCAGGCTTAATAAAGGATTAAACCGTTTCTGGCTTGTGGCCGATGTGTCGAAAAAGGCCAGGGAAGGGCACACTATCGAGGCTGAAATCACCGGTTATTATGTGCATACCGTAGGCGGTAATACTTCAACTTTTATTCCTGAAAAAGCGGGACGTCCTCGGTATGGCACCCAAATTTTCCTTACAGAAAGCTGCCTTTCGGTTCCCTGGACAGACGATTCTCATTATTGGCGAATCCCTGCTATTGCATCGGCTGCAAAGGGGCGGCTGGTGGCTGTTATGGACAAGCGATGGGACAGCAATTATGACTTGCCCAACAAGATTGACGTAGTGACATGCTATAGCGACGACAAGGGTAGGACCTGGAGCCCCAGGCAGACAATTGCTGGCACCACAGAACTCGGAGGTGAGTATGGTCATGGCGACCCGGGTATCTTATATAACCGCCAAAATGGCGACCTCGTTGTGATTGTGGTGGCAAAAAGGGGCTTTTTCGACTCGGCTCCTGATGATAACGCCAGGATAAAACTAATTATAAGTCACGATAATGGAGAGACTTGGGAGAAGCCACGCGATATAACCGACCAGCTTTATGGCAGCGGTTGCAGCGACCCTGTTCGTTCGAAGTGGCACGGAGCCTTTGCCGCCTCAGGGGCTATGATGCAGACTAGCAATGGCCGGCTGATGACTGTGCTCTGTGTTTGCGAGACGGAGAAGAACTACATTACGAACTATGTGGCTTATTCTGATGATAATGGTGAAAACTGGAAAGTATGCCCTGACGTTGTGGCTGTAGGCGGAGACGAATCAAAGGTTGTTGAACTGGCCGACGGACGTATCATGGTTAGTGTGCGTCATCGCGGAGGCCGTTTCTTTAATATTGCTACGGTTGACGCAGCCGGCAATTTGCACTTTGGGAAGCAGGAGCTTTGCACCCAACTGCTCGAACCAGCCTGCAACGGCGACTTCATTCGCTATTCCCTGCAGAAGGACGGCGCAAGGCGCAACCGCCTCCTTCACACTATATGCCATGATGCCAAGGAGCGCCGCAATGTATCAGTTTTCCTGAGCTATGACGAAGGCATGTCATGGACGCAGGCTTTCAAGCCTCTTTGTCCTCGTGGTAGTGCCTATTCTGCCCTGACGGTGCTTGATGATGGCACGATAGGCTGTTTTTACGAGGAGGAAACCGAGCGCGAAAATGGCTATGATGGCTATACGTTGCGGTTCATCAGGTTCTCACTTCCTTGGCTGACGGACAATAACGATAGCGAGAAAAAGTCCTTGTTTAGAAAGCGTTGAAGCCCGGTGCCCATATATTACGCCCATCTATTTCCAAGTTTGCCAGATTGAAAATTTATAAATGAATGTGAAATGAAAGAACTGAAACACCTGACAACCTTTGTTCTCACCTCTTTGGCCATAGCTGCAGCAGCCGCTGACGTCAAGCAGAACGGCAGTATATTGACTGTTCGTCCTGACAACGGTGAAGCGCGTGTCATACAGTTGGAAGTAATCAACGATAACATCATCCGCGTGAGGGCCACCAGCAAGGATGCTCTACCACAGAAGCCACAGAGCCTGATGATTGTACCTCAGCAGCCGTTTAAGGGTGAGGTGACCGTTAAAGAGGTGAATGGCGGCGATAGCGGACATTCTGATTGCGTTTACCTTAAGGCCAAGAATGTGTGGGTACGTGTGGCCAAAGAGAACGGGCACATTACTTTCTATGACGGTAATGGCAGACTGCTGCTGGACGAACCTGCAGAGGGCAACGGCAAGGAGCCTGGCAAGCAGTTCTGGGACTACACCGTGCCAGAGCGCGACTTGGGCATGAAGACAGGCTTCAACATCGTCGGGGAGCAGAAGCAAGGCCTCACGTGGCAACTCAAGTTCAAGTCGCCTGCTGACGAAGCTTTCTATGGATTGGGTCAGCATCAGAGCGAGGAATTCAACATGAAGGGCAAGAACGAAGACCTGTTCCAGTATAACACCAAAGTCTCTATCCCCTTTGTTCTCTCCAGCAAGAACTACGGCCTGCTGTGGGATGCCTACAGCTTTTGCCGCTTTGGCAATCCTCATGACTACCAGCAGCTGAACCGCGTCTTCAGGCTTTACGACAAGCAGGGGCGTGAAGGCCATCTCACGGGCACCTACATAGACGCCCAGGGCAAGACGTTGTTGCGCCAGGAGGACTCCATCTATTACGAATACCAGACCCCTGCCAAGTCGGAGATTGCGCTACAGACGGAGAATGGCGGCATCAAGAACCTGCCCCAGGGGTTCAATCTGAGTGGTGCGAAGGTAGTTTATGAGGGGTTTATAGAGCCAATTGGCAATGGGCTGGCAGCAACAGACGATTATCAATTCATCCTCTACTATGCGGGCTACATCAGGGTTTACCTTGATGGACGCGAGGTCGTGGCCGAACGCTGGCGTACAGCCTGGAATCCCAATGCCTATAAGTTTGCCGCGCATATAGGGCGGCAGAAGACCCATCTGCGCATAGAATGGCTACCCGACGGCGGCGAGAGCTACTGCGGTCTTCGCGTGGCTGAACCACGGACAGAAGAGGACCGCAATGCCCTGACCATCTGGTGCGAAATGGCCCGGGATATGGACTATTATTTCATGGCGGGCAAGAACCTGGATGAGGTTATCTCTGACTATCGTACCCTGACAGGCAAGGCCTCGCTATACCCCAAGTGGGCGCTGGGCTTCTGGCAGAGTCGCGAACGCTACAAGACGCAGGACGAGCTGCTGTCCACCTTGGCAGAATTCCGAAAGCGGCAGATTCCCATTGATAATATTGTCCAGGACTGGAACTACTGGCCCGAAGACCAGTGGGGCAGCCATGAGTTTGAAGCCTCGCGCTATCCCGACCCGCAGCAGATGTTAGACTCGGTACACCAGATGCATGGGCGCTTCATGATTAGCGTATGGCCCAAATTCTATGTAAACACCGACCACTATAAGGCGTTCGACCGGAAAGGCTGGATGTACACTCAGGCTGTGAAGGACGACATACACGACTGGGTGGGCCCCGGATACGTGGGTGGTATCTATGATGCCTATGCCCCAGGCGCCCGCAAGCTCTTCTGGCAGCAGATGGACCAGAAGCTCTATACCGGTTTGGGAAAGAAGGTAGATGCCTGGTGGATGGATGCCTCTGAGCCCAACGTGCGCGACTGCACCCCTATGTGGTATCGCAAGGCTCTGTGTGGTCCTACGGCACTTGGCACGTCGGCCGAGTATTTCAACGCATACTCCCTTGTCAATGCCGATGCCATATACAACGGACAGCGCTCTGTCTGGAAGGGACGGCGCGACGAACCGCGCGTATTCCTGCTCACCCGCAGCGGCTTTGCCGGCGAGCAGCGATATAGCACGGCTACTTGGAGCGGCGACATAGGAACCCGCTGGGAGGATATGCGTGCGCAGATGACGGCAGGCTTGAACTACGCGCTCTCGGGCGTGCCCTTCTGGGGCATGGACCAGGGCGGATTCTGCGTGGAAAGCCGTTATGTACGTGCCCAGCAGTTGTTCGATGCAACGGGTCAGGAGAACGAGGACCTGAAGGAATGGCGCGAGCTGCAGACCCGGTGGAATCAGTTTGGGGCCTTCATCCCCCTGTTCCGCAGCCACGGCCAGTGGCCGCTGCGCGAGATATGGAATATCGCACCCGAGAACCATCCTGCCTACCGCTCGTTTGTCTTCTACGACCGCCTTCGCTATCATCTTATGCCCTATCTCTATTCGCTTGCCGGCTGGGCTCACTTCAGGGACTACACGCTGATGCGCGCTTTGGTGATGGACTTCAGCGGCGACCCGGGCACAAAGGATGTGGGCAACCAGTGGATGCTTGGACCTGCCCTGATGGCATGTCCCGTGGGCTACTACAAGGCGCGTAACCGTAGTGTCTTCTTCCCCCGCCAATGTGGATGGTATAATCTATACACGGGCGAGAAAGTTGTTGATGCAGAAGCTGGTGGCCAGTCATCAAATGGTCAGTCTCAATCGGCAAGTCGCAGGCTTGTGGTGGATGCACCCTATGAGCAGATTCCCGTCTTTGTCCGCGAGGGCGCCATCATCCCCTTTGGCCCTTCTATGCAATGGTCTGACGAGAAGGCTCCCGAGCTCATCAACCTATATGTCTATGCCGGTCAGGACGGAGAGTTTGAGCTATACGAGGACGAAGGCACCAACTACAACTACGAGAAGGGACAGTATGCCACTATCGGCATCCGATACGATAATGCGACCCGTACCGTAAGTTTTTCTGAGCGCCAGGGCTCGTTCCCGGGTATGCTGAAGACGCGGCGCTTCAACGTGGTTCACGTCACAAAGGAGAATCCCAGGCCTCTTGACCTCAAGAATCCTGATGGCAAAATGGTTGAATACATAGGCAAGCCCGTCAGCATCCGGCTGTAAGTCATCCGTATCAGCTTTCTCCTTCAGGCGTGTCCCATAGCCGGCGCTCCCACGTTTCTACGCCTCGTCCTGTAGCCTCGGGAGTGTGCACGTGTAGGCTCGGGGAGTGTGCACGTGTAGGCTCGGAGTGGCTGATAATTGATGATTTTACCATTATGCCGCATAGTGCCTTCCAGATAAGGCCGGGCTATTTCTTCTTCTTCCTCTTGTTTATCTGGAAGAATTCCTTCCAGCGGTTGAAGTCTTTCTTGAACTGGATGCCTATGCCCTGTGTGGTGAGTGACGACTGGATGAAGTATCGGTCGTTAGTCTGGTTGTATGCCTTCAGCGATATGCCGCCGCTGGGCGTAAGCAGATACTGCACGTCGAAGTCTCCGATGAAGTTGTTGGTGGAGTAGTAGCTCTCGCGGTATCCGATGTTGCCGTTGATGAGTAGCCGGTTGTTGAGCAACCGTCCCGACAGGATGCCTTCCACGTCGGTCTGGTCCCATCCCGTTTCGCCAGTTCGCAGATTGGCTCCGAAGCTCCAGTTGTTGGTGCCCAGCATGTTCGACATAATTTGGTTGAACTGGTTGCTCAGGGTGCTGCTCAGCAGGGAGTTGACGGCCGTCTTGCTCTGGTCGGCAGCGCTGACGTACTGCATGCTCTGGTTATAGAAACGTCCTATGCCCAGCAGGTATATTACCTGCATGTTGCGCTCTTCGTCTGTGCTGAGCATGGAGCGTACCATCTGCCGCTCGTCTTCGTTGGCATTGGGCAGGTCGAAGTCGAAGGTTACCTCGGGGGCTTCAGCCCGTCCGCCAATGTTCATTATGCAATCCACGCGGGTGTTGGACAGGCCCAGGCTGGTGGCCGAGAGGTCGTCGAGCGACACGTTAGGTACCATATACTTGGCCTGCAGGTTCAGGGCGGCCTGATAGGCATCGCCGCCAAACGTGAGGGTGCCTCCACGCTGGAACTGGAAGTCTTTGTGTATGAAGTCCTGAATGGAGAGCTTATACGTGCCGTTATCTACGTGGTAGGTGCCGTACATCTGGAACTTGCCTTTGTTGTAGTAGTTTGCCAGTATGTGGCCGTTGCCGTTCAGGTCGATGTAGTCTCCCGACTTCGTATCCATGATGAGCCTCATTGTGGCATCGGGCGTAATGTTCAGGTCGAAGTTCAGGCGCATGTCTCCCTCTGTCTCTTCGTCCTCCTCTACGTCGGGCTGTATGGCCGTATCGATGCTGTCGCTTGCTGATACGTAGCTGATGAAGCCTGCATCGGTAATGGTCTCGGGGCGAGAGGCGTTGTACACCATCCGCGAACCAGGCAATGGCGTGCAGTTTATACTTACATTGAGGTCGCCGGGCGCCCCGAAGAGTTCCATGTTGCCCGTTGCTATGACGGTGCCGTAGAAGTCTTGGTCGCCAAAACTCCTCTGGTCGTATCCCAGGATGCCGTTGGCCTCGATGCCGATGTTGTAGCGCAAATGCTTCAGGCTGGTGTGCATCAGATGGCCGTTCACGGTAGCGTAGTGCGACGGGGTACCAGGGCCGCCCTGTCTGTCATAAACGGTAGCGTTCTTGAAGTATATGTTGTCTGGGCGCATGATGATGCTGTCGCCGGCCAGGTGATAGTCCACCCCAAGGGCATTTACGTGCATGCTGGCTTCGTCGGCAACGAGGTCGCCCTCAATATTTATATTCTTGAACGCACCGAAAATACGAGCCCGGCCAGAGGCCCGTCCCTGGAAGTTGGTGAAGATGTTGCGCGTGTATTTGTTAAGGAAATACAGATTGCACCGCCTTGTCCTGATATCGAGCTCAAGGCCGTTTCCTGGCTTACGGCCGGGCGTGATGGTGCCCTGCACTATGGTCTGGTGGTTGGCGGCCAGGTCGTTGATGTTGGCATCCAGGTAGATGCTGCCTTCGCGGTTGCCCCAGTTGCCATGAACATCCATCTGCCCCATATTGCCTCCGTTGAAGGTGAAGTTGCTCACCTGCAGGAAGGCATCTGCCTTGGGCTTTCCGTGCAGGTCGTAGGCATAGATGCGCCCCGTGGCCTGTCCGTCGAACTCAACGGTATGGAAATTGATGATGTCGAAGATATAGGCCAGGTTGATTTGATGCAGGTCGGCCACCAGCGAGTCGGATGCTTCCCTCGAGATGCGTCCCTGCATGCTCAGGTACTTCTCAGCCTTTGCTATGCGCACTCCCTCCAGTTCGACAATACCGTCGTGGTAGCTTACCTGTGCCGGGTGGATGGTCCATATAGAGTCGTTGATGACCAGGTTCGACTGGTTGATCTTCCCCCTTACGGCTTGTTTGCCTGCAAGGTCGGTATATAAGCTGCCAACCAGGTCGATTTCACCTACCTGGGTGCGTTCTTCCTGGCGGTTGTTCCAATGGAGCCGGGTGTGTAACTGGTCGTCGCTGGAGTAGGCGTCCAGACCGAAGTCAACGGGCTGCCCCTTCATCATACGCTCCAGCTGTAGGTTGGCCTGCATATTCTGCGAGGTGCTCTGTATGTTGCAGCCAACGTGCTTCAGGTTCTCCTTGCCGAGCTTCAGGGTGGGGAACTGGGCGTTTAGGCTGAGCATGCCTATGCTGCCGTGCATCATGCCGTCCAGCGTTGCCTTCTGCGGAATTTCCAGGGGAATGCCTGCCAGGCGTTTGATGAGAACCGTATCTTCTACGAATATCCTGAAGCTGAGGTCGTCCTGATACTTGTCTGTGCCGGCGGACGTCTTGAAGACGCTGGGCAGGTGCTGTCCGGCTATCTGCGTGAAGGTGGGCTTTATGTTCTTCCATCTGAACTGCCCGTCCATCTCCATACGCAGGAAGTCGCTTTTCATGCTGATGAACTTTTCGTCTTCTTCGGGATCGCTGACGATTCTGATGGGGCCAGTCCTGACCATCCCTTTCTCGGGGGAGTTGATGCTCAGGCTGTCAATCAGCAGGGTGCCGGCTATGTTCTCCAGACTACTGCCGTGCAGGTCGCTCTCAAGTCGCAGGCTGAATACCTCGTTCTCGTATTTCTTTGTCAGGTTCAGTATATGCGGGTTCAGGCGGTCAATCACAGCCTTGCACCGCATTTTCTTGTCATTCCCCTGGGTATTGGCGCTTAGGGCCATCTGAATGCCTGCGTTCAGGTCGTCAACAGCCAAGCGTCCCTCATAGGAACTGGCGTGGCACGATGCGCTGAAGTTGACATTTCTGTATTGATAGCCTTTTAGCCTTAATGCGCTTGCCACGCCTTCCGCCTTCAGGTCAGGGCGCCCGTCGTCAGCCTTTATCCGGCCAGTTATCTGGGATGATAGTGTTACTTTCTCAAGTATCTGTTTCCCATTGTCATTCAATATGTTATCTATCATGAAGTCGTGTAGGCTCAGGGTGCCGTCCAACTGGTTTAGGTCTCTTAGCATGCCGTCCAGTATTACATCACCCAGCTGTGTATGTACGCTCAGTTTTGCATTAGTATGTGCCTTGCTGCAACGTCCGTTGCCCTGGATACGGATGTTTCCCAGCCGCGTCAGGTAGGGTGAAATCTCATGCTCCTGACCTTTCAGGTTCTTGGTCAGAAAGGCCTGTACGGACGGTCTCAGGAGCAGCTGGTCTAACTGCACGTCAGCTAAGGGCGAAGATGAAAGGTCCTCCAGTATGGCCGCCGACTTGAGGGCAAAGTTCTGGTCGGCGTCTGCTATCTGAATGTCGGGCAGCATTAGTCTGTTGAAGGTGCCGCTAACGGAGGTACTGAACCTGACTTCGTCGTGGAAGAACTTCAGGGCCGGCACCAGGGTCATCAGTTCCTGGGGCACAAGGCTGCCGGTTACAGCTCCGCTGACGTGTGCATCTTTATACCAACCAGATACCCCGCTGAACGGTCCGTGTTCAAATTTAATCTCAATCGCAGGCATGCTGACGGTTGAGCGCGGCAAGCTTAGCGACAAGTTGTTGATGTGAGCCTGCTTCGGGCCCATGGTAAACTCTCCCTCGAGTTTGCTTATCTGCAGTCCGCATCCCTCTGCTACACTCAGCTTTTTCAGGTTCACGTTGATGCTGTCTTTGCTGATGCGTTTCAGCTGGGCCGTCACGCTCAGGTCGCGAATGTCGATGTGGCTGGGATTGAAACGCTGCGGAGTAGGGGAGGCGTAGAGCTGGTCGTATAAGATATTGCACCGTCTGATGAGCAGGCTGCCGATTTTCAGGTCGAGGGTGCTCTTGCTGGTGGTGTCCTTGCTTGATAGCGCATCAATAACGAACTGGAAATTGTTGGGGGCATCTGGCGTGGGTTTGTAAAGCTTGGCATTTACTCCGAGCAGCTGGGCATTCCTTATCCTGATGCGTTTCTTCAGCAGCGGCAGTACTTCAATCTTGGCTGCAGCACGCGATACCTTCAGCATGAGGGTGTCTTGCCTGTCATAGACCAGTATGTCGTCAAGCAAGAGCCTGTTGGGGAATCGCCACGATACGCTTCCTATCTGCATATCGGTTTCCAGATAGTTCTCCAGCACATTGCAAACTGCATTTAATCCCCGTCTTTGGATGGCGGGAATATAGAGCAGCATGGATGAGAGCAAAATAAGCCCTATGATGGTTCCAACTGTCCAGTTTATTATATATTTTACCGTTTTAATGTGCTCTAAACTGCGTTTAATTCGTAAATCAGGGCAAAAGTACAAAATTATTTTGGATAATAGGCACGTTACTTTAAAAAAAATGTGTAATTTTGCGGCGCTTAAAGTGAACTTTTATTTTTAATTCCAGTATATGGCAAAAGTAATTAAATTACGTAAAGGCCTGGATATCAACCTGAAAGGCAAAGCTGCATTGGAAACAGTCACCGTAGAATGTCCTGGCGAGTATGCACTCGTTCCGGACGACTTTACGGGGCTGAAGCCCAAAGTGGTAGTCAAAGAGGGCGATTCCGTGAAGGTCGGGGATGCACTTTTTGTTGATAAGCTGCATCCGGAAGTGAATTTTGTTTCTCCAGTCAGCGGTACTGTTTCCTTGGTTGAGCGTGGCGACCGTCGTAAGTTGCTCAGCGTTCGTGTGAAGCCCGATGGAAAACAGGAGGCTCGTCAGTTCAACGTGAAAGGCGACGTGAAGGCTTTGTTGGTGGAAAGCGGCTTGTTCGCTTTCTTCCGTCAGCGCCCCTATGACGTGGTGGCCAATCCCGAGGATAAGCCAAAGGCTATCTTCGTGAGCGCTTTCAACAGCATGCCGCTGAGTCAGGACTTTGAGTATGCCCTGAAGGGTCAGGAGAAGGAGTTTCAGGCTGGTTTGGACGCTCTGTCCCGCATAGCCAAGGTTTATTTGGGCATCAGTCCCAAGCAGACAAGTCCCGTGCTTACGGCAGCCAAGAATTGCGAGGTAACCGTCTTTGACGGTCCTGCGCCTGCCGGTAATGTCGGCGTACAGATCAACCATATCTCGCCCATCAACAAGGGTGAAGTGGTATGGACAATGGGTGCCGAGGAGGTAATCTTCGTGGGCAGGCTTATGCTCACCGGAAAGGTTGACCTTACCCGTCTTGTTGCCGTGGCTGGCAGCGAGGTGAAGAAGCCCGCCTATGCCCGAGTGCTTGTCGGGCAGAAGCTGACGACCCTGCTCAATGGTCAAATTGACGCCTCTAAGTCTCTGCGCATCATCAATGGTAATGTCATGACGGGTCTGAAGACAACTCAGGACGGTTTCCTTGGTGCTCATGCCACAGAGGTTAATGTGATTCCCGAGGGTGATCATGCCGATGAGTTCATGGGATGGATTGCTCCCCGCTTCAACACCTTCAGCACGCATCGCAGCTATTTCAGCTGGCTGCTGGGCAAGAAGAAGGAGTATGTGATGGATGCCCGCATCAAGGGTGGCGAGCGCCACATGATTATGAGTGGCGAGTACGACAAGGTGTTCCCCATGGATATCTATGCCGGATATCTGGTAAAGGCTATTATAGCCGGTGACATCGACCGTCAGGAGGCACTGGGCATCTACGAGGTGGCACCCGAGGATTTTGCCATAGCAGAGTTCGTTGACAGTTCCAAGCTGGAGCTGCAGCGCATCGTTCGTGAGGGTCTGGACATCCTCAGAAAGGAAAACGCCTAATACATTATAATTATAATAGTATGAAATCATTAAGAAAATTTTTCGATAACATCAAGCCCTACGTTGAGGAAGGTGGAAAGTTCCACGCTCTTCGCAGCCTGGTGGACGGATTCGAGACCTTCGCCTTCGTACCCAACCAGACATCGCGTGTGGGCAGTGTGAATATCCACGATGCTATCGACAGCAAGCGAATCATGAGCCTGGTGGTCATAGCGCTCATGCCCGCCCTGCTTTTCGGTATGTACAACGTGGGTTACCAGAACTATGCTGCAGCCGGAACCCTGGCCAATGCCTCCTTCTGGGAACTGTTTGGATTCGGTTTCTTGGCCGTGTTGCCAAAGATAATCGTCAGTTATGTAGTGGGCCTTGGCATTGAATTTGTCGTGGCTCAGTGGAAGGGCGAGGAGATTCAGGAGGGATTTCTGGTTTCCGGCATCCTCATCCCCATGATTATTCCTGTGAACACGCCGCTGTGGATGCTGGCCATTGCCGTGGCCTTCAGTGTCATCCTGGCCAAGGAAATCTTTGGCGGCACGGGTATGAATGTATTCAACCCGGCTCTGGTGACGCGCGCCTTCCTGTTCTTCAGCTATCCCAGCGTGATGACGGGTGATGATAACGTGTGGGTGGCTCAGAGCACTATCTTCGGTCTGGGCAACAACCTGCCCGACACCTACGCTGCCGCCACTCCTCTGGGCAATGCCGCGCTGGGTCAGCCCCTGGCCGACCAGTGTGCTGCCATCACAGGCCTTATTCCAGGTGCCATTGGCGAGACCAGTGTGATTGCCATTGCCCTGGGTGCTATCCTGCTGCTTTGGACGGGCGTAGCCAGCTGGAAGACCATGATTAGCGTCTTCGTGGGTGGTGGTCTTACGGCCGCTCTCTTCCACGCTACCGGTTCCAGCCCCCTCACCTGGTGCGACCAGATTGTGCTGGGTGGCTTCTGCTTCGGTGCTGTCTTCATGGCAACCGACCCCGTAACCAGTGCACGTACCGAGGGTGGTAAGTACATCTACGGTTTCCTGATTGGTGTTGTAGCCGTGATGGTGCGCGTCCTGAATCCCGGTTTCCCCGAGGGCATGATGCTGGCCATACTGCTGATGAATATCTTCGCTCCGCTGATTGACTACTTCTTCGTACAGAGTAACATCAACAAGCGTGCAAAACGTGCAATCAAATAAAGTGAAGGAGGAATGGTTATGAATTTATCTAAGTTAAAGGAAACAAATACCTACATTATCATCTACGCAACCGTGATGGTAATTATTGTGGCCTTCCTGCTGGCTTTCATTTCGTCTGCGCTGAAACCCACCCAGGATGCCAATGTCTTGCGTGATACGAAGAATCAGATTCTGATTTCACTGAACATTACCGGCCTCAAGGGCGTTGCCATAGACCAGAAGTTTGCCCAGGTTGTTACCGACACCATCCAGGTGGACGACAAGGTTGTCTATCAGGCTTCTGTTGACGGTGCCACCAAATACGTTCTTCCCGTCAAGGGCCGTGGTCTTTGGGGCGGACTTTGGGGCTATATCTCTGTAAATGATGACAGGCAGCATGTCTTCGGCACCTACTTCGACCACGAGAGTGAAACAGCCGGTCTGGGTGCCCGCATCAAGGAGCGCTGGTTCCAGGAGCAGTTCAACGGCAAGCCCATCTTCACCGACAACCCACAGCAAGTGGCGCTGACCGTTGTGAAGAAAGGTCAGTCGAAGGCTGAGACTGAAATAGACGGTGTAACCGGTGCTACCCTCACCAGTAACGGCGTGGCCGACATGGTGACCAATGGCTTGCAGGCTTACATCAGCTTCCTCAGCGGCGGCGACGCTTCCACATGTTCAAAGCCTGAGGGCGAGCGTTGTGGCAAGTGCAAGGCCGGAATGAGCTGTGACAAGGCCGAGTGCGGCGAATCTGAAATGGTTGAACAAGATTAAAATATGGAGGAAAGAATATGAGTAAATTGTTTTCAAACGAGAATAAGGAAGTATTCCTGAATCCGTTGAACAAGAACAATCCCATTGCCGTTCAGGTGCTGGGTATCTGTTCGGCCCTGGCTGTAACAAGCCAGTTGGAGCCCGCCATCGTGATGGGCTTGAGTGTGACGGTGATTACCGCCTTCTCAAATGTGATTATTTCCCTGCTGCGCAATACCATCCCCAACCGCATCCGCATCATCGTTCAGCTGGTGGTTGTGGCTGCGCTGGTGACTATTGTCAGCCAGATTCTGAAGGCATACGTCTATGATGTGAGCGTTGCGCTCAGTGTCTATGTCGGTCTGATTATCACGAACTGCATCCTTATGGGACGTCTCGAGGCTTTTGCCATGCAGAACGGTCCCTGGGAGAGTTTCCTCGATGGTATCGGAAACGGACTCGGCTATGCCCTCATCCTGGTTATCGTAGGTTTCGTACGCGAACTGCTTGGCTTCGGAACGCTGTTTGGCTTCCAGGTGGTTCCCGACATCTGCTACGAGTGGGGCTATCAGAACAATGGCATGATGACTATGCCTGCCATGTCGCTGATTATCGTTGGTTGTGTAATCTGGGCACATCGCTCAATTAATAAGGAGGAGAAGTAAGATATGGAACACATGATTAGTTTGTTTGTCCGCTCCATCTTTGTGGACAATATGATTTTCGCCTTCTTCCTGGGAATGTGCTCCTATCTGGCCGTTTCCAAGAATGTGAAGACTGCTCTGGGACTGGGCGTGGCCGTTACGTTCGTGCTGCTCGTCACCGTCCCCGTCGATTATGCGCTTCAGACGTATGTACTGGGTCCCAATGCCCTCGTTGAGGGTGTTGATCTCACCTTCCTGGCCTTTATCCTGTTCATAGCCGTCATTGCCGGTATTGTGCAGTTGGTGGAGATGGTTGTAGAGCGTTTCAGCCCCAGCCTGTATGCCGCACTTGGTATCTTCCTGCCTCTGATTGCCGTCAACTGCGCCATCATGGGTGCATCGCTCTTCATGCAACAGCGTGTGCAGATGGATCCCGAGGTCAGCACCCAGGCCATTGCAGGCTTTGGCGATGCCATCGCTTATGCATTGGGTAGTGGTATCGGTTGGCTGCTGGCTATCGTTGGCCTGGCTGCCATTCGCGAGAAAATGGCCTATACCGATGTGCCTAAGCCCTTGCAGGGACTTGGCATAACCTTCATTACCGTAGGCTTGATGGCTATGGCCTTTATGTGTTTTTCAGGTTTGAACATCTAATGAGTAGGAGGAATTAAGACAATGGATATGAATTTGATTTTGACGAGCATTGGCGTATTCCTGGCAATCATTCTTGCGCTGGTTGTCATCCTGCTCGTGGCTAAGAAGTATTTGTCGCCCAGCGGCAATGTGAATATTACAATTAATGGTAAAGAAAGTATCTCCGTCGCTCAGGGAGCCAGCCTGCTGAGCACACTCTCCCAGGAGGGCATCTTCCTGCCCAGTGCCTGCGGCGGCAAGGGCTCTTGCGGCCAGTGCAAACTGCAGGTGATTGAAGGCGGCGGCGAGATTCTCGACAGCGAGAAGGGCCACTTCACCCGCAAGCAGCAGAAAGACCATTGGCGTCTGGGCTGTCAGTGCAAGGTGAAGGGTGACCTCAAGATTCACGTTGACGACAGCGTATTGGGCGTCAAGGAGTGGGAGTGCACCGTGCTGAGCAACAAGAATGTGGCCAGTTTCATCAAGGAGTTCAAGGTGGCCCTGCCTCCAGGCGAGCACATGGACTTCGAGCCCGGAAGCTATGCACAGATTAAGATTCCTGCATACGATATCGACTATGACCGCGATATGGACAAGAGCCTTATCGGCGACCTGTATGTGCCCACATGGCAGAAGTTCGGCATATTCGGACTCAAGCAGAAGAACGAGGTGCCCACCATCCGTGCCTATTCAATGGCCAACTATCCCGACGAGGGCGACATCATCACGCTCACCGTGCGTATTGCTACGCCTCCCTTCAAGCCCAAGGACCAGGGTCCTGGCTTCATGGACGTGCCCTGCGGCATAGCATCCACCTATATCTTCTCTCTGAAGCCCGGTGATAAGGTGATGATGAGTGGTCCTTACGGAGAGTTCCGTCCCGTCTATGACTCCAAGCGCGAGATGATTTGGGTTGGTGGCGGTGCCGGTATGGCTCCTCTGCGTGCCCAGATTATGCACATGCTCAAGACGCGCCAGTGTCGCGACCGCGAGATGCACTACTTCTATGGTGCACGTGCCATCGACGAGGTATTCTTCATGGAAGACTTCCTCGAGCTGGAGAAGGAGTTCCCCAACTTCCACTTCCATCTGGCACTCGACCGTCCCGATCCCAAGGCAGACTCTCTCGGTGTGAAATACACTCCGGGCTTCATTGCTCCTGTTATGGGCGACACCTACCTGAAGCAGCATGAGGCTCCCGAGGATGTTGAGTACTACCTCTGTGGTCCTCCAATGATGGCAAAGACCGTGCTCGACCTGCTGCATAGCCTCGGTGTCGAGGATGACATGATCCGCTTCGATAACTTTGGCGGTTAGCGAGTGCAGAGCCAAACAACATTAAACGTTGAATATGCAAAGTGCTCCGATTCTTAATGAGTCGGGGCACTTTTTGATTTAATGACTTTTACCTTTGGCTGTGCCCCGGGGCGCACGATAATGTGGCCTGGGGCACACAATCATGTGCCCCGAGGCACGTGACCATGTGGCCCAAGGCAACATCCCAATTGAATCGGATGGCTTTCCCATTTGAATCGAGCCGTTTTCCCATTTGAGTCTGGTATGTTGCCCATTTGAGTCTGACTCCAACCCAAGTTGACCATTGTTGCGTATTCCTCTTGAGAGAGAGTTTATAGTCGGTTGATTTGTTCGCTTGCGGCACTCTTTCCACGATATTTGGTCTTGAGTTGGTTCAAGCGATACACGACGCTCAGCGAGAAATTCCAATATTTGTGGTTTTCAATTTGCCAGAAATGAACATTACGGATGCGCATATCTTGTTCGAACTTCATTTTGTGGAAAATATCTTGTGCTGCAAGTTTTACACTGAGTCGGTCTTGCAGGAAAGACTTCTGAATGCTGAGGTTCAGCATTTGAAAAGGCTTTAATTGGGTATTATTTTGTACGCCAACGCTATTATAGTAGTAATATATGTTGGCAAGCCATCCGCGGGGCAAGTCGAAATATTGGTTGGCTGCAACATAAAACCCCGTTTTACCATAGCTATATGGTTCATTCATGTATTCGTAGTCAAAAAACTGATGTTGCACAGCCATAGTGATTGAGGGACGCCACCAACCGAAGTTGTGCTGCAAACTGATATGAGCACTAAGCAGGCTTGCATGGTCGAAGTTGCTGAAAGAACTCACCAGTATGGGAGAATGCTCATCCTCAGTGTAGATGTCAGGGGCGATGAGGTTGTCCTTGTATGTATAACTGAGTGAGGCATTAATAAACTTATAGCCTGTGTTCCACTCGACGGTGTAGAGCGTCATGGGTTGAAGGCTGGGATTGCCATGCTGATAGACAAACTCGCTGTCATAGTAAGTATAGTTGCTCAGTTGACGGAAAGACGGACGGTTGGCACGCGACGAGAACGAGAGGGCGTTGCTCCATCCTTTATGCCTGTGGCTGATTTCCACCGAGGGAAATAAATTGCGGTAGTGACGGTGAATGTTGGCATCTGAGGCCAGGCGGCCTGAGTAGTCGCTGTTCACATCCTCATAGCGAATGCCTCCGCTCAACGTCCAGTTGCCAAAGGTTGCTTTAGCTTCCAGAAAAGCAGCAACCTTGTTCTCCCATTGCTGATAATCAGAGGGCGGAACCACGGCATTGTCACAATCGGCTGTACCATTGCCTGTCACGCGGTTGTACTCTGCGCCCCACGACAATGAAATATTTTCCGCCAGTGTGTAGTCGAACGTTAACCGCCCCGCATAGACGTGGAAACGGCTTTTGCTCTTGTTGAGCGTTGAGACGGTTGCAGCATCGGTGATTTCGTCTGTCAATTGTCGGTAGTCACTGGAATTACTTACGTAGTCAAGGTTGAGGGCAGTGCGTAGCCGCTGCGTCCATTCTGCATTATAGAACGTGTTTACGTGGGCATAGTCCATGTCGTTATGATAGTCGCTCAAGGTATGGGTACACTGGAACTCTAGTCCATTCTTGCTGTAGACGTGAAGGGCATCACCAGGCGACAACCACGTATTGTGATTGCCGTCGTAACTGGCACCAGCAATGTGCCGCTCGTTAAACTCATAGTCCACGCTGGCTGACCAACTCGGTGCTTTCTGGTGTGACTTGCTGTGGTCTTGAGTCTTGTCATATCGGTAGATGTCGCCATCCACAACGAGTTCCTTTATCTGTGGCTGGCTATAATGGCGGTGAAAGTCTTCGTACTCCAGATGTGCCGACACATTCAGTCCACCTTGTTTCAAACCTACATCCACCGACTCATCCGAGGTCAGCACATCATTCAGTTTCTCATCGGCTTTTACCCGCAGCGTCCACCCTTCCTCCTTTGTGCGTGTCGTTATCTTTATGATGGCTGTCACTTCCGCATCGTACTGTGCTCCGGGATTGCGAACAAGCTCGATGTTCAGGATATTCTTGGGGGACAGATGGGTTATCTCCTGCATGTTCTGCACTTTGCGGTTGTTGATATAGTAGATAGGAGTGCCACGTCCAAAGACTGTCAAACTGCCATCTGGTGCGGCGACCACGCCTGGCACTTGCAACAGCAAATCGTTAGCGTTGTGTAAACGTTCCAAGACCGTACCTGCCACATTCATAACGATGCTGCTGCCTTTTGTTTGGTATAGCGGGCGTTCTCCTTTTACCGTTACATTGTTCAACGTATAGTTATCAATCTCCATCCGTATTGTTCCAACCTCAGGCCTGTTACATATTTTGTATATGGTCTTGTAACCGACGTAGGAGATGCGGGCAAGAACTTTATCTTGCTCGTATGGAATAGCGAAATAGCCGCTCTCGTTCGATACGCCACCGCCAAGCAGGGTGCTGTCGGCAGGATTGAGAATGGCAACATTAGCGTATGCCAACGGCAATCCTTGCTCGTCGATGATGGTGCCTGTCAAGTGGCGGTCGGTCTTGTGGGTACACTCCACATAGATTTCTCGGTCGTCGGGTTTCACGGTCATGCGAACTGGATAGAAGCCTATCATCTGCTGGATGGCATCGGGCACGGTCTTACGCGAAATGGTCGTAGTGATGCGGAAGTCTTCCAACTCGTTATAGAGGAAGTTGATGACGTATTCCTTCTGCTCGTTGTTCAACTGGAGCAGGGCCTCGCTGAGCGACACATTATCGTATTTACCATTTACATATTTGCGATTTACTATTTGCTGTGCCTGACTTTCTATAATAGCAAGCCAACAAATCATGAGCGTTAAAATATATAGCGTGTGTCTCATCTTACCACCAACGTTTTGTCTTCCATGCCGATGTTCACGGCCTCGAAGGTGTTCAACTTTTCTACTACACGCGAGAGGCTGTC
>CAMJQA010000077.1 GCA_946407895.1 uncultured Prevotellaceae bacterium
CGCCCCTGCTGCAGCATCATGTTGCAGCGGCGCAGGTAGTCGCTGAAGAGGTCCATCTGGCTGAACCAGGTGTTCTTGCGATTGAATTCATTGCCGAACCAGGCACTGATGCCGGGGAATGTGGTGTCGTCGGGCTGCTGGATGTACAGGTGGAGGAGCGTTGCGTTGATGCCCTCGCAGAAGAAACGGTCGGTGCGCTGCTTCATGAGCGCGGGATAGCGGTTGAAAACGGGTCCGCCGGCGGTGCACGACTCAGCCCACACCTTCCGCTTGCCGTAGATGTGCGCGCAGCTGCTGGCCGCGCGGTTCTCAATGTCGCCCAGCGAGCCCTCGCTCCAGAACTCGCCGCTCACCTCGTCGCTCTGCCCGCCGTACATCAGGAACTCGCTGGGGAATCCCCAGTGGCCGTAGCACTCGAGCCAGGTAGTCAGGCCGTGCTGGTTGCTCACGTCGCGCAAACCGCCCACATAGTCGTAGGCCACGCGGTCGGCCACCAGTCGGCGCAGGTCCCACAGGAAGCGCTCGCTCTGGTCCTGCGAGCCGATGACGTTTCCGTACAGGACGGGCAGCCACGGCGTGGGGTCGTAGCCGTAGGTGCTCTCAAACACCTCGGCCATGTCGTCGGTCCAGTTCTGGCTGCCCATCTCGTAGCTGTCCTCCACCACGGCGACGAAGGTTTTGCGGTCCTCCTCGGGTATGCGGCGCAGGATTTCGCCCAGATAGGCGTCGAAATGGTAGGCCACGTGCTCGCGGCTCATCTTGTCAACCTCCAGTCCGGTGGCCTCGGGCGAAGCGGGCGAGTTCTGCACGCCCGTGGTCTGCATGGCCGTGCGGTAGATGGTCCACTCTCCCTCCGGCACCTGCCAGTCGAGCGTGCCGTCTGGCTTCATCTGGTCCGTCAGGTCCACCACCTGTTCGGGCTGCACGACGATGCCGGCCTCCAGCGGCTCGGGCTGCGTGGGCCACATATACTCGTCCCACATGGGCAGCGGCGTCTGGAACATCTTGCCCAACGACTTCTCCTCGTACCTCTCCACCAGCGGCTGGTCGGAGAGCGTGAAGGCCACGTTCGTGGGCTGCGGCCCGCCGCTCAGGGTAATGCGCACGTCCTGCGTGGGCGTGTCGGGGATGGAGATGACGATGGGTGCAAACGGGTGGAAGCCGACGTTGCCTGCGAAGTTCGTGCGGTCCATGTGGGCCGTGCGCAGGGCGCGGTACTCGCCATCCACCATGGCCTCGATGGTGGCGTCCACGAGCATGTAGCCCTTCGTGGTGAACGTCACGCTGCGCAACGTCATCGGCTCGGGCAAGTGGATGATCTTGGACAGGCTGACGCCCGGCTCCTTGCTCATCTCGAAGCTGTACGAGGTGTGGGGCACGGCGGGCATGGCAATGAGGCGCACGTCCTGCGCGTCGGCCGGAATATCGGGTAGGCTGATGTGCTGCACCTCTCCGTTACCCTCAACCGTAATGTGCTGCTGCTCCAGGTACCGCATTGACTGCTGCGGCTTAATCCACGGGCCTCCGCTCTGGCTCCAGCCGGGACAATTGAAGATTCCTATCTCGATATCCAGCTCGGTGGCCTTCTTGAGCGCGGCATGCAGCACCTCCCACCACTCGGGGGTAAGCACCTTGACCTTGCCGGGCTTGACGTTCTCCTCCCAGATGTTGCCGATGAAGGCACGGCCGATGCCCGCCTTCTTCATGGCCTCGAGGTCGTGCTCCACGCCCTCCACCGAGATGTTGTCGGATATCCAGTACCAATACACGGCCACGCGCTGGTCGCACTTGGCGTCCTGGAACTTGGTGAATAACTCGTCGGTCTCAGGCCTCGACGAGCAGGCCTGCAACAGACATGAAATCGTGGCGCCTGCTGTGAGCAGTGCAGCCAGGGTGAATAATACTCTCTGTTTCATGGACAAATAAATGAGATGATATATTATAATTATGTACGAGGTCAAGATAAAAAAGCAGTCCGCGGTGGCGGCCTATATGTTTGCGCCCACCTTCACCAGCGTGGCGCCGAAGCCGTACTCGCGGAAGGAGGCATCCTGGGCAGTGCAGCCCTTGTAGCGGTACTTCAGCTCCTGCAGGATGTTCTTCCGCAGCACGCCCTCGCCCTTGCCGTGAATGAACACAATCTGCTGCCCGGGCTTCTTGATGTTCTCGTCCATCACGCGGCGGAACTCGTTCATCTGAGCCATCAGCATGTCGCCCGCGCTCAGGCCGGCCGTGGTGTCCATCAGCTCCTCAATGTGCAGGTTCACCTCCAGCGGCCCCTCGGGCTCCTTCTTCTTGGGCTTGGAGGGCTTCGGCTGGTCGGCCTCCTTCACCTTGGGCGTAAGCAAGGCCTCACGCACCTGCCCTGCCTCGAAAAAGGCGCTGCGCAGGGGCTTGTCGTCCTCCACGAAGGGCAGCGTCCAGTTCGGATCGCGGAAAAATTCGTTGGGCTGGAACACATGCAGCTTGTAGAACTTCGTCAGGTCGAGCCGCAGCTCGCTGCTCACGGCAGGCTTCAGTGTGAATGTCTTGTCCTGCTTCCACGCGATCATCTGCAGGCACAGCCGCTCCAAGTCATTGAGCACCGTGCGGTCGAACTCCTCAACAAACAGCTTGCTGTTGGGCTCCAGCGTGCCGCAGAAGCGGGCGTGCCAGCCGGCGCCCTCGGCATTCATGAGCAACACCTGTGCAAAATAGTTGCTGTCGTTCACCAGATACATCTCAAAGTTCGTCTGGCTCATCTCCTTCACCTCGATGGGCAGGAATGCGAGGTAGAGGTTCAACCTGTCGTGGCCCGGCAGGGAAACAGCGCCCTCCGCCACGCTCCCGGCAACCACAGCCGGGGATGCAGACGTGACCGCCGACTTGCCAGAGGACTTGCCCATGCTCGCGAAGCCCGCCGCATTGCCGTCCGGCTTGCCCGAAGGCGCGTAGGTAGCCGCCCCGTACTCCCCCCTGTTGGAGGAACCGCCGACGGAGCCGCCCGAGGTGAACCTGTCGGCCTCATCCTCCTCATCAATCACCACCACATCACTCATCAGCATGGGTATCTCAAAGCCGTCCTCATCCTCCACCAATACAATATCCTTGCCCTTGAATCCACTCACTCGCCCCCCTCCTACTTCGGAGAGGAAACGCACAGTATCACCTATTTTCATCATTCATATTGCTTTTTTGCCTGCAAAGATAATAAAAATCCCTCAGAAAATTGTACCTTTGCACATGAAAATATGTTTTTCACCCTGTTAAAGGTGCATCAATGAATACAAAGAACATTCAGATAAGCGATTTCAACTATCCGCTGCCCGACGAGCGCATTGCCAAGTACCCCCTGGCCGAACGCGACGGCAGCAAACTGCTCATATATAATAAAGGAGTAATCAGCGAAGACCACTTCCACAACCTGCCACGATACCTGCCCCAGGGGGCACTGATGGTATTCAACAACACACGCGTCATACAGGCACGGCTGCACTTCACGAAGGAGACGGGCGCGCTGATTGAGGTATTCCTGCTCGAACCGGCCATGCCCGAGGAATATCAGGAGAACTTCGTGCAGCGCGACGAGTGCGCCTGGTACTGCCTGGTGGGAAACCTGAAGAAATGGAAGGAAGGCACCCTCAGCCGCACCATCCAGATGGAAGGGCGCACCGTTGAGCTCACCGCCACGCGGGAGGGCACCCACGGCACCAGCCACTGCATACGGTTCCAGTGGACGGGTGGCGCATCCTTTGCCGAACTGCTCGAGGCGATGGGCGAGCTGCCCATCCCACCCTACCTGAACCGCGAGGCGGAGGAGAGCGACAAGCAGACATACCAGACCATATATAGCAAGATAGAGGGCAGCGTGGCTGCACCTACCGCAGGCCTGCACTTCACACAACGCGTGCTGGACGCGCTGGATGCCAAGGGCATTGACCGCCAGGAGGTGACCCTGCACGTAGGGGCTGGCACCTTCAAACCCGTCAAGAGCGCAGAAATCGGAGGGCACGAGATGCACTCGGAACACATTGCCGTTCGGAAGCAGACGGTTGAGAAGCTCATCGCACACCAGGGACGGGCCATCGCCGTGGGAACCACCAGCGTGCGCACCCTGGAAAGCCTGTACTACCTGGGCGAGATAGTATCCGCCCATGCCGATGCAGAATACCTGCACGTAACCCAATGGCAACCCTACGAAGGAGAGCACACCATGAGTACCACCGAAGCCCTGCAGGCCCTGCTCGGCTACATGATGCGGCATCAGCTCGACGTACTGCACGCCACCACGCAGATTATCATAGCTCCCGGCTACAGGTATCATATCGTGGAGCAAATGGTCACAAACTTCCACCAGCCCCAAAGCACGTTGCTGCTGCTGGTAAGCGCATTCGTCCACGGCAACTGGCGCGGCATCTACGAATACGCGCTCGGCCATGGCTTCCGATTCCTCAGCTACGGAGATTCCTCCCTGCTTATACCCGAGGAGGAGCCGGAAGCTTAAAAAACAAGGTAAAAGGTTCAAGCTATGCAAAGAAAACTATTCTTCATACTGATGATTATGGTGGCAGGCCTCATCCACGCCAACGACGGAATCTATTTAGCCAACGGAAGCCAGCTGGTGCCCATGAGGGAGACAGACATATCGATAGCCAGCGAGGTTCTCACCATCAACCTTGGCGACGACGGATTGGCTAGAGTGGAAGTGGACTACGAGTTCCTGAACAACGGCGGGGCTAAGACCGTAAGGATGGGATTCGAGGCCATGAAGCCCTATAATACCGCCGATACGCTGAATCCCGCAGGCATCCATCCATACATCAAGGATTTCACCGTAGTTATGAACGGTCAGGCACTGCCCTATCAAAATGCCGTGGTGGAGCCAGGAGAACTGGATACGCCTTACACGGGGCCCAAGGATGACCGCCCCGAGGAGTTCGAGCAATACGCCTACGCCTATTGCTTCGAAGCCACGTTCCGCCAGGGCATCAACAAAGTGCGACACACCTACAGCTACCAGATGTCGTACGGCGTGGGGCGAACCTTCGAGGTGCCATATTGGCTCAAGCCGGCCGGGCGATGGCAGGGCGGCACGATTGGCGACTTCACCCTGCGAATACGCACGCCGAAGACGGCCAAGCACTTCATCATGGCCGACTCGCTGTTCACCGGCCACAAATTCGTGGTCACTGAAGGCACAGGGAAGATTCGGCATTCCAGATATGGATGGAGCCCGCACCTGGTGGAGATTGCCCTGCGCGACGGCACGGTGGAGTGGCACGCCCGCAACTTCCGACCCATTGACGACATCTGCATACAGTCGGCCGACACCTACACCAGCTTCAACCAGGCATACCCCCTCGGCACGTTCTATGACCGCAGCGAAACCTTCATGAAATGGCAGCAGGAGCAGGAATTCCCCGAATGGCTGGCCCGCAACCTGCCCTATGCAAACCGCGGATATGTATTCAAGAAGAAAGAACTCAAAAAGCAGTTCGGCCGTTTCTGGTGGTATATGCCCGACAAGAAATACAGCCCCTCCACCGACGATTTCACACCCCGCGAGTGGCGGCTTATCAGGGAGCGTAAATAAAGATTTCAGATACATGAAGTAAGACAATGAAAGGATTGAGAACAGGTGAGCTATCACTCTATCAACCCCAATGAGCAACGAAATGAACCAGGACCATACAGAAGAACTTTTCCCTATAGTCGATGAGGCAGGGAAGCAGATAGGATCGGCCACGCGAGGCGAATGCCACGGGGGCAGTATGCTCTTGCACCCGGTAGTCCACCTGCACGTCTTCAACAGCATAGGCGAACTGTACCTCCAGAAACGTCCTCTGTGGAAAGACATACAGCCAGGACGGTGGGATACCGCCGTTGGCGGCCACGTCGATTTGGGCGAAGACATACAAACAGCCCTACGGCGCGAGACCCGCGAAGAGTTGGGCATCGAGGGCTTCGAACCTCAGCCTCTGCCCCGATACGTATTCCAGAGCCTACGAGAACGCGAACTCGTCTATCCCTTCTGCACCGTATGGGATGCCGCCATACAACCCTCCGACGAAACAGACGGAGGACGCTTCTGGCCAAGGCAGGAGATAGAGGAGAACCTAGGGACAGGCATCTTCACTCCAAACTTTGAACAGGAGTGGAAACGCCTGCAGACAGCCTTCCTGCAAATTTTACAAGGCCTATAAAAAAACTGTAACTGCGAACAAACTAATATCCTAAATCATGAAGAAGAAACTATTATTGCTAGTACTGACAGTATGCAGCGCAAGCCTGACAAGCTCTGCGCAAGAAGCGAATTACGACGAGAGCAAGGTTAAGCCCTACACGCTGGAAGACCCCCTGCGTTTTGTGGATGGGCGCAAGGTGAAGAACATGCGCGACTGGAAACTCCGGCGCCAGGAGATACTGGACATATTCCAACATGAGATGTACGGACAGATGCCGCCTCGGAGCGACATTTTCCTGGAACCCCTGGAGCAAGGCACAACACTGGCCGGCTTCGGCTTACGCCGCCAGGTGAGAATGTGGTTCAGGGCCGACAAGACGGGACCACACATTGACTGGCTCATCGTCACACCTTCACATGAACGGGGCCCCGTACCCACCATTTTGCTGCTCAACTATCAGGGCAACCAAAGCGTGATGACTGACGAGGAGATTCTGGACGTCACAAGTCTTGACACACCCACCAACCTCTTTCCAAACGGCACGCCGCGCGGCAAGTTTGCCAATGCCAACGAAGACAACTGGTTCCCCACCAGCATGATGTTGGCTCGCGGCTACGCCCTGGTCACCGCCTGCTACTGCGACATCTCGCCCGACCCCACTCGGCCTGACACCCAGGAGAAATACGCCTATACACGGTGTTTCGAACTGTGGCCCGAGCGCGATCCGGCGCGCGATGACAACACCACCTCGCTCAATGCCTGGGCATGGGGATTGATGAGGGCTATGGACATGATTGAACAAGACCCGATGCTCGATGCCAGCCGCGTCCTGCTCACCGGCTATTCGCGCCTGGGCAAGGCTGCCCTGATAGCTGGGGCCTTCGACGAACGATTTCCCGTTGTTGTGCCCGTACAGACGGGCGGCGGTGGCGTCCCGCTGGCGAAACGCGACTTTGGCGAGAACATATCCATCGAGGTAAAGGCCTTCACCCACTGGTACTGTCCTGCCTACAGAAAGTATGCGGGCCACGAGGACCAGATGCCCTTCGACCAGCACCTCCTGCTTGCCTGCATAGCTCCCCGTGCCCTGCTTGTGGAGGGATTCGACCAGCCTTGGTTCGACACAAAGGGGGAGTTTCTGGCTCTGCAGGCTGCAAGTCCCGTCTGGGAGAAGTTCTGCAAGAAAGGCCTGCCGCGCGTGGAGTGGCCCGATGATTTCGACACCAGTGCCATAGGCCCTCGGCTGGGATACGTCAGGCGCAACCAAGAACATGGTATCTCCTCCTACGACTGGACGTGGATGATGGATTTTGCCGATGGTGTGTTCAGCACCAATGCAAAATAACTGAATAATGTAGAGTACCAAGTGAAGAACGGACGATACGGGTATCATTTTAAGCCTTCAAGGCCTCGGATTGAATAAAAAAAGAGGAAAAGGCAAGAAAAAAAATGATTTTTTGTGTTTACTTTATTCGGAATTATGTATATTTGCAGACGATTAACATTTCTATAACCGATTTAAAATTAACAAGATTATGACTGGTATCATTGGAAGTCTCATTTTGGGTTTGATAGCTGGTTTTATTGCCAGCAAGTTGCAAACGGGTTCAAGCAGTGGCCTGCTTATCAACATGTTCCTGGGCCTGATAGGCGGTGTAGTAGGCGGTTGGCTCTTCTCGCTCCTGGGCCTTCAGGCTAATGGCCTGATCGGTTCCCTCATCTGTGCCGTCGTTGGTGCCGTAATTGTGCTCTGGGTGTTTGCGAAGCTAAGGTAAAACACTCCTTTTGGACTAAGAAATCATCCTCCGTTAACAAACTTTAACGGAGGATTTCTTTTATGTGACGTAACTTGTCACGCACTCTTCTGACCTTTGCACCGTCGAACAATAAAATCAGATGAAAATGAAAGCAGAAGTTTATGCAGAGTTCAAAGTCAGCTCATTGAGTGTACTGAGTCAGAAAGTTCAAAAGTGCCTGGAGGAAACAGCCCGACTATTTGGCAGTCTCTTAGAGCGCGAGATTAACGTGCGTCAGATGTTGCACCTCGTTCATGCCCAGCTGGCCTTCTCGGCCCTGATACTGCTGGGCGGTATTTCGGCCCTGGTGGCCCTGCTGCTGATGGCATGGTTCACTCTCTCCGTAGTGCAGTGCGCTCGTGCTATGCGCAAAGAGTGACTATTTACGGAAGGCACTGGGGGAAACACCTGCGTGAGCCTTGAAGTACTTGCCGAAGAAACTTTGATTTGGAAAGTTCAGGGCATAGGCTATCTCCTGAATGCTCAGGCTTGAATTGCGCAGCAGAGTTCGTGCCTCGGCCATCACATATTCATTGACCCACGCAGAAGCCGGACGGCCTGTAGTCTGCATGACGATGGTGCCCAGGTACTTCGGCGTAATATTCAGTTGGCTGGCATAGTAACTGATGCGTCGTTGTTCGCGGAAGTGCAGCCCCAGCAAATTGATAAACTGTCGGAAATAGTCTTGATGGCGGGTGGAATAGGTTTTCTCCTCGGCGGACAGCAGGTTGCGCGAGAAAATAGCCAGGAACTCATAAGCCAGAGACACCAATTGTGAACGCACGCATTCGTGATAGAAGAGTTGGCTGGGATTACCAGAGATGGAATCATAGAGAAAGCCTATCATCGTATTGAAGCGCACGCACTCATCGATGCTGAGGGGAAAGACGGTGAGCTTCTCGAGGCGCGAATAGTGAGGCAGCAGTTTCTGGAAGGATATGTTCAGTTCCTCCTGCATAGACATATCCATGACGATGGCCGATATTTCAATACACCGCCCACTGAGCACCTGCAGGATGGTTCCAGGCTTGCAGATGAAGAGGGTATTCTCCTCGATATGACAATGCTGCAAGTCGCACTGCAAGTCGGCCGAGCCTTTCAGACATAGCACAATTAAAACAATGTTTACGCGCGTAGGATACATAAAAATAGGCAACATCTGACTGCCGGTTCCTGTTTTCATATTCTGCACGACGATACAGTTCTGACCATAGATGATGCTCTTACCCTCTGCATCAGACGGCATTTCCATCTCCATCAGCTTTGCCAGTGAAAGGCTTCTCAGTTCTTCATCCTTTTTCATCCCTATTTCCTTTTTTGGCCACAAAAATAGTTCTTTTAGTTGAAACCAGCAACTATTATTTCGCTTTACTCGTCCAATAGAACAATTATTGAGCGCATTACACCTTTTGCATCTGTGAAAAGTGTCGTACCTTTGCAGCCAAATTTTAACATAGCCAATAATAAACTGTTATTTATGATAAGAAAAGGGTTATCAATGCTATCAACAGTGCTCTCTGTCCTGATTGTGGCTGCCTGTGGAAATAAGTCTCAGCAGTCCACGGAGGAAACACTTAGGGTCACCGTTGAGCAGGCAGCACCATCTGCCGAGTTCAACCGTACACCTTATGTAGGTGTGGTGGAGGAGGAGCAGAGTACAATGGTCAGCTTTACCGGCATGGCCGTATTGAAGAGTGTGAAGGTCAGTGAGGGACAACCCGTCAGGAAGGGACAGCTGCTGGCCACTATTGACGATGCTCAGGCACGGCATGCACTTGACGCTGCCAAGTCCGCCCTCGATCAGGCGCTTGACGCGAAAGCACGCATGAAGCAGCTCCACGATAAGAACTCTCTGCCCGACATCAAGTGGGTGGAAGTGGAGAGCAAGGTCCAGCAGGCTCAAGCCACCTACGACATGTGCAAGAAATCGTTGGAGGACTGTGCCGCCTATGCTCCTTGCAGTGGCGTGGTGGGCAGCAAGATCATGGCTGTGGGCGAGAATGTGCTGCCCACGGAGCCAGTATTGACAATTCTGTCCATCGACCGAGTAAAGGTGCGTGTAAGCATTCCAGAGCGCGAGATAGCTTCCATCACCGCCCAGACTCCCAGCACGATAACCGTAGAGGCCTTGCCTGGAGAGTCGTTTAACGGGAAGGCGATTGAGAAGGGAGTGAGTGCCGATGCCGTTACCCATACCTACGACATCCGCATTCTGCTGGACAATCCCCAGCAGAGGCTGCTTCCCGGCATGGTTGCCAAAGTCATGCTACAGGAAAGCGACGTTGCAGAGGCTCCGCTGACTTTGCCTGTAAAAGCCGTGCAGCAGGCCACAGACAAGACGCTATTTGTATGGGTTGTCAGGGATGGCAAGGCACGCCGCCAGACGGTTACCATAGGTAAGACAAACGGCAATCGCATTGCTATCGCAAGCGGGCTTGCCGAGGGTGAAAAGGTTATCGTGGAAGGCTATCAGAAAGTCGGAGACGGTACGCCAGTCGTATTCGATGAGTAATATAATGATGAGAGAACCCTTGAACCTCTAATTATGAGCTATACCCCAAAGGGATGGGCAGCCTGGCCCATCAACAACTATAGAATAACAGCCCTCATCACCCTTCTTTTGCTGGTCTTTGGGCTCTATGGCATCTATGTGATGCCCAAGGACGAGTTTCCGCCCTTTACAGTGCGCCAAGGTGTGGTAGTGGCCGTAATGCCTGGGGCCACCAGCGAAGAGATTGAGGCCCAAGTGGCCCGTCCGCTTGAGCGCTACATGTTCACCTTCAAGGAGGTGAACCGCCTGAAGACGACCACTACAAGCAGCAACGGAATGTGCATGATGATGGTGCAGCTGCAGGACGACGTCAACAAGAAGGATGAGGTGTGGAGCAAGATCAAGCACGGGCTGAATGGCTTCAAGAGCAGTTTGCCCAGCGGCGTGCTGGCTGTGGTAGTCAATGATGACTTCGGCGATGCCTGCGCCTTGCTGATAACGGTTGAAAGTGAGCAGCGCAGCTACCGCGAGCTGCAGCAATACAGCGATGAGCTGGCCGACCGCCTGCGCCGGATTCCCAGTGTGAGCAATGTGCGACAGTATGGCGAGGTAAAGGAGCAGATAACCATATATCTGAACCGCGAGCGACTGGCCGCTTACGGCATCGGGCAGGCCGCCATAGGCCAAGCCCTCTCTGGGCAGGGGCTGACGACGATGAGCGGCAGTCTGACCGGCAGCCAGCAGAATATCAGCCTGCACCTGGCACCCACAGAACAGAGTGAGGAGGAAATTGCCAACCAGATTATATATAGCAGCGGAAGTAAAGTGGTTCGTGTGAGGGACGTTGCCTGTGTGCAACGCGAATATGATACCAGCGAGAGCTACATTGAGAACAATGGCAACCGTTGCGTACTCCTCTCGCTGGAGATGAACAGCGGCAACAACATCGTTGAGTACGGCGAGCAGGTGGACCGTGTACTGGCTCAGTTCGGACAAGACTACTTGCCGTCCGACGTGCAGATGAGGCGCATCACCGACCTACCGCAGGTGGTAGGCACGTCGGTGCACGACTTCCTTCGCGACCTTTTCATCTCCATGGTCATCATTGTGCTGGTGATGATGATACTATTCCCGCTGCGCAGTGCTATCGTAGCGGCCATTACGATTCCATTGAGCACATTCACCTCCACCGGCATCATGTATGCCGTAGGAATTCCGCTGAATACCATCACCCTGGCATGCCTGATTGTCGTGCTGGGCATGATTGTGGACAACAGCATTGTCATCATCGACGGATATCTGGAATATCTTGGAATGGGCATGCGGCGGCGCGATGCCGCTGTGAAAAGCGTGCAGCAGTACTTCTGGCCCATGATGCTGGCCACGGTATGTATCTGCGCTATATTCTATCCTCTGGTAATTACCATGCACGGCGAGGCAGCTGATGTCATTGGCCTGTTCCCCGTTACGATTACCATCAACCTGATGGTATCGCTGGCTGTCGCCGTGGCAGTCATTCCCCTGCTCAATGCAGCCATTATACGCAAGGTTGCGCAGAAGAAGGAGGGCTCCAGGTCTATTACCGACTGGGTGCAGCACATCTATGACCGCGTGCTTGCCTGGACGTTCCGATTCCCATACCTCACCATGATACTGGCCGTTGTGCTGGTTGTGCTTACCAGCCTCATCTTCCCTACCCTGAAGATGCGCCAGTTCCCCTATGCCGACCGCAACCAGTTTGCCGTCGAGATATATCTGCCCGAGGGCGAGGGACTGGCTCGAACCGAGGCCATAGCCGACAGCCTGCGCAATATACTGGAGAAAGACAGCCGGGTGCTCAGCATTACATCATTCATAGGGTGCTCTTCGCCCCGGTTCCAGGTGAGCTATGCGCCGCAGGTGGGCGGGCGCCATTTTGCCCAGTTCATCGTGAACACGCCCGACATACAGAGCACCCTGGACATGCTCAACGAGTATGCTCCGCTCTACAGCAACCACTGGCCGGGCGCATACTGCCGATTCAAGCAGATGGACTTCCTGATGGTGCCCACGTATGAATACCGTTTCTATGGCAACGACCTGGACAGCATCAATGCGGCAGCAGATGCATTGATGAGCGAGCTGCGGCGCATGCCCGAGCTGGAGTGGGTGCACACCGACTTCGACCAGCCCCACCCCATCGTGGATATCACGCTGGACCCCGTAGCCAGTGCGCAGCTGGGCATCAACCGCACTACGGCGCAGCTGCAGATGATGCTGCAGACGGGCAACATTCAGGTGGGCAGTGTGTGGGAGGGAGACTACGAGGTGCCCATCGTCATCAAGGACGCCCAGAGCGAACGGCTCACCTTCAGCGATGTGGACAATACGTACCTCACCACCCTCACCGGCCAAAGCGTACCCCTGCGCCAGGTGGCGCAGTCGCGGCCCGTATGGACGCAGTCAAAGATTGTACACCGCAACGGCGAGCGATGCATCAGCGTTACGGCCGAGGGAAAGCGACAGGTGCTGGCCGCTCCAGTACAGGCGCGCATTGGGAAGATTGTGAAGGGCATGAGCCTTCCACAGGGCGTCAGGGCAGAGATTGGGGGCGAGGTTGAGAAGAACGGCGAGATGGTGCCCGACATCATGGCCGGCCTTGCACTGGCCCTGGTGGTCATCTTCTTCTTCATCCTGTTCAACTTCAAGCGATTTGGTATAACCATCGTCTGCATGGTTGCCATTGCCCTCAGCATACCAGGCGCCATGATAGGCCTGGCCATTGCCGACAAGACGTTGGGGCTGACCAGCCTCTTCGGCTTCATCACCCTGATGGGCATGATTATGCGCAACGAGATACTTATCTTCGAACACGCCGACCAGTGCATGGCCGAGGGCCTCACGGCCCGCGACGCCGCCTACGATGCGGGGCGCCGCAGGATGGTGCCCATCTTCCTGACCACCGCCACCACCGCCGTGGGCGTGATTCCGATGATTATCGCAGGCAGTTCGTTCTGGATGCCCGTGGGCATCACCATCTTCGCCGGAGGCATAGGCACGCTCGTGCTCGTGGTTACCGTATTGCCGGTTGTTTACTGGAAACTAATGGACAAGAAATGAAAAAGACACTGATTATAGCATGCCTCATAGGCACGACGGCCAGCGCACAGGGCGCGGTAGGCCAGGCAGTAAGCCTGCCGGCCTGCATTGAGATGGCGCTGCAGAACAATGCCGAACTGCGCAACGCACAGCTGGACATACAGATGTCCGACGAGGACAAGGCCTCGGCAATGACCAACTATTTCCCCCAGGTGAGCGCCACGGGAGCCGGATTTGTGGGCGCAAAGGACCTGATGCGAGGCGAGATGGAGATGCCCGCCCTGGCAGCCATGATGCCCGGAATGGGCAGCTTCCCGCTCTCCATGATAAAGAAGGGCGTGGTAGCCACCATCACCGCCATGCAGCCAATCTACACGGGCGGACGGGTAGTAAACGGCAACCGACTGGCAGCCGTGCAGCAGGAGGTAAGGCGCCTGCAGATGGAAATGAACGAGAAGGACGTGCGCCAGAACGTGCAGCAGTACTACTGGAAGCTCGTCTCACTGCGCGGCAACATAACCACGCTGGATGCCGTTGACGAGCAGCTGCGCCAGGTGCACAGCCTGACGAAGAACTACCTAGAGGCAGGCATGATTAACCGCAACGACCTGCTGCGCGTGGAACTGAAGCAGCAGGAGGTGGCCAGGCAGCGGCTTACCCTGGACAACGGCATTGAGCTGGTGCGCATGTTGCTCGCACAGCTATGCGGAGCAGACCTCGAGAGCTTCGACATCGTCAGCGAGAACATACTCGAGCCCCAGGCGCCCGAATCGGTCTTCAAGCCGGCCGACCAGGCCCTGGCCAGCCGACAGGAGCTGCAGCTGCTGGACCGCGCCGTCGAGGCCAGCCGCCTGCAGGTGCGCATGGAGCGAGGCAAGAACCTTCCCAGCCTGGCCATAGGCGCCAGCGGCATGTACTATAACGTGATGGAGAAGAACCAGGGCAATCTCGTGGGGCTTGCCACACTCTCGGTACCCGTCAGCGGCTGGTGGAGCGGCTCGCACGCCGTCCGCAAGGCGCGGCTCAAGCTGGAACAGGACCGCAACACGCTGAACGACGCCAACGAGAAGCTGCAGATCGACATCATCGCCAGCTGGAACAACCTGCAGGAGGCTTATGCGCAGATTGAGATAGCCCGCCGAAGCGTACGGCAGGCCGACGAGAACCTGAGGCTGAGCCTCGACCAGTATGATGCCGGCACCCTGGGCATGACCGACCTGCTCGACGCCATCACCCTCTACACCCAGAGCCACAACAGCCTGCTCACAGCCTGCGCAGAATACCAGAGCCGCCTGGCCGAATACCAGCGAAAGACCGAGTAGACCAACCGGAGGGAAGCAATCAATATATTAAAGGAAGACCGCCCCCGCGCATGCCAAAAGGAGCCTGCCGCGGGGGCGCATCGTCATGTGGCATGGCGAAATATATTCTCACTAATGTAAAGAGAATATATTTGTCCAATCAATATATTCTCAATAAGGTAAAGAGAATATTTTGAGCCCCTCAATATATTCTCAATCATGAAAAGAGAATATTTTGAGCCCCTCAATATATTCTCAATCATGAAAAGAGAATAAATGAAGCCAATCAATACGAAGACGAAAACAAGGCTTTACACAAATCGGGGACGAGACCATGATGACCTCGCCCCCGATTTATTCAAGGCCTCTCCGGCCTAACGGTCAAAGGTGGGAATGCCCCAAATCCATTCACCAGTGACATCACCAGTGACACTACGCACTGCACCGCCGCTCTGTGCTAACATCCGGCAGGGCTGTAGTCTTATCACCCTCTGTTCGGGTTTCTCATAATTTTTCTTTTTCATATCACTGTCCTCCTATTTGATTACGATTTTACGTCCATTTTTGATATAGATGCCGCTCTGCGCCGGCATTCTTTCCACCTTCCTTCCGCTCAGGTCGTACCAAGCTCCAGCCTCATTGTCCATTGTCAATTGTCCATTGTCAATTGAAATGATGCTTGTTTCACCACCAACGTTCACCCTGAACGCCTTCACCGCGCTGCCTACAGGCACCTCGAAGTGGGCGCGGAAAGTGTGCAACGTCCTCGAAGCCGTGGCATACCCCAGCGTATTCCCGGAGCCCAGCAGGATAATCTCATTCAGATGTCCCTGATTCTCAGAAAGCACAGCATCATTGTCCACAATCTCAAAGGGGGCGTACTGCCCCACGAACGTTATGCCATTGCTGGTGAAGGGCAACGGCGAGGTGCTCTTGACGGTCACGCCTCTGAAGACCGGGTTATCGAGGTCGGCAGCGGCAGGCCACTTGATGATATAGGGCACGCCGGCCGAGAGGGTGGTCACTTTATCGCCGAAGTTGAGCGTCAGTTCACCGGCATCGCTGAGACTGGCCGATTCCAAGGTGCGGGCCTCGGCCCCGTAGAGAGGACTGCCGCTGAGGGTCACGTCGAACGGCAGGCACAAGGTGTTCCACTTTCCGTCCTTATAGAGCGTGCGGTCAGTAAGAACGACATCGCGGGTCTTGGTGTTCCACGTTGTCAGCGTCTCAGTATTGCTGGCATTGTCGGCCAGACTGACTGGTGAAATATCCAGTTCATAGGGGGAATCTGTAGCACCGATAAAGCCATCACTGGCAAACGTTGCACTTCCACCACAGTCATAGACGACTCCGTCCCAATAGACCTTGAAGGTCAGCGTCTCTGTACTTTCACCATAGATCATGACGAAGGCCATGTTGTCCTGATCGGCATAGATAATATCTTTGCCACGAATCTCGTCACCGGAAAAGACTGCGACAATGGTATTCTCGCTTACCTCGCTTAACGTCGTACCATCCCTTTTCACCACTGCCAACATACTCATGTTGCTGCCGTAATTCGTACGATTAACCTGTGGGAATACATGAGTGGGGTCCACACGAGTCTCAAACTGTTCATCAGTCTCGTTTTGCGCGGCGGCGCCGGCAGGCCATAGCAACAGGCCTGCCAGCAGCATTGCGCTCCATTTCATTGTTTTTTTCATAAGTCTTGTTAATTATTTTAAGATTTTCTTGCCATTGCTTTGGATATACACATCTTTGTTCTGTAACTGACGGTTGCCATTTGTCTTATAGACGCGGCGACCCTGCAAGTCATATAACTTCCCGTCGGCAGCATCGTCGGTTACGATGCTAATGCCTGTTAATACACCGTTAATAACAAGCGGGTTGTCGATGCTGCCACAGATGGCGTCATCAACATACTCCAACGTCTGGCCGGTGCTGGCCACCTCATTACCGTCGGCTATGCGGAAAGTCAGCTGTGCACGGCCTTCGCCAGGAACGGTCAGGAACACCAATCCCTGATCGTCAGACACTGCGGCGCTGCGGCACTGCTCACCGGCAAACACGCCCACTTCGATGCCGGAAGCAGGTACGTTGTTGATACGCACCTCGGCAATGATGGTCATGTTGCCTGGATACTCGCTGTAGTCTGCCGGATTGAATATAGTAGGCAGTTCCTCTTCCAACATCTTCGCGCTACGGCGGGAACCGGAAGAGCCGGCAGAAACGTTCGGATAACAGAAGGCCCTGCTTTCCTGAACCTGAATCATGTAGCCCTGACCAGGAGTGAGTGACTTCAGTGTACCCATCCACTTGCCGTTCTTGTAGGTGGCAAAGTTCGACTGGCCCTTGATGTAGTCGCCGTTCTGCGGAGACATGTCAGCCAAAGCATCGGTCACGCTGATAGTCTGCGAACCGTTGTAGGCCACCCAGTTCCATCCCACTCTCAGTGTAATGGATTTATTCTGCGGGTTCACTTTTCGTCCGATGACGTCCAGCGTGTTCGCCTCGTTCATCTTGACCTTATACATGTCCTGGTTGGTCATTGTCAGTGTTCTGCCGAGCCACTTGCTGCCTGACCGCATCATGAAGCTGTTCTGGCTCTTCACCGTGTTCACGGAACTTGCTATGTCGGCGAACACCGCAGGAACAGTCATGTCGTCCGGTTCTACATAGAGCGACAGCCACGACCAGTTCTTGTTCAGTGCCATTTCCTGTTCCATCATGTCTATAGCGTTCAAGAGAAGCGGGTCATCGTAGTCTCCCTTCAGTGTGTTCGACACGAACGCCAGGCTCTCTGTCGTTCTTACCACGGGATAGACAACACCTGTAGAGGCATCGTAGGCCTTGAACGTCAGAGGCTTGCCCTCATCGGTAGTATTGCCATAGATGTCTATCGTCACAAAGTAGCAGTCGTAGCTCGGCTCATATTCAGGTCGTGCCACACCACGGCATTCATTGTCGATGAATACGCCGACCATGTCGCCTGTGTCTTCACTCGGCACGTCAAGAATGCGCAGCCGACCGATGACGTTCATCGAGTTCTCATAGTCCTTCGGGTTCACGGCCCAGTCAGGCTCATCGCCCTTGATGGTGATGTTCAGTGTGAGTGGCGTCTTGATGCCGTCGCTGCCTGTCAGGTAGACAGTCTGCTCGTGCTTGCCAATGGGTGCGGCGCTACTGATGGTAAAGGTGACGGTCTGATTGCTCAGGGCCGACAACTGGCCATACTCCTGGTCTGCGGTCATCCATAACGGCATGCCGCTGAGTGTCCACGTTTGTGCCTTGCCGCTCTTGTTCATGATGGTAGCAGTCAGGCTTGTCCCGTCATTAACGTTGGCGACGCAACTTACTGAACTCTCCTTCCACATCAGCGGGTTCTGGTTGATGTATGCGCTCCAGGTGACGGGTTCGGAAAGGTTGCCGTTCTGGTCATGAACGTCGCGCACGGTGAAGTTCAGTGTTGTTCCCTCTATGCGGGCAGGTTCCTCGTCTAACTCAATCACGATCTTGTTGTCCGAAGCCGTGAATGTGAAGTTGACGTTCTCCTCCTCAGGCTTTACTCGGAGGGCGGGAGCGGTGTCGGTGAAGGTTGAGACCTCAGCGTGAGAACCGCCGAGCTCACTAAGCTGCGCGGTGTGGGTGCTACCGCAGAGGTCGGCGGCACTACCGTTGGTGATAACTTGGTTCTGGCCGTCAAGCGTCTTCACCTCGAAAGGATAATAGGCCACGAGGCCCGGCTCTGTACCCGTAAGGCGCACCTTGCGTTGCTTCTTCAGCTGGCTGCCGTTCATCGTCGCATTCCAGACGCGCACCTCGTCGATGGTGGCGGTCAGCGGGCGGTCGTAGAGCGCTTGGTTCAGCTGCACATCCTGCCACGTGCGGCGTGCACCGATGAGCAGCTGGTCACTGCCGAGTGAGCCAACCTTGTCGGCGCTGACGGAAGCCTTCGACTCCCCGTCGACAAAGATGTTGGCATTGCCACCTCGCAGTACGCTCAGGGCTACATGGTGCCAGGCATTGTCATTCAGTTTAGAGTTGACAGTCGAGAGTTGAGCGTCGTTGCTCTCTAACTGAAGCTTTCCTTCAGCATTGATAACAAGGCCTACCTCACCCATCTGGAGCAGCTGGGCCTCACCAGTTTGAGCGTCGGCTTTCACCCACAGCTCCACTGCGTAGTCGTCCTGTGGCATGGGTGGAATCTCCGATGTGTTAATGCCGATGAAGTGGCTGCCGTCAAGGGCAACGGCCTTGTTCTCGTTCTCGATGTGCCATGTCTCGGCCGCCATCGTCATGTGGCGGTTGCGGGCATAGTCGGTGAGCACGGTGCCCTCGCCCTCGTCCATCTTCCAGTAGCCGATGAGACCTTGTGTTGACGGGGTCTTCGTCACGGAACGCTGCTGCAGGGCGGTGGCTACGTCGCGCGCCTCGTCCCAGAGGAGGAGTTCGTGCATGGCGCCAGTCATCTGCTGACCCACGGCAAGCGGACCGTTGCCTTCGTAGGCGGAGGCTGCCAGTTCGCTGAACAGCGTAGTGGTTCCGCTACCTGCTGCCACGCTGGCGTTCAGTTTGCCGTCTGCCGTCAGGCTCAGCGTCAGGAATGCCCACTGGTTCAGCGGAACATCATTAAGAGAGGTATAGGTCTGGTCACCGATCTTGACCTCAAGCTTGCTGTTGGCATCCACGCCCACAATCAGCTTCTGCGTACCGGTACCGTGGCTCAGAAGCGTACCAGCGCCTTCAGCCTTCACCCATGTGTCGATGCTGAAGTCCTTGCCTGCCAGGTTGATGCTGGCCTCGGTGGCAGCGGTCTGTGCAGTGTTCTCCAGTTCGAGTGCCGTCTGGTGGGCCACCTCGGAGCCATTGAGCACACCCGTGATGCGGAAGTTCTTGTCCTTCGTCAGCTCGCCGTTCAGGATGGCCTCGTTGAAGAGGATGCTCAGCTCGTCGCCTGCCGACAGGATGCCGT
>CAMJQA010000078.1 GCA_946407895.1 uncultured Prevotellaceae bacterium
CTTATCCGAGCGAAACTGAATGAGCTGCGAGAGAAAAGCAAAATTAATATGTGCTTCTCCGTCTCAATCCGCAATCAGCTTTAATTCAATCCGCAATCAGCCTTAATTCAACCTGTAATCAGCCTTAATTCGAGGAGAATGAAGGCTCTATTCTTGGTGTATTCAGCCTTTATCATCTATCGTTCTGAAGCTAAGCTGATTGAGGCGTCAAGGTAAAAAGAAGGGGCGACTTGTGTCGAATTCAAATTTAAACGGAATAAGCACTCGACTCAATCGATCAAATCACTCGAGTCAAACGATCAAATCACTCGAGTCAAGTGGGATGTTGCCCCGAGCCACATTATCGTGTGCCTCGGGGCACATTATCGTGCGCCCCGGGCCACAGCCAAAGGTAAATGTCATATTCGGCCAATGGCATGTAGGTTTGCTTGGTACTCACTCCTCTGGCAGGAGGGAGAGGACCAGTTCTGCCTCGAATCCTTTGCTGGCAGCATGGCGGAGGAGCTTGGCGCGGCGGATGTAGGGGTCGCTGTCGTGAAGCGTGCGGGACTTGGCAGCAAGTATCTGGCTGAGCACCTCCTGATACTCACCCTCGTCTATCTGACTGAGTGCTTCGCTGATGGCTTCGTCGGGCAGATGCTGGAAACGCAGGGCCTGACGTATCTTCATGCGGCCCCAGTGGTTGTAGCGGAACTTGTCGTTGGCAAAGGCGCGGCAGTACCTCTCCTCGTCGATATACTTCTCCTCCGTCAGCCTGGCGATGATGCGGGCTGTCTCTTCCGTGTCGGCTCCCCATCTGCGTAGCTTTTCTTCTATCTGGCTGGCGCAGTACTCGGCGCGACTGCACAGGGCAGCAGCTTTCTTTAAAAATAGATCATCATTCATGATTCACAATTCATAGAGTGGGCTGTGACGAATCGTTGGTTGCCGAATTGGTCGTGCAGCACCGTAGCATCTGCAAAGCCCTGTCGGGTAAGCAGTTCGGCCACTTCGGTGCAGTAGGCGCGGTTGCATTCCAGGAGCAGTTCTCCGCCGGGTGCCAGGTGCCGGGCAGCATATTCGGCAATGGCGCGATAGAAGAGTAGGGGGTCCTGGTCGGGCACGAAGAGAGCTAGGTCCGGTTCGTAGGCCAGCACGTTCTCCTCCATCTGTGCCGCCTCGGACTGGCAGACGTAGGGGGGATTGCTGGCGATGATGTCGAAGCGGTCGCAGGAGTGCGTGGGATGCAGGATGTCTTCCAGCCGGAAGTCCACCTGGGCGCCCAGCCTTTCTGCATTTCCCCGCGCAATGCGCAGGGCCAGGGGGGAGACGTCGAAGGCCGTGACCCGATACCCGGCCAGGGCCAGGGAGATGGCTATGCAGCCGCTTCCCGTTCCGATGTCCAGCACGCTACCCGTCTTCTGCCCAGGGCGGCGGACGAGGCGCTGTACCATCTGCTCCGTCTCTGGACGTGGAATCAGTACGCCCGGCTCTACATGAAACCGATGGCCGCAGAACTCGGCTATGCCCAGCACGTACTGCACGGGTTCCCTGCGCAGGAGACGGGCTATGATGGTGTCCAGCTCGACCTGCTGAGCGGGGGAGAGATTCCTGTCTTTTCCCAGCAGGAGGTCTGTATGGGAGAGGCCGTAGCGCACCTCCATCACCATGCGGAGCAGGGCGCGTGCTTCGCCCGGCGGATAGACCTGCTGTAGCGCTTTAATATGTTTCATGGGTGCAAAGGTAGTGAGAAAAATCCATATTTCCCAAAAAGAAAGCGGCAAATCAGCGCTTCGGGGCACTGACTTGCCGCATATTGTTCTGATGAGGGGCTGCCCGAATTCAGCTAAGCTTGAAAGAGGGGGCAGCCGAAAAAAACATTCTTAGCGGGTGCGGATGGCTAGGAAGGGGAGCACCTTTCTCTCGGCGGTCTTGGCACCCGTGCGCAATTCGGCACCGGTTTGACTGCCCATCTGGTAGTACCAGGCCTTGTCCCAGTCGGTGTTTATGGGCATCTGTGTACACAGCCAGTAGTTGCCACCAGGAAGCTTGGCATCCGTGCCTACGCGGCTGAACAGGGGGGTGAGCACGTCTATGTACCAGTCGGTGGACAGGTATGAACCCAAGTTGTCCTTATTCATGTCGTAATATGCGAGGCTATTGCTATACTCGGCACTGTTGGCCCTCCAGGGTTCCTTGGCCAGTTCTCTGCAGGCCATCAGCATCTGTGTGGCGGTGGGCATGAACCAGTTAGACACGGCAGGAGCGTTGTCGCCAAACTTATTCCGAAGCCTATCAACATAGTGATCGCACCCGTCTTGGTTCCAGTAGTCGGTAATCCAGCTAATGATTCCGTCTTGTGGATCCAACTTGTCAAGTGCAGCGGATGCCAGTAGTCCCTTCATGTAGTTCTTCCAGTCGTCATAAACAGCAGCGGCAGTGGCCTTCTCCTTGATGACTTTTACTTCGTTCGAATTTTTATCCACGCTGTTGAGAACCTGCTCTCGCATCCATTCGTGATCCGGCTCCTGGTTGAAGTCCACATCCTCCAGGGCCATCACCAGTATGGTGGCATTGGGGTGGAAACTGTCGTCGGCATTCTCGCCTTTATAGACAACAACACCGATGGGTGTGGTGCTGGCCAGCTTCACGTCTTCGGCTGTGCCATATACCTTGCCGTCGCGGCCCAGCAAAATCGGACGTCATCAAAGGACGACCGAATGTCTTTGTGTAAAGAAAAATGATATAAAAACACGCTCTCCTATTTCTTTAAACCAGAGAGCGAGGGCCTCTTTGGGCGATGTTTGGGGGCTGAATATTGCGGAACCCGGGCTTGGATTTTGCGGGAGGCGGGTTTTGATTTTGCGAAACCCGGGTTTGCAACAAGCAAACTCCCGGGTTGGAAGAAGCAAAAAGGCGGCAAAAAAGTGGCGAAAAACCATTTTTTTGCACAAAGTTGCGGGCTTTGTGCAATGCTTTTTTGCCAAGACTTTTGATAAAGTGCTGAGGTATAATGAGTTGGGTAAAATCGTCGAGAATCGCGTATTTGCGACCCAAAGAGAACAAGGTGGAGAATACGCGATTCTCGCGAGGCGGGTTGTACATTTTCTTTACCATTTTTCGGCGCCGTCAGATACCTTGAGCCCCAGGGCGGGCAGAAAGGGAAGCGGCGGAGCAGGGCGGGGTGGGGAGATTCGATGGGCTGCCAGAGGCCGTTTGAGCCATCGGACACCCCCTCTGCAGCACCTTTTGAGAATTATTTCGCCTTCGGCTTGGTGTTCTGCGAATAATTCCCTATCTTTGCCGAAGAAATGAACCACTCAGACATAAATCCCCAGTATATGCAGCGCTGCATCCAGCTGGCGCTGTGCGGCGAGGCCGGCGCCCCGCCCAACCCGATGGTGGGTGCCGTACTGGTGTGCCAGGGGCGTATCATTGGCGAGGGCTACCATCGCCGTTGCGGCGGTCCGCACGCCGAGGTAAATGCCATCCGCAGCGTGCGCGACCCATCCCTGCTGCGGCAGAGCACCCTGTATGTGAGCCTGGAACCTTGTGCCCATTACGGGAAGACGCCGCCCTGTGCCGACCTCATCGTGGAGAAGGGCATACAGCGGGTGGTGGTGGGGTGCGTAGATCCCTTTGCCCGCGTCTGCGGCCAGGGCATACGCCGCCTGCAGGAGGCCGGAGTGGACGTCACGGTAGGCGTGATGGAGGCTGAGTGCCGCCGCCTGAACCGCCGCTTCTTCACCTTCCACGAGAAAGGGCGCCCCTGGGTGACCCTGAAGTGGGCTCAGAGCCAGGACGGATACATCGACCGCCTGCGAAGGGGCGACGAGGCCCCGGCGCAACTCTCCTCGCCCTTCACCCAGGCGCTGGTGCACCGCCTTCGTGCCCGCAGCCAGGCCATCCTGGTGGGTACGCAGACCGCCCTGCTCGACAACCCCTCGCTGACCATCCGCCTCTGGCCGGGCAGTCAGCCCCTGCGCCTGGTCATAGACCGGCACGGGGTACTGCCCCCTACGCTGCGCCTCTTCGACGATGCGGCGCCGACTCATGTCTATCGGACCGGCAATCTGGCCGAAATCCTCTCCGACCTGCACCGGCGCGGCATACAGCGGCTGCTGGTTGAGGGCGGTGCCCGGTTGCTGACAAGTTTCGTGGAGCAAGGCTTGTGGGACGAGGCCAGGGTGGAGACGTCGCCGATATGTCTTGGGCGGGGGGTGGCAGCACCCTCGGTTCCCCATTCGCTCATGACGAAGGAGGAGGAGGCCGACGGCCGTAAAATATGTTACTTCGAACCCTGAAATGTGAAAAAGCGAATAAAAAATGCCCTCTCAGACACTTTTATCCATAAATTTACTTAAATCCGAGGCTTTTTTTGCGTATAAGTCAAATAATAACCGTACATTTGTGACCGATTTCGCACGCATACATAAGTTTTGCGCGCAAAAAGAACAGGAATGAAAAAGAATTTTTATCTGCTGCTGAGTCTGCTCGTACTGATTAGTTCATGCTCGAAAGATAATGACGATGAGGCTGTCCCCTCGGACATCTGTTATATCTCCGGCGTTACACTGGGCGTGGTGAGGCGTGTCGTACAAACGACCTTGCCCAACGGGAGGGATACGCTGATAGGCTCCTCCTATAATGCCGGACTCTTCCCCATGACCATCAACCAGCGCGAGATGACTATCGAGAATCGCGATTCCCTGCTCTATGGTACCCGCCTGGATGCGCTGCTGATGACGGTGAACTATAAGGGCAGCGTGGTGGCCTACCGCGATGCCGAGGCAGACACCACAGAGGAGTGGACGAAATACAGCACCAGCGACAGCCTGAACCTGACGAAGCCCATCCACCTCTACGTCCTTTCGGAGGACGGGAACAGCAAGCGCATATATACCCTCAAGGTAAACGTGCACCGGCAGGAGGGAGACTCCGTCAGCTGGACGCGTGTGGATTCCATAGGGCCTTTCGCGTCATCTGTGGAAAAGTCAATGGCCATACCCCCCGTAGCAATGCGCAGCGCAATCGTGAACGGGAAACTGGTCGTGCTGGTTAAGAACGAAGAGAACTTTATCGTTACAGCCACGCGGTCGGACAAGACTGCTGAGGGCAAGTGGACCTTCAGCAATCCGGAGCTCCCCCCGACAACCGATGTGGAAAGCCTGCGCCAGCAGGGTAATGACCTATACGTAAGCACAAGCGACGGAGTCATCTATACATCATCCGATGCCCAGCAGTGGACGGAGCTTGTCTCCGCTCAGGCGGGCCTGAAGCTGGCAGCCGTTACGGAGAAGTGGCTGTATGCCCTGACCGCAGACGGCCTGTACCGCACAAGCCGCACCGAGCCGGGCGAGTGGCAGGCTGAGATGCTCGATGACGATGCCGGCCGCCTGCCCACCCTCTCGCTGAGCAGTCGCTACTTCGTGCATGAGAACGGGTATAGATATCTGCAGCTGGTGGGAGCCTGCGAAGGTGTGGCTGACAGCACGGCTGTTGTATGGAGCAAGGTCTGGGACGACGATGAGGATGAGGCCACTACCGAGTGGGTGTATTTCAATCCTTCGCCCGACAATAAGTACCTCTGTCCGGCCCTGCAGCACCTCTCCGTCTTCAGCTACGACGGTCGGGGCGTGGCGCTGGGCGGTGCTTCGATAGAAGGCCGCGGCTCGCATAAGCCCTTAGACTTGATGTTCGTCACGAATGACCAGGGTGTGACGTGGAAGGCTGATAACAGCCTGCACCTGCCCGCTGGCCTTCAGGCCGGCGACGGACCGGTTACGGCAATAGCTGATGAGGACCACTTCATATGGATAGTAACCCAACAAGAGGTATGGCGAGGACGGCTGAACAGATTGGGCTTCGCCCGTCGGTAGTAATAGGCCTGCTGCTTCTCTGTCTCGGTCACGTCCGTGCACAGGATGTGGAGTACCAGATGGAGATTGGCGGCGGCGGCGGCACTTGCTTCTACCTGGGTGATGCCAACAGCACGCCCTTCGCCCACATGAGCGGAATGGGCAGTTTGCTCGTCAGGCGGTTGTTCAATCCGCGTATGGGGCTCAAGGGAAACCTGGCCTTCGGGCATATCAAGGGCAACAGCGAGGGCTACTTCATACCCGAGAATGCCACCAGCCAGACACCCGAGGGCGGTGTGCCCACCACAGTGCACTTTACGCGCAACCTGGTGGATGTGGGCGTACAGTTCGAAATGAACTTCTGGGGCTATGGCCGCGGCGGCGGTTACAAGGAGAACAGCCCCATTACGCCCTATGCCGTAGCAGGCGTGGGGCTGACAATGGCCCTCGGCGGTGCCGGTACCCGCGGAGCCCTTAACCTGCCCATAGGTGTGGGCGTGAAGTATAAGGTGCTCCCCCGGCTGAACATAGGCTTGGAGTGGACAATGCGCTTCAGCACTTGCGATGAGCTCGACGTGGCAAAGGATCAGCCTCAGCTCTTCCAGCCATACGGCATTAAGAGTGTGGGCCTCAAGAACAAGGACTGCTACTCCTTCACAATGCTCTTCGTGACGTACGACATAAGTCCGAAGTACAGAAAATGTAATAACTGACCCCCTCGGGGGGGAATAAGCCAAGGCGTCAGGCCCTGGCAGAACAGAAAAGATATGGAATACGAACTGAATAGAGACCAGATTCCCGCGCACGTTGCCATCATTATGGACGGCAACGGTAGGTGGGCTAAAGCCAAGGGCCTGCCCCGAACGGCAGGGCATGTAGAAGGCGTGGAGCGTGCCAAGCAAATCACAGAGGAAGCCACTCGGCTGGGCGTGAAGTTCCTGACGCTTTATACCTTTTCTACCGAAAACTGGAACCGGCCCGATGCTGAGATTGAGGCTATCTTCGACCTGTTGGTTACCGGACTGGAGGATGAGGTCTTCATGAAGAATAACGTACGCTTCCGCGTCATCGGAGATTTCGACCGCCTGCCTCTCAGCGTACAGAAGCGTACGCGCGAGTGTATGGACAAGACGGCCGGAAACACCGGAACAACAATGGTTGTAGCCATCAGCTACAGCAGCCGGTGGGAACTGACGCAGACCATGCAGAAAATGGCCCGACTGGCTGCTGAAGGGAAACTTAAGCCCGAAGAAATCACAGAAGACTATATCAGCAGCCAGCTTCAGACCGCTTTCATGCCCGACCCAGACCTGCTTATCCGCACAGGCGGCGAATATCGCATCAGCAACTACCTGCTGTGGCAATGTGCTTATACCGAGTTTTACTATTGCGATACCTATTGGCCCGACTTCCACGAAGAAGACTTCCGTAAGGCAATAGCAGACTTCCAGCATCGTCAGCGCAGATATGGAAAGACGGGCGAGCAGGTTGAGAAGAATGAAAACTAACGAAGAAAGAAGTAAGCGAACGCAGTGAAAAGGATATACCTTATTATATTATTGTTGCTTTGCGTGAAGCCAGTAGTCAACCTGGCGCAAGTGGTTCAGCGCGATTTAAACCCGGTCATTGACTACAGCCGTACACCCAGGGGATACCATATCGCAGCCATCAAGGTGGATGGCGTACAGAATTACGATGAATACTTGTTGGTGGGACTGAGCGGACTGGCTGTGGGCCAGTATGTTGAGATTCCCGGCGAGGACATCACCAAGGCTGTAAAACGATACCTCAGAAACGGACTGTTTAGCAATGTCTCCATCAGAGCCGACAGCCTGGTGGGCGATTCAGCCTACCTGCATATACAGTTGACGCAGCGGCCCCGTATCTCGCAAATCAACTATTCGGGCGTCAGGAAGAATGAGCGCGATGACCTGCAGGAGAAGATGGGCCTGGTGAAGGACAACCAGCTGACGCCCAATATGGTGGATCGCGCCAAAATACTGGCTAAGCGGTATTTCGCAGACAAAGGCTACAAGAATGCCGATATAAACATTGTGCAGCGTGATGATGCCGGAGCACCTGACCGTGTAATAGTGGATGTGAAGGTGGACAAGAAGGATAAAGTGAAGATTAACCACATTTATCTCTCAGGAAACAATGCCCTGCCTGACAAGAAGATAAAGGGTACGCTCTTCAATAATGGCGTGCTCAAGAAAATACACGAGCGAGGCACGATGGCCAGCTGGTTCCGTAGCAAGAAATTCGTTGAGAGTAAGTATAAGGAAGCCAAGGAGAATTTATATACCAAGTATGGCGAACTGGGTTTCCGCGACGCCATGATTGTTTCAGACAGTGTAGTGCCCTCGAGCGAAGATGGAGTGGACATTTACATAAACGTCGAGGAGGGGCAGAAGTACTTCCTTCGCAATATCGAATGGGTTGGCAATACCGTCTATCCCTCTGACTTGCTTAATGCCAATCTGCGCATGAAGAAGGGCGATGTATATAACCAGAAACTGCTGCAGGAGCGCCTGACCTCTGACGACGATGCTGTGGGCAACCTCTATTATAATAATGGTTATGTCTTCGCGCGCCTGGACCCCGTGGAAATGAATGTGGTGGACGACTCGCTTGATTTGGAAATGCGTATCTCGGAGGGCCCGCAGGCATACATAAGTCATGTGCGAATCATCGGTAATGACCGCGTTTATGAGAATGTCGTGCGCCGTGAGCTGCGCAACAAGCCTGGAGACCTTTTCCAGAAGGACGCTCTGATGCGTTCATATCGTGAAATTGCCTCGCTGGGGCATTTCGACGAGAAAATAGATGACAACGGCCTGGTTTCGCCCGACCCCGTGAACGGTACGGTTGACCTGAACTGGAAACTCACGCCAAAGAGCAACGACCAGGTGGAGTTCTCGCTGGGCTATGGCCAAACGGGCGTGATAGGAAAGATAGGACTGAAGTTCAGTAACTTCTGCATGGCCAACCTCTTCGACAGGAAAGGTCTGCGACGGGGGGTAATGCCGCAGGGAAACGGTGAGACATTCAGCATCAGCGGTCAGACCAACGGACGCTACTACCAGGCCTACAGCGTAAGCTACCTGAACCCCTGGTTTGGCGGCAAGCGGCCCAACGCCCTCAGCCTGAGTGCATTCTTCAGCAAGCAGACCGATGTGAGCGACAACTACTACAACTCGGCCTACTACCAGAACTACTACAACAGTTACCTCTATGGTTACGGCACGAACGGCTATAACTACTACGAGAACTATTACGACCCGGACAAGTTCGTGAAGATACTTGGCCTTAGCCTCGGGTGGGGTAAGCGCCTGCGCTGGCCCGACGACTACTTCCAGCTGAGTGCCGACCTCAGCTATACCCGCTATATGCTGAAGGACTGGCGCTACTTCCTGATTTCCAACGGTAACTGTAACAATATAAGCCTGAATATTGCTTTGACACGTAATAGCCAGGACAACCCCATCTATCCGCGCCGCGGCTCGGACTTCCAGTTTAATGTCTCGCTGACACCGCCGTACAGCGCCTTCGATGGTAAGGACTATCAGAACCTGGCTAATGACTATTACAGCAGTACTTTCCGTAGTGAGCAGCAGGAGAAATACCGCTGGATTGAGTATCACAAGTGGAAGTTCAAGGCCCGCACCTATACCGCCCTGCACAATGCCGATAAGTGTTTCGTGCTGATGACGAGGGTGGAATTCGGTCTGCTGGGTAATTATAACAGATACAAGAAGTCTCCATTTGAAACCTTCTATGTCGGTGGCGATGGCATGTCGGGCTATAGTGGCAGCTACGCCACGGAGACTATTGGCATGCGCGGTTACGACAACGGCTCTCTTACACAGAATGGCTATAACAGTGGTTATGCCTATGACCGTTTCACTTTGGAATTGCGATATCCCTTTATGCTCAGTTCCAGCACGAATATCTATGGCCTGGTCTTTGCTGAAGCGGGTAATGCATGGGATAGTGTGAAGAAATTCAACCCCTTCGACATGAAGCGTTCTGTTGGTGCAGGCGTGCGTATCATGTTGCCTATGGTAGGTCTTTTGGGTATTGACTGGGCTTATGGTTTCGACGCGGTGGGCGGTGTGAAGACGTTTAGCGGAAGCCATTTCCACTTTATCTTAGGCCAGGAGTTCTAGATGTGTGTGATGTTATTTGGAAAATTATTTGTTATTTGGATAATTATTTAAAGATAGAGAAATATGAAAAAGATCTTGTTTACATTGTTTGTGCTCTTTGCAGCACAGGCTGGCGCTCAGAAATTTGCGCTGGTAGATATGGAGTATATCCTGAAGAATATCCCGTCCTACGAACGGGCCAATGAGCAACTGAACCAAGTGAGCAAAAAGTGGCAGGCTGAAGTGGATGCTTTGACCTCCGAGGCTCAGACACTCTACAAGAATTATCAGTCGGAAGCTGTTTTCCTGAGTGAGGAACAGAAAACGCAGCGCGAGGAAGCTATCGTAGCCAAGGAGAAGGAAGCTGCCGAGCTGAAGAAGAAATACTTCGGTCCAGAAGGTGAACTGTACAAGAAGCGCGAGAGCCTGATGGCACCCATCCAGGAGGAGATTTACAATGCAGTGAAGGATATCTCAGACCAGAAGGGCTATAGCCTCATCCTGGACAGAGCCAGCGATGCAGGCATCATCTTTGCCAGCCCCAAGATAGACATCTCAAACGAGGTGCTCACCAAGCTGGGGTACAATTAGTTTAAAGTTTAAAGTTGAGAGATAATTAAGAAACATAACAATTAAATATAACAAAAGAAATCTTATGAAAAAAGTTTTGATTGCCATCCTGATGATGGCTCCCCTGAGTTTGAGTGCACAGAAGTTTGCTCATTTCAACAGTGCAGATGTGATTCCCAATATGAAGGAATATACGACGGCACAGACAGAGCTCCAGGCCATGGAGAAGCAGTTCTCCGACGACTTGAAGCTGATGCAGGACGAGTTGCAGAAGAAAACCGATGAGTACCAGAAGGAGCAGGCCAACCTGCTGGACAATGTGAAGCAGCGTCGCGAGCAGGAACTGAACGACCTCTATCAGCGCCTGCAGCAGTCCTACCAGGACAACCAGCAGGCCCTGGCCAAGGCTAACCAGGAGAAGATGGGTGCTATCCAGGAGAAGGTACTGGCTGCCGTGAAGAAGCTGGGCGAGGCCGGTGGCTACGTCTATGTGGTTGATACCAGCACGGGTGCCATCCCCTTCATCAATACGCAGCTCAGCACCGACATCACCGCCGAGATAAAGAAGGAATGCGGCGTGCAGTAAACCAGTGAAAGGAGGATTGCACATGAAACGCTTTTTCTTCTTGCTAATCAGTCTGCTGCCCTTGTCTTTGTTTGCACAAGTGCAGTTCGGATACCTCAGTTACCAGACGGTAATGAAGGAAATGCCCGAATATGCGCAGGCTCAGCAGCAGATGGCTGCGCTACGTGCCAAGTATGATGCCGAGGCAGTGCGAGGCGAGGAAGAATTCCAGAAAAAGTTCGTGGAGTTCATGCAGGGCCAAAAAGACTTTCCCCAGAGCATTATGCAGAAACGTCAGGCTGAGTTGCAGACCCTTATGAACGGAGGTGTGGACTTCCGTGTGAAGGCGCAGGAACTTTTGGCACAGGCTGAAAAGGAAGCAATGGGCGAGGTACAGAAAAAACTGAACCGTGCTATTCTGGAGGTCGGAGTGGCTTATGGCTATGGCTTTATCCTGAATATTGACGATAATGCCTGCCCCTATATTAACCCGGTGGCGGGTGTAGATGTGTCAGACTTAGTGCGCATAAAGCTCGGTCTCATTGAGGCTCCGGCTCAGCCACAGACCCCGGCTCCATCGGCAGACCCTGCGCCCGCAGAGCAACCCCAACCTCAACCTCAGCAAAATGCCGGATAATAAGGAACTTCCCATGGTGCCAGGCCCAATCGGCGTGTTTGATTCGGGCTATGGCGGGCTCACAATCTTGAGACAGATACGTGAGCTTATGCCTCAGTATGACTACCTGTATCTGGGCGACAATGCCCGGGCACCATACGGTATCCGTTCCTTTGATGTCGTCTATGAGTTCACCATTCAGGCGGTGCGGAAGCTCTTCCAGATGGGGTGTCATCTGGTTATCCTGGGGTGTAATACGGCTTCGGCCAAGGCCCTGCGCACGATACAGCAGAAAGACCTGCCACAGCTGGACCCGCAGCGGCGCGTGCTGGGCGTGATACGGCCTACTGCCGAGTGCGTGGGACAGATAACGCAGACTCGCCACGTAGGCATCATGGCCACACCGGGCACCATACGCAGCCATACCTATCGCATGGAGATAGCTAAGCTATACCCCGATATTAAGGTGACTGGCGAGGCATGCCCGATGTGGGTACCTTTGGTGGAGAATCACGAGGCAGACAGCCCTGGAGCCGATTATTTCGTGCAGAAGCATATAGAGAACCTGATGTATCGCGACCCGAAGATAGACAGTGTCATACTGGGCTGTACTCACTATCCTCTCTTGCTTGACAAGATACGTCAGTTCATGCCCAGCCAGGTGACGGTGATTCCGCAGGGCGACTACGTGGCTCATAGCCTGCAGGACTACTTGCGCCGCCATCCTGAGATGGAGGCCCGGCTCACGCGCGGGGCTTCGGTTAGTTATTATACCACCGAGCATCCCGTTACGTTCAATGAAAATGCCAGCTTCTTCCTGAAGTCGGCCGTACAGGCACAGCGTATTGTATTAGAGTCATGAACTGGTTGGCCCGCATTATTATCATCGGCTTTATGGCTGTCCTGCTGCTTGCGAGCTGTAGTTCGTCGGCTTCCGACAAACCGCGCATCGTGGCATCCAAGGGACTGCCCAGCGAGTTGCTCCTCGTCGTTGATAAGGTTGTATGGCAAAGTGATGTGGCCGATACACTACAGGCCATTACACAGGGTGATGTGCCGGGACTGATGCAGCATGAGGATTATTTCCGCGTGACGCGAATCTTCTCGCCTTACTATGTTCAGAAGTACACCACCATGCACAGCCAGCTCTTTATCACCCTCGATGAGAACCTTCAGAAGCCTCTGCTCGGTGTCTCGTACGATGTTGTGGCCCGTCCTCAGATCCAGGTTACCGTTTCTGCGCCTAATCTGGATGAATTGCGGCGTATCCTTTCAACCAGGGCAGCACAGATACGTCAGCTCATTAGCGATGCCCAGTTGGATATGCGGGCTGCTCAACTCAGAAAGCGCTATAGCCAGCTGGCTGCGCAAGACCTTAAGACCGTGATGGGCTATACCATCTGTGCTCCTGAGGATATTCGTGCGACAAAAAGGGGAACGCGATTTCTTTGGGCTGGCAGCAACCTGAATGAAAAGGACCTCAACGTGGTGGTCTATACTTATCCTTGGGACGGCAGCGAGGTCCGTACACCGGAGTGTTTCGTCAGTCGGCGCGATTCGGTGATGAAGGCAAATATCCCAGGTCGTGAGTCTGACCAGTGGATGCAGACTACGTGCATCGACGGGCATCCTATCCTCACCTCAGTGCTTCGCCCAATGAATGGACGGCTCACCCAAGAGGTGCATGGATTATGGGAAATGCGCAACGGCGCACTCGGAGGGCCCTTTGTCTCGCTCGTCCGTATTGATAGCGCTGCATCCGAGGTCGTTGTGGCTGAAGGTTTTGTCTATTCTCCTTCAACAGACAAACGTGAGTTAATCCGCACCGTGGAGGCCTCACTGCGCACGTTGAGGAAAGTATAATTATTTATATTAAGGAATAAGAATGAAACATTTGACTCTCATCTTTTTGTACCTGATGATTCCATTGGTGATGTGGTCTCAACCGCGTTTCGTGCCTGATGCAGACATCATAAAGGTCGGTGAAGTCATGTTTCAGCGTCCTAAAATTGTAACGTTCGGGTTTATTAATAAAGGGGATCGTCCTTTAATTCTCCACGAAGTTCGTCCATCGTGTGGGTGTTTGGCTGTTGATTATCCTCAAGAGCCTGTTGCAGCTGGAGAACGTGCACAGATACGCGTTATTTTTGATGCAGGTTTACTTGGCACTTTCTACAAAGATGTGGAAATCCTGACAAATGCTTCCGACAAACCAATTTATTTGGCTTTGCAGGGATGTGTGGTTACTGAGGTGCATGATTTTAGTGGCGATTATCCAATCGACCTGGGAAATGTGCGTATGGAGACTAATTATTTGGAGTTTGACAACGTTAATAAAGGAGACCATCCTGTTGCTGAACTACGATTAGTGAATACCGAGCACACTGTTTATCATCCTGAACTGATGCATTTGCCACCCTATCTGACGGCTGAATATATTCCAGAATCTATTCCTGCAGGACAAGAAGGTATCATTCGTCTGACCTTAAATAGTGAGGAATTACCCATGCTGGGGCTTAACCAGACAAGTGTTTATCTTGCCCGTTATATGGGTGATAAGGTCGGAGACGCAAATGAAATACTTGTTTCTGCAGTGCTGTTGCCGGATTTCTCTCAGTTGGGAGACGAACAAAGGGACAAAGCACCAAAGCTGATTGTGTCTGAACATAATGTAGATATGGGCTCACTCGGTCCGAAACAGAAAAAAACGGTTATTGTAAGCCTTCGCAATGCGGGAGAAAGCCCACTCCACATACATCAGGTCCAGGTGTTCAATAAGGCCATCTCCGTGTCGTTGGGCAATAGGACCCTGAAGCCGGGCAAGTCTTCAAAACTCAAAATCACGGCACATGCCCAATACTTGAAGTCTGCCAAGAATCGTCCACGCGTCCTCCTAATCTCAGATGATCCTGAACATGCCAAGGAAGTCATCAATATCGAAGTGGAGGAATAGAGTGAAGTTCCGCTCGGCTCTGCCGCTTCGCTTGTCGAAGTAATCGGCTTGCCGCTTGCTACCGAAGGGACGCAAGTTACGGCTTTGCCGCTTCGCTAGTCGAAGTAATCGGCTTGCCGCTTGCTACCGAAGGGACGCAAGTTACGGCTTTGCCGCTTCGCTAGTCGAAGAACTTTAAACATTGAACATTAAACATTGAACATTGAACATTGAACTTTAAACTTTTCTAACCTTTAAATAAACGATTTATGACACGAAGAGATTTTATTGAGAAAAGCGCCGCGCTCAGTGCCGGCCTAACCCTGAGTCCCCTCCTAATGCGCGCTGCTGCCAGGCCTGTTGGGGCTAACGACAAGATTCATGTAGGCCTGATAGGCTGCAATGGTATGGGATTCAGCGACCTGCAGTCCTTCCTCAGCAACCCCGAGTTTGATTGCATCGCTCTTGCCGACATAGACCAGGGCGTACTGGACCGTCGGGCTGCCGATGCAGAGAAGATACAGGGCAAGAAAGTGCCCTATCTATACAAAGATTGGCGCAAGCTAATCGACAATAAGGACGTTGATGTGGTTATTGTCGGCACCCCCGACCATTGGCATTGCCTTCAGCTGGTTGCCGCCTGCGAGGCCGGAAAGGATGTCTATTGCGAGAAGCCCCTGGGCAACAGCATAGAGGAGTGCAACATTATGGTGCGGGCTGCCGAGAAGTACCAGCGCGTAGTGCAGGTTGGTCAGTGGCAGCGCAGCGATCCTCACTGGCAGGATGCCATGAACTTTGTGCATAGTGGCAAACTGGGTAAGATACGCACTGTGCGCGTCTTTTCCTACCAAGGCTGGTGCCCCTCTATTCCCGTCAAGCCCGATGAGGCTGTTCCCGAAGGCGTAGATTACGACATGTGGCTCGGTCCGGCTCCCAAGCGCCCATTCAACCGCAACCGTTTCCATTTCACCTTCCGCTGGTTCTGGGACTATGCCGGTGGCCTGATGACCGACTGGGGCGTTCATCTGCTTGACTACGCCCTCTATGGCATGAACGTAACGGCACCCAACAGCATTATGGCTTCGGGCGGCAAGTTTGGTTATCCCGACGATGCCTGCGAGACACCCGACCTTCTGCAGACTATATATACCTTCAATGACTTCACCGTGATGTGGGATCACTCCATCGGCATTAATGATGGCGCATACGGCCGCAGCCACGGCTTGGGCTTCGTGGGCGAGAACGGAACTTTGGTCATCGACCGTGGTGGCTGGGAAGTTATTCCAGAAAACGTGAATGGCAGTCAGCGCATGGAGGCTGTAGCTCTTCAGAAGTCATACGGAGGTGGCGGACTCAACCTGCACGTGAAGAACTTCCTGGAGTGCCTCAAGGCTCGTACACCCGAGAAATGCAACGCCAGCATACAAATCGGCGCCCACATCGCCAAGTTTGCCCATCTGGGTAACATTGCCTATCGTACGGGTAAAAAACTGGTGTGGGATGGCAAGACCTTCCACGACAAGAAGGCTGATGCCTACCTGTGCAAGGAATATCGTGCACCCTGGAAACTGCCTAAGGTATAACCCCTCCGGTAGCGTTCAGGCGGCTAACCGTAATAGAACCATTTGTAAAGAAAAGGATATGGAACATCCCGAGAATAATCCCGAATTTGCGGGCCTCACTGTCAATAGCGGTGTAGGCCCCGTTTCTATCGTTAATCCCTATCTGAAACGCGGACGCTATGCCCGCCATCATTTCACGGCCAATGATTATGTTGAGGGGATACTCCGAGGCGACGTTAGCGTGCTGGGCCAGGCCGTAACACTTGTAGAGAGCACTAACCCCGCCCATCAGCTGGTGGCACAGGAGGTCATCGAAAAGTGTCTGCCCTATTCCGGAAAGAGTGTGCGCATAGGCATCAGCGGAGTGCCGGGTGCAGGAAAGAGCACCAGCATAGACGAATTCGGAATCCATGTGCTTCGCGAATACGGGGGGCGGTTGGCTGTTTTGGCCATCGATCCCAGTAGCGAACGTACGAAGGGGAGCATTCTGGGTGATAAAACGCGCATGGAGAAGCTCTCCGTTCACCCCGACTCATTCATACGTCCTAGCCCCTCGGCCGGTAGTCTGGGCGGTGTGGCACGCAAGACGCGCGAAACCATCATCCTCTGCGAGGCGGCCGGTTTCGATAAGATTTTCGTGGAGACCGTCGGGGTAGGGCAGAGCGAGACGGCCTGCCATAGCATGGTCGATTTCTTCCTGCTCATCCAGCTGGCTGGCACAGGCGATGAATTACAGGGCATTAAGCGCGGCATCATGGAAATGGCCGATGGCATCATCATAAACAAGTGCGACGGAAACAATGTCGATAAGTGCCAACTGGCAGCCACTCAGTTCCGCAATGCCCTGCATCTCTTCCCCATGCCCGAGAGCGGATGGCTTCCGCAGGTGCTTACTTACAGCGGCTTCTACGGCTACGGTATAAAGGAAGTCTGGGATATGATTTATAAGTACTTCGACTTTGTAAAGAAAAACGGCTATTTCGAGTATCGACGCAATGAACAGGCCAAGTACTGGATGTACGAAAGCATCAACGAGCAGCTGCGCAACAGCTTCTTCCAGAATCCCACCATATCAGATATGCTGCACGCGGCCGAGCAGTCCGTACTGGCTGGGCAGAAGACCTCATTCGTGGCAGCCAAGCAACTGCTCGATGCGTACTTTGCACTCCTCCATTAGCCATTTTGGAGTGCTTGTGGCGCCGCAGATACCTATCGACTGGCTCTCTGCCAGCCATTCCGGCCTTATCTCATGGGCCGAGTCAACCATGTAGGAACGTGCATTCACGTTCCTACATTCGTTATATAGAACCCTGCCGTTACTGCTCTTGCGTCCGCATACAAAGATTACTACGTCGTGGCGCGACGCAAATTCTTGTATGTGCGGCATGCGGTTGGCCACCTGGCGGCATATTGTGTCGTAATAGTTGAATGTGGCCTGTGGGCTAATGCGCTCCTTAATGTATTCCACAATTTGGCGGAAGACATCAAGCGACTTTGTTGTCTGTGAGTAAAGGCTTATGTCGCGCCCGAAGTCCAGATGCTCCACTTCGGCAGGCGATTCAATGACAATGGCACTCCCGTCCGTCTGACCAACGAGTCCCAGCACCTCGGCATGTCCGTTCTTCCCGAAAATGACAATCTGCTTCTTGTGCGCCGTGTCGGCCATGTACTCTTTCTTGATGCGTTCTTGGAGATGTAGCACAACGGGGCAGGTGGCATCAATTATCTCTACCCCGTTCTCCTCAGCCTGTCGGTATGTGCTTGGCGGCTCGCCGTGGGCGCGCAGCAGAACCTTGGCGTTATGCACCTCTCTGAACTGTTCGTGGTTTATGGTATTCAGACCCATGCGCTGCAGGCGGTCGCATTCCTTCCCGTTATGCACAATGTCACCCAGGCAGAACAACTGTCCGTCTTGCTGCAGCGTCTCCTCAGCCTTGCTGATGGCACGCGTCACACCGAAGCAAAAACCACTTCCCGAATCTATTTCAATAACCATAGAATGCCCTCCAGGTCGTCAATGCTCATTATCATTTATTTCCAAGCACCTCTTCAACCCTCTCCATCAGCCATAGCTTCTGTTCCTCTATGGTCATGTGGCTGTTGTCTAGCACAATGGCATCATCGGCTTTGCGAAGCGGCGAAATCTTACGCGTAGAGTCCAGGCGGTCGCGCTCCAATACGTTTTGCAGTATCTCGTCGTAATTGCAAGCTTCGCCTTTCGCTTTCAACTCGTCGTAGCGGCGCTGTGCCCGTATCTCAGCACTGGCTGTCACGAAGACCTTCAGTTCTGCATCGGGGAAAACCACAGTTCCTATATCGCGTCCGTCCATGATGACCCCCTTTGCCTCGCCCATCAGGCGCTGCAGGTCCACCATCGCCTCCCTCACGAAGCCCAGCGCAGCGACCTGGCTCACGTGTTTCGATACCTCCATCGTGCGAATCCGGTCCTCCACGCACTCGCCGTTCAGGTACGTGTCAGGTCGTCCTTTCTCAGGATTAATAACGAACGTAATCATTATCTGGTCCATCTGTCTGCGCAATCCCTCCTCGTCAATGCCTCGCTCCGTCAGGAGTCCCTGGTTCAGTGCGTAGAGTGTGACGGCGCGATACATGGCACCCGTGTCAATGTAAATATAACCGAGCTCACGGGCCAGATCCTTGGCCATTGTGCTCTTGCCACAAGAGGAATGACCGTCAATGGCAATAGTAATCTTTTTCATTTTCTTGTCTTATTATATATGTATTGATTGTTCAAAAATCATGTTGCTTACCATATAGTTCCAAATCCTGCGCGAAGGTACGACGATTCATCCAAATACACAAATTCTCAACACGAAAATTAACATAATTCCCCTTAAAAGCTGTAAACAATTGAATACATTAACTTTTCAAGATGACAAACTGCCTAAAAATGCTTATTTATCCTCACTTTACCCCTGAAAAAAAGCCAAAAAACCAAAAAAAGTGAAAAAATAAGCCTTTATTTATATTTTTTTCAAGAAAAATTTGGTGGATTCCAAAAAAACTGTGTACATTTGCGGAGTTTTTATATCCACCTCTGTGCGAGAGTGCCAGAAAAGGCGGGAATAATGCGTCAAATTGTGCCCAGCGGGGCTATATTTAATAATGTATATACAATTCAACAACAAAAAAACTATAAAGCAAAAAGAAAACAAGAAACAGAAAGGAAAAGAGACTAAGAAAACAACAAAACGAAGTAAAGAAACAAGAAAGAACTAAAAACAATTATTAAAATTTAT
>CAMJQA010000079.1 GCA_946407895.1 uncultured Prevotellaceae bacterium
AACCTATGGCAGGGTTAAGGTAAAAACCATTCAACTTTTTCTAGGGTAGTACAATTCTTTGCATTTTTGCATTTTTGCATTTGCACTTTCGGATACAAGAAAGCCCCGCTGTTTGGCGGGGCTTTCTGTGCTCAAGCTTCACTTTCCGCTCGCTGCTCCATCAGTTCTTGCGTCCCTTCGGTAGCAAGCGGCAGAGCCGAGCGGAGCTTCACTCTTCTTCTGTCGCGACTCGGCCATTCGTAAACAAGCTTCCGATGGCACTCGCTGCTCCATCAGTTCTTGCGTCCCTTCGGTAGCAAGCGGCAGAGCCGAGCGGAGCTTTCGTTCTTCTTCTGTCGCGACTCGGCCATTCGTAAACAAGCTTCCGATGGCTCTCGCTGCTCCATCAGTTTCCGAACGTCAGTTTTCCATTTTCTGCGCGTACGACGATGGGGCGTTGGCGGTCTATGCCGCCGCCCAGCAGGGTCTTGCTCAGGTCGTTGAGCAGCAGTCGCTGGATGGCTCGCTTTACGGGCCGGGCACCGAAGTCGGGGTCGTAGCCCTCCTGTGCCAGCAGTTCCACAGCCGAGTCCTCTACCTGAAGGGTGATGCCGTTCTGCTGCAGCATCTTCCTGACGCCGTCGAGCTGCAGGCCCACTACCTGCTTGATCTCTCCGTAGGTGAGGGGGTGGAAGACGACGGTCTCGTCTATTCGGTTCAGGAACTCGGGCCGGATGGTCTTCTTCAGCAGTTCCAGCACCTGCTGGCGGGTGCGCTCGAAGTCCTCGCTGGTCTTGGCCTCCTGGAAGAGCTGGCTGCCCAGGTTACTGGTCATGATGATGATGGTGTTCTTGAAGTTGACGGTGCGGCCTTTCGAGTCGGTGAGCCGTCCGTCGTCGAGCACCTGCAGCAGGGTGTTGAAGACGTCGGGGTGGGCCTTCTCTATCTCATCGAACAGCACTACCTGGTAGGGCTTGCGCCTGACGGCCTCGGTAAGCTGTCCGCCCTCGTCGTATCCGACATAGCCTGGAGGGGCTCCGATGAGCCGTGAGACGCTGAACTTCTCCTGGTACTCGCTCATGTCGATACGGGTCATCATCGTCTCGTCGTTGAAGAGGTAGTCGGCCAGCGCCTTTGCCAGTTCGGTCTTGCCGACGCCCGTGGTGCCCAGGAAGATGAATGAGCCTATGGGCCGCTTGGGGTCCTGCAGGCCGGCCCGGCTGCGGCGCACGGCGTTGCTGACGGCCTCGATGGCCTCGTCCTGGCCGATGACGCGGCGGTGCAGCTCCTCCTCCAGGTGCAGCAGCTTCTCGCGCTCGCTCTGCATCATCTTGCTTACGGGGATGCCCGTCCAGCGCGATACGACATCGGCGATGTCGTCGGGCGTCACCTCCTCCTTCACCATAGCCTCGGCGCCCTGGGCCTCCTTCAGCTGCTGCTGTATTTGTTGGATTTCGGTTTCCAACTCCTGCAGCTTACCGTATCGTATCTCGGCTACGCGGCCGTAGTTGCCTTCGCGCTCGGCCCGTTCGGCCTCGAACTTCAGCTGCTCTATCTGCTGCTTGTTCTGCTGTATGCGGTTCACCAGCTCCTTCTCGCCCTGCCACTTGGCCTTGAAGGCGTTCACCTCCTCCTGCAGTTCGGCTATCTCGCGGTTCAGGCCCTCCAGCTTTTCGCTGTCGCCCTCGCGCTTTATGGCCTCGCGTTCTATCTCCAGCTGCTTCAGCCGGCGGGTGGTTTCATCAAGTTCCTCGGGCACCGAGTCGCGCTCCATACGCAGCTTGGCGGCTGCCTCGTCCATCAGGTCGATGGCCTTGTCGGGCAGGAAGCGTTCGGTAATGTAGCGGTTCGAGAGCTCTACGGCCGCTATGATGGCATCGTCCTGGATACGTACCTTGTGATGGTTCTCGTAGCGCTCCTTCAGTCCGCGCAGTATGCTGATGCTGGAGAGCGTGTCGGGCTCATCGACCATCACCGTCTGGAAGCGGCGCTCCAGGGCCTTGTCCTTTTCGAAGTACTTCTGGTATTCGTCAAGCGTGGTGGCGCCTATGCTGCGCAACTCGCCTCGGGCCAGTGCGGGCTTCAGTATGTTGGCGGCATCCATGGCACCCTCGCTCTTTCCGGCTCCCACCAGGGTGTGTATCTCGTCGATGAACAGGATGATGCGGCCCTCGCTCTTCGTCACCTCGTTCACCACGCTTTTCAGCCTCTCCTCGAACTCGCCCTTGTACTTGGCACCGGCTATGAGGGCGCCCATGTCCAGGCTGTAGAGCTGCTTGTCGCGCAGGTTCTCGGGCACGTCGCCGCGCAGGATTCGGTGGGCCAGGCCCTCCACGATGGCCGTCTTGCCCGTACCGGGCTCGCCTATCAGGATGGGGTTGTTCTTCGTGCGCCGCGATAGTATCTGCAGCACGCGCCGTATCTCCTCGTCTCGGCCTATAACGGGGTCGAGCTTTCCGGCCCGTGCTTCGTCCACCAGGTTGCGGGCGTACTTCGACAGGCTCTGGTAGGTGTCCTCGCTGGACTGCGACTTCACCTTCTCGCCTCCGCGCAGTTCCTCCACGGCCTGCTTCAGTTCCTTCTCGGTCATGCCCATGTCCTTCAACATCTTGGCGGCAGTGCAGTTCACGCTCAGGATAGCCTGCAGGATGTGCTCCAGCGAGACGTACTCATCGCCGTTCTTCTGTGCCAGGTCTTCGGCCTTCACCAGCACCTCGTTGGCCTCGCGGCTCAGGTAGGGCTCTCCGCCCTGCACGCGGGGCAGGCTGCCTATCTGGGCATCCACGGCCTGCTGCACCCTGGTGAGGTTCATACCCAGTTTCTGGAAGATGAACTGCACCACCTGCTCGCCCACCTTCAGCACGCCGGCGAGCAGATGCTCGGGCTCCACGGCCTGCTGCCCCTGGCGCTGAACGCGGTTCACCGCCTCTTGTACGGCCTCTTGGGCCTTGATGGTAAATTTGTTCAGATTCATAGTCTTTTTTCTCCTTTCTTGTTCCTATTATTAGTTACGTTGGCGAGGCTTCCTGGCATTGACTGCGTCGAGACTGCTTCCACTCGGGAAAGCCGAAGTAAACTTCACTTTCCTCTCGCTTACTCGCAGCCTTGACTCTTCGCTTCTGCCGGGCCTCACCTTCTTCTATAACAAAATGGTTGCAAGATGCTGAAAATCAGCCATATTGTCCTGAATGCGGCCAATATGGCTGAATGTAGTGGAGCCTATGGCGCACTTTTGTCAGCACCCCGGCCCGGTCTGTTATGTGTGCGCGGCGTTTACTCGGCATGAATGCTCTCTACCGGGTTGACCAGGGCTACCCGTAGCGAGTGTCCGACAACGGAGATGCCGGCTATCAGCAGGGAGAAGGCTGCGGCCAGAAGGGGAGCCGCCCATGGGAAGGCAATGCGATGGGGGAAACCGTCGAGGTAGTGGCGGATGAGCCAGACGCTGACGGGTGTAGCCAGCACTATGGCCACCAGCGAGAGAAGCAGGAACTGCCGGACCAGCTGCCACAGAGCCTGCCCGATGCTGGCGCCCATGACGCGGCGCACGGCAATGCTGCGGCGCTGCTGCTCGGCAAAGTAAACTGACATGGCCAACAGCCCCAGGGCGGAGATGAGCAGGCTTACAATCGTGAAGACTAGTACCATGCGAAGGATGTTCATCTTGGATTGCAGGGCCTCGCGTAGGGCGTCGTCCATGTATTGCAGCTCGGCCTCGCGGGGCAGGCCTGTCAGTTCGCGCAGGCAGTCGGTGTAGGCCTGGCGTATGGCCTTGAGCGCTGTCTGGTGGTCGCCGCGCGTCTTGATGACCATATTATAATAATATGTATCCTCCCCGGTCATCATGATGGCCTTGAACGTGTTCTCCTCCAGGCTCCTGAGGGCGCTGCCTGCGCGGTAGTCCCTGACGACGCCGCATGTTTCGTAGGGCGCGCTGTCCTGAGTGCCGCCGATGTTCGTCTTCTTGGCCGAGAGGCCGTAGTAATCGCGACCCTCGGGAGTGACCCACACCTTTCCCTCGAGCGCCTCGGCCCATTGCTCAATGGGCTGGATGCCCAGCAGGCGGAAGGCCGTGCTGTCCAGTCGGCAGAGCCAGAGGTAGGACGAGGGGTGGGGCTCGTCGTTCTCCCGCACTCCGTTCGTGCCGCACAGGAGCGGCGTGCCGGCCGCAAGCCCCACCTCCTCAACCTCGGGCAAGCTAAGCAGGCGGTTGCGCAGGATGGTCTGACGTTCGAGGGTGTAGCCGAAGGGGTCTGTGAAGAGCGTAATGAGGTCCTTGGTGTTGTAGCCCGTGGGCAGCTTGACGAGGTAGCGCATCTGCCACATCATGGTCAGGGCTATGGCCACGAGGCAGGTGCTGATGACGTTCTGCAGGACGATGAACACGCGCGAGAGCGTCATCTTGCTGCGCAGGCGGAACTCGCCCTTCACCACGTCCATCGGCGTGAAGCCGGCGATGAGCACGGAGGGCATGATGCTGCAGACGGCGCCGATGAGCAGGATGGCGCCGATGCCATAGGCTATCATCCAGGGCGCTGCGGCGGGGGAGAGCGGAATCTCTGTATGCAGCATGTCCTTGAACAGCGGACAAAGGAGTAGGGCTATGGCCCATCCGGCCGCCAGGCAGCAGAGGGTAAAGAACGTGGACTCGCGGAAGTAGCGCCAGGTAATGCCCGCCTGCGACTCGCCCAGGATCTTGCGCGTAGCCATCTCGCGAGCTCGCTTGCCCGTCTGGGCAATGGTCAGGTTGATGTAGTTAAATATAGCCGAGAGCAGCAGGATGAGCGCCACCAGCAGCAATTGGTTCACCGCCTTTCTGTCGCCCTTGCGCAACTGGTCGCTGACGATTGGCGAGAAATAGAACTCGCGGAGCGGCGTAAGCGTGGAACCCCAGAGGAATGCCGACCCCTCCGACGTGCGGGAGTAGAAGGTCCAGTAGTCAACGTACTTGTCCAGCAGTTTCCGGGCCACTGTTTCGTTGTCTGCTCCGTCGGCCAGCGTCAGGAACGTGGAGCTGGAGCCAAACTGGTCCATGGGCTCGAGCCGCTGAGCCGCGTAGTCCATGCCAAGGAAGATGTCGGCGGGCTTGAAGATGTCCTTTGCCGTGAAGTCCTCGATGATGCCGGCGACGGTCTTCTGCTGTTTGTCGAACAGGATGGTGCGCCCCACGGGATTGTCGTTGCCGAAAGCCTTGCGGGCGAAGGAGCGGGACAGGATGACCTCGCCCTCGGCGGCCAGAATGCGTTGGCGCGTGCAGCCCTCCACCTTGTAATTAAAGAAGGAGAGGAAGTTGGTGTCGAGCACGGCCGTTTGCGCCTCGTAGAAGTCCTCGCCTACGGTTACTACGTGCTTGTCGTTGAACCAGACGGAGCGCGTCCAACTTTTTATCTCGGGAATCGAGGGAAAGAAAGCCTCCGCCGTGGCGAGGGTCATTCCGCTGTAGTCGCCCGCGCCCAGCACGTATAGCTCTCGGTAGAGCGGCTGGTCGCTGGCCACGGTGAACTCCGTGTGGGCATAGGAGGCGAGCAAAATAACGAAGCCGAGCGAGACGGCAAGTCCGAAAGCCTGGATGGCGGTGTAGAGCTTGTTGCGCGACAGGAAGGTCAGATAGCTTTTCATACATTCTTTGTTTTGTTGACGTTGCAAAGGTACGTCATTTTGCCCGTCTGGCCAACGCTTATGAGGGCCTCAGGAGCAGATTGTATGAAAATTAGACACTTTTCTGTCAAATAATTAGACACTTCGCTTGACCGGGGAGCCTTTATTCGCTTGCTGAAAGGTTCTTTTCCCCTATTGGTATGTCAACCAGGCTGTGGCCTGGGTGGGCGTGTCGCTGGTGAAGCGAATCCATTTCCCGATATGTCCGTCGGGCAGGCGCATCTTGAATTTCTTCCCGGGTTTCACGCGCTGTACACGGTACACAAGCCAATTGCCGTCGCCCGTGGGGTCTATTTCGATAGTGAAGCTGACGGGCTGCCTGGCGCTGTGGCTCAGGGTCAATGTCTTATGGTCGTAATGGCCCAGCAGATAGGGGTCGGAAGGCTGCCCGGCCGTGACCTCTGTGTTCACCCACGGACCGCCCTGGCCCCTTGGCTTGCCCAGTTGCCATAGGTCGTCAATGGCGCCGACCCACACTTGGCACTTCCCGTCGGCGGAGGTGATGAGATGCGAAGCAGGGGAGGGCAGGGGGGCGGTTGTAGCTGAGCCGGTCATGACCAGAAGCCCGCGATAGGAGGCGTAGTCGTGGATCTGCAGATTGTGGGTGCAGATGGGGCGTATCTTAGCATATCCGTCGGCATTCTCGGCTGGCAGTTCGTAGAAAGTGCCACCGCAATTGAACAAGTCGCGCTCTGTGGCTACTTCGCGGCAGATTCGGGTCTGTCGCTTGTCCATGAGTCGGGCATAGTGTTGATTGCCCATCGGTAATCGCCAGCGGCGGCCGGAATCGTCGATAACCAGGTAGGAACCATTCTGGGCCGTGACGACCTGGGATGGAATGGCCAGCTGCTTTTCAATCATAAGCGAGTCGGCCGGATTGTCTTGGCGCAAGAGGTTCATGTTCCCGTCCAGTTCGTAATAGCCCAGGGATGTAGTCTTGTCCCCGTCCATTGCGCGGGCTACTATACCCAGGGTCTTGCGCCCGTTGCCCAGGCAGTAGAGCAGACCGCCTTGCCACTGCTGCTCGCCGCAAGGGCTGAGACCGCTGAACATTGAACCGGAGGGCCTGGGGCGAGCCGTAGAGGCATAGACAAACGTGACGGTCAGCGACCGACAGCTGCGGTCCGTCCTGACACGAATCCACTCACCCTTTGCACCATCGAGGTTCAGCATCCTCGAACTCTTGGCCGGGATCCGCTGGCTGAAAGCCTTCTTCCATTGCCCGTAGCCCTTCATGTCTGTTTCGAAGGTCAGTATAACCTCGTCGTCTCCGTCGTTGCCAATCCATGCAGTACGCCGCTTCCATCCTGCCAGCAGAAAGGGTTCGGACGACTCTCCGGCTTCTACCTTGTCCTTCAGCCATACCGAACCCGTGGCATCCGTAGGTCCAAGGTGTCGTATGGTCGTTGTATCCACGAACCACAGGTTGGAGTGCGACTGCCCGGGGCCCGCTATTCCGCCCTTGGCCTTGCGCTTGTTCAGGAACTCGCTCCTGGCCGAATCGTCGCATCCGAATACCAACCGGCCGTTCCAGTAGCAGAAGTCGCCCACCACCTTCAGATAGCTCGATAACGGTCTGATGCCGTAGCCGTTATTATATGCAAACGTTTGTGGAAAATCCCACAGCATGCCGTGCATAGTCATCAGGAGACGCGGTGTCTGGTCGGCCGATACGTCTCGTATCCGCGGCCACTCGGTGTTCCATCCGTGGGCTCCGTCGTAGCTATTGCTGGCTTTGGGGAGGCGATAGAAATACCAGCCCGTGGAAGCATCGCGAGTAGCCAGGATTACGGATCGGTGGTCCCAGCCGACGGCCCAGATGGGGTCTGTATCAGGATGAGGATTTCCGTATATGCCGCCCGGGCCTGTCACTTCGGTGAACTGATTGCGGCGTATCTGCTTCCATTCCTTCCCGTCGAATTCAGCCAGTACGCCCGATTCTATGCGCGGATTCTTCATCGCCTCTTGCGATTCCTCTCCGTTGTTTGCGTAAACATAGACGCCCTGGCCCGAGTAAAACCCCTTGCCATGAACGCCTTTCAATATCGGACTGTCAATGGTGGGCTGCAGTTTTCTCCGCTGCCTCTCGTTTCCGTCCATGAAGATGGTCTTCACGTCGAGGCTATCCACTCCGATGTCGTAAAATCCCTCCTCCATGGTGGCTATCCACAGGCGATGGGCCGGATCTGTAATGCTGCGGGCAATGCCAGTGAGCCTCCCGGGCATTACGGCAGGCGGAATGGTGCGTACCCTACGAGCCGAGTCAATGGCATAGGGGCCGATGAATAGTTGATTGCTTTCGCCATGAATCATTCGATTGGCTGGTGTACCGCCTATGCTTTCCTGCCGAATGATTTGTCGCAAGTCGGGCGTAATCTCATAGAGCTTATCCGACGAGCCTTTTGGCAAATGGGGACCGTAGGAGATGACCCACAGGCGCCCCGCCCAGGGAACGACAGCCCCTGTTCCACATTCTCCTTCATTATTATAAAAGGCCAGGCTGGGATAGATGCCGCTGTACTGCTTCTGAGCCGATGAACTTATCGAAAGCAGAACCGCCGCAATGAAGGTATACCATTTCCCCGTCATTGTCTCCTTTGAATTAATTTGTTTGTATTCCCTTCATGCTCAGCGAAATGCGCTCCCTTTGCTGATCTACTTCTATAACCCTTACCATTACGCGCTGGTGCAGGGAAACAACGGTGGTGGGGTCCTTCACGTAGCGGTCGGCAAGCTGCGAGACGTGTACCAACCCCTTGGTGTGGACGCCCACATCGACGAAGGCACCGAAGTTGGTGATGTTCGTGACGATGCCGGGCAGTACCTGACCAGGCCGCAGGTCGGAAATCTCGTGTACGCTGGGGTCGAAGGCGAACTGTTTGAGCGGGCTGCGGGGGTCACGCCCGGGTTTCTCCAGCTCAGCCATGATGTCCTGCAAGGTGGGCAGTCCCACTTCGTCTGATATGTATCGGCCGACGTCTATCTTCTCCCGCTGTGCCTTGTCGCTCAGGAGCGCCTCTACGCTGCAGCCGCAGTCGCGGGCCATCTGCTCTACCAGGGGGTAGCGTTCGGGGTGGACGGCGCTGTTGTCCAGCGGTTCGCTGCCGCCCTGTATGCGCAGGAAACCGGCGCTCTGTTCGAAAGCCTTTGCCCCGAGCCTGGGCACTTTCATCAGTTCGCGACGCGAGCGGAAGGGGCCGTTCTGTGCCCGGTACTTTACGATGTTCTGTGCCAGGGTGGTGCCCAGTCCGCTTACGTAGGTCAGCAGCCAGGGGCTGGCTGTGTTGACGTTGACGCCCACGCGGTTCACGCAGGAGACGACCGTCTGGTCGAGGCTCTTCTTCAGGGCCGCCTGGTTCACATCCTTCTGGTACTGCCCTACGCCGATGCTGCTGGGGTCTATCTTCACCAGTTCGGCCAGGGGGTCCATCAGCCGTCGGCCTATGGAGACAGCGCCGCGTACGGTGACGTCCTCGTCGGGGAACTCCTGGCGTGCTATCTCGCTGGCGCTGTAGATGCTGGCGCCGTCTTCGCTGACGCTATAGACCTCTACGCCCTCGGGAAGGTCCAGGTGCTCCACGAATTCCTCCGTCTCGCGTCCGGCTGTTCCGTTGCCGATGGAGATGGCTTCTATGCGATACTTCTCCACCAGCTTGCCTACGGTCAGCATGGCCTGTATGCGTTCGTTCTTGGGCGGGTGGGGATAGATGACGGTGTGGTACAGCAGGTTGCCCTGTTCGTCCAGGCAGACCACTTTGCATCCGGTTCGGAAACCGGGGTCTATGCCCATTACGCGCTTCTGTCCAAGGGGCGATGCCATGAGCAGCTGTTCCAGGTTGCGCACGAAGATCTTTATGGCTTCCTCGTCGGCCTTCTGCTTCGACAGGGTGCCGAATTCGTTGCTGATGCTGGGTTCCAGCAGGCGCTTGTAGCCGTCCTCCACGGCCTGGCGAACCAGCTCGGAGGCTTCGTCCCTTCCCTTCACAAACATACGGCTCAGTCACTCTATGGCCTGTTCGTCGTCGACGCTGATGCTCACCCTGAGGATGCCCTCGGCCTCGCCTCTGCGCATGGCCAGCAGGCGATGGCTGCTGCAGCGACTGAGTGGTTCCTTCCAGTCGAAGTAGTCGCGGAAGTTTTGCCCTTCTGGTTCCTTCCCCTTGATGACGTGGCTGGCGATGACGGCATGATGTGCGAAGGTGAAGCGCAGGCTCTGTCGTGCCCGTTCGTTCTCGCTGACGCGCTCGGCTATGATGTCCTGGGCGCCCTGCAGGGCCTGTTCGGGCGTGCCGATGCCTTTGTCCGGATTCAGGTATCGCGTTGCTATTTTCTGAATGGGTGCTCCGTTCTGAGCCTGTATGATGTTGGCCAGCGGTTCGAGTCCGGCTTCCCGTGCCACTTGGGCGCGGGTGCGGCGCTTTTGTTTGTAGGGCAGGTAGATGTCCTCCAGGGTGTTGGCATCCCAGCAGGCTTCAATGCGCTGTTGCAGCTCGTCGGAGAGCTTGCCCTGCGCCTCGATGGACTGCAGGATGAAGTCGCGGCGGCGTTGCAGCTCGGTCAGGGCGTCCAGCTCGTTGGCGACGGCGGCTACCTCCACGTCGTTCATGCCGCCGGTGGCCTCCTTGCGGTACCGGCTGATGAAGGGGATGGTGGCCCCGTCGCGGAGCAACTCTATTGTATTTTCAACGTATTGTTCCTTGAGCCCGAGCTTTTGGGCGATGATTTTCTTGAGCATGGTGGTATTTCTTTATTTTGTTTTTTCTACTGCAATGGCTATTTCCAGTGCCGTACGGCTCAGGTAGGGGATGTTGAGCCGGCTGGCGGGATGGTTATCGGCCAGTGTCTGGAAGGCCTGGAACTCATAGCTGAGGCGGTGGGGTCCTTGCGGTGCGCGGAAGACTTGTGGCTGCTGTCCGCGGAGGCATAGTGTGAACTGGCGCATGGTGCTCACCGGCCCGTCGACGTGTATGTAGCCCCGCTCGCCCTGTATGATGCCGTGCGAGGGTCCGTCGCAGTCCTTGGCGCCCGTCAGCGAGGCCACGAAGGAGGGATACTGTAGGGTGATCGTGCCGCTGGTGTCGATGCCATTGTATCCCAGGTTGCGCTGGTAGTGCACGGTGCGCGGCGGACCGAACAGGGCGATGGCGAAGCAGAGGTTATAGATGTTGATGTCCATGAGTGCGCCGCCGCCCTGGCCTGGGTCGAACGCCGGGGTCATGATGCCCTGCAGGTAGCGGTCGTACCGGCTGCTATACTGCGAGTAGTTGCACTCGAGGAGCCTGACGGTGCCGAGCAGGGGCAGTTTGCTGCGCAGCTCCTCGAAGAGGGGCATGTAGAGCAGGCTGAAGGCGGGCAGGCAGTAGAGTGTGCGCTCGATGGCCAGGTCGTAGAGTGCTTCGGCCTCTGCCCGCGTCTGGGTGAGGGGCTTTTCGACGATTACGCTGCGTCCGGCCATCAGGGCGCGGCGTGCGTAGTCGTAGTGAACGTGGTTGGCGTTGGCGATATAGACGAAGTCGGCCTCGGCCTCCCGTAGCATGCGGTCGTAGTCGGTATATACGAATCCGCAGGGCGCGTATGCCATGCAGAGGTCGATGGCGTGCTCCACACTATGCTCCCGGGCGTAGATGCCGGTCACTTCTATCGTCTCGGCGAAGTCGTGGCGGAGCATGCTGAGCACCTCTTCCACTATCTTGCCTGTTCCTGCAATGGATATTTTCATATTTGTAGGATGTTTTTTAGGGGTTTCCTGCTTTTTTGGTGCAAATATAGCAATTTTTTTTCTTTCCTTCCCCTCGGGCTTGAAAAAAGTTTATACCTTTGTGGGCAGTTGCATGTATTCATTATTAAATACCGACATAAAAAACCTTTTAAGATGAGAACGGACACTACCTTTTGCGGCCTGCAAGGCCGTTGCCGGAGCCTGGCGGCCCTGGTTTTGTCAGTCGCGCTGTTTTCCGGCTGCGGCTCGACGGAGAGTAAGATCAGCGAAGTGGGTCCCAACCCCTTCATCACGCACATGTACACGGCCGACCCTTCTGCCCACGTCTGGCAGGACGGCCGCCTGTACGTCTATGCCTCGCACGACATTGATCCGCCCCGTGGTTGCGATCTGATGGACCAGTACCACGTCTTCTCGACCGATGATATGGTGCACTGGACCGACCACGGAGAGATCCTGAACTCCTCGCAGGTGGAATGGGGCCGCGAGGCGGGAGGTTTCATGTGGGCTCCCGACTGCGCCTACAAGGACGGCACCTATTACTTCTATTTTCCGCACCCAAGCGGCGATGACTGGGACCAATCCAGCTGGTTAGCCAGCACGGAGCCGAAACGCTGAAGCTATGATGATGAGGTATTTTCTATCAGCATGCCTGCTGGCCGCGCTGGGCGTGGCCCGGGCCTTCGCGCAGGAGACTTGGGCGCCGCTGCCCAAGGTGAGCCAGGTGGACATCTGCATCTACGGCGCCACGTCGGCCGGCATTACGGCGGCCGTAGAGGCCCGGCGGCAGGGCAAGAGCGTATTGCTCGTCGAACCAGGGCCCCGCATAGGCGGGCTGACGGCCGGCGGGCTGGGCATGACCGACATCGGGAAGGTGGAGATCATCCAGGGCCTGGCGCTGACGTTCTACCGCCGGGTGGGAGAGGCGTACGGGTCGGACGGTCCCGTCTTCAAGTTCGAGCCGAAGGTGGCGCTGGCCGTCTACAGGCAGATGCTCCGCGAGGCAGGCATCGAGGTGTGGATGGAGCGGCGCATCCGCCGGGCAAAGAAGCAGGGGAACCGGCTGCAGAGCATCACCCTGGAGCCGGCGTCGGCCAAGGCCGGGGGCGGAAGGGCCCGCGTGGAGGCGCAAGTGTTCCTGGACTGCTCGTACGAGGGCGACCTGATGGCGCGATCGGGCGTGACGTACACCATCGGCCGTGAGGGCAGCGCGAAGTATGGCGAGGAGTTCAACGGACTGCACATGCGCGAGTATCACCAGTTCCCCGACGGCGTGGATCCCTATCGCGAGCGCGGGAACCCGCGCAGCGGGCTGCTATGGGGCATCATCCCCGGCCCGATGGGGCAGCAGGGACAGGCCGACCGCCGTGTGCAGGCCTACAACTACCGACTGACGGTGACCAACGACCCCGCCAACCGCATCCCGTTCACCCGACCGGCCGGATACGACTCCACCCGCTACGAGCTGCTCCTTCGCTGGAAGGAGGTGGAGCCCTGGCGACGCGGCATAAACGACTGCTTCGCGTGGGACATGATGCCGAACCACAAGACGGACGTGAACAACCGCGGTGCCCTCTCGACGGACATGATCGGCGAGAACTGGGACTACCCCGAGGCCAGCTACAAGCGGCGCAAGGAGATTGCACGGCGGCACCGCGAATATACGCTGGGGCTGCTGTGGTTTGTGGCCTCCGACCCGCGCATCCCCGAGGCGGTGAGGCAGGAAATCGGCCAGTGGGGATGGCCCCGCGACGAATACGAGGAGTTCGGACACTTCACGCCCCAGCTCTACATCCGCGAGGCGCGACGCATGGTGGGCCGATACGTCATGACGCAGGCGAACTGCCAGCGACGCGCCACGGTGGACGACGCCGTCGGCTGGGCAGCCTATACGATGGACTCGCACAACACCGGCCGCTACGTGGTGAACGGCATGGTGAAGAACGAGGGCGACGTGCAGATACCCATACCGGGCAAGTACGACGTGTCGTATCGCAGCCTGACGCCGCTGGAGCAGGAGGCCTGCAACCTGCTCGTCCCCGTCTGCCTGTCGGCCTCGCACATAGCCTACGGCTCCATCCGCATGGAGCCGGTGTTCATGGTGCTGGGCCAGACGGCCGCCCTGGCAGCCTGCCAGGCCATCGACGAGCACCAGGGCTGCGTGCAGCGCGTGTCGGCAGACCGTGTGATGGCCCGCTTCCGCCAGTAGCGACGGGCGGCAGGGTCCTTGCACGAGATACTTTCATCCCGCCGGCAGACGGCAACGCCCTCTGCCAGCGGGATTTTTTGTTTCCAGCTGTCGGAAAAGCCCTCCGCCATCCGTCTTTTTTGTTTCCGGCTGTCGGAAAAGCCCTCTACCATCCGTCTTCTTTTGTTTCCGGCTGTCGGAAAAGCCCTCTACCAGCCGTCTTCTTTTGTTGGCGTTGGCGGAGTTTTCCTCCGCCATCCTTCTTTTTTCCCGCCGCATGGCGTATATGCCCTTGCAAGCCCTGCAAAGTCTTCTCCGGCTGCCGGAAAAGACTTTGCACGGCTTGCAAACATACTTCCGGCAGCCGGAAAAGACTTTGCACGGCTTGCAAACATGCTTCCGGCTGCCGGAAAAGACTTTGCAGAGCCTGCAAACATCCTTCCGGCAGCCGGAAAAGACTTTGCAGAGCTTGCAAACCTCCTTCCGGCAGCCGGAGAACACTTTGCACGGCGTGCAGGCCACTCAGCAGTAGCCGCACGACGGAGGCGGCTCAGAGCTCCACCTCGTCCACTATCCGCCCGTCGTAGAGGTTCACTATCCGCTCTGCGTAGCTGGCGTCGTGCTGCGAGTGCGTCACCATCACGATGGTCGTCCCCTCCTCGTGGAGCTGGCATAGCAGGTCCATCACCTCGTTCCCGTTGTGCGAGTCGAGGTTACCCGTCGGCTCGTCGGCCAGGATTATCTGCGGACGCATCACTACGGCACGCGCTATGGCTACGCGCTGCTGCTGTCCGCCCGACAGCTGGCGCGGGAAGTGCTTGGCGCGGTGCTGGATGTCCATACGCCGCATAGCCTCCTCCGCCCGCGCGCGGCGCTCAGGCTTCGGCACGTTCATGTACAGGAGCGGCATCATGATGTTGTCCTCTACATTCAGGTCGTCTATCAGGTTGAAGCTCTGAAAGACGAATCCGATGAGTCCCTTCCTCAGGCGGCAGCGCTCATCCTCGTCGAGCAGGCTTACGTCCTGCCCGCAGAGCAGGTACTGCCCCTCTGTCGGGTTCTCAAGCAGTCCCAGCATGTTCAGTAGCGTTGTCTTTCCGCATCCGCTGGGTCCCATGATGGCGACGAACTCGCCTTTCTTCACTTCGATGTCCACGCCGTTGACGGCCAGTGTGCGTACCTCCTCGGTAGCAAACTCCTTGTGCAGGTTGATAGTCTTGATAATTGTCTCGTCCATAATTCCAAATAGTTTAAACGGTTTATAAATAGTTAAATTCTCTCTTTCCCTTGTCGGCAAATAGCTTGTTTCATTGTATATCTTCTTTCCGGCCTCCGCAGCCCCCTTGTTTCATTGTATCTCTTCTTTCCGGCGTCCGGCAGCCCCCTTGTTTCATTGTATCTCTTCTTTCCGCCCTCCGCCGACCAGACATTCTACTCCCCTCCTTAGAGGGAGGGGCCGGGGGAGGGTCTTCTTTTATTGTTCCACCTTCATCACCACGCTCGGTTCAATCCTCGTTGCCCGCCAAATCTGGTACCAGAGTGTAAGGGCGCTGAGCAGGAAGACGATTACGAGGCTCGCGAGCGGAATCCACCAGGCAACCGAGGCGTGGATGGTATAGTATCGCGTAATCAGCTGGTGCAATCCGATGAGCGAAACAGGAATGCTGACCGCCGCGGCCAGGCCCAATATAATAAGGTATCGGCGGCTGAGCAGCAGGGCGATGTCGCGGAAGCGGGCACCGTGCACCTTCCTCAGCGCAATCTCCCGATATCGTCTGCGCACATCGAACATCATCAGCCCCAGCACGCCCAGGCACGTCACCCCTATGGCCAGCAGCGCGAAGGTGAAGAAGATGCGGGCGGCCCGCCGGTCCTCGCGGTAGAGATCGTCCTTCTGGTCCGCAAGCCATTGATAGTCCACCTTGTCGGTACCCAGTACTTCCTGACTTATGTTGTGCAGATACTTCAGGAGAGCCTCTTCGCAGCCGGGCTTGACGAGGAGCAGCAGGTCGTCGGGCAGATACTCAGACGTCTCTATCTTCCAACTGTCCAGGTGGAAAAAGAGCATTGCCGGCACGGGTTCGGAGAGTCGGCCCGGATGGAAGTCGCGCAGGATACCTACCACCTTGAAGGGAGGGTTCTGCTTATTGAGTTCCATCATGTTCGTCGTCCACAGCCTCCGTCCCATCTGTATTTCAGCTGTCCGCCAGTCCTTTATCCCCAATTGCTTGAGGGCTGTCTCGTTCATCATGCAGTTGTAATTGTAGAGGTCCAGGCTGTCGCAGAGCATCCTCCCCTCCAGCAGTTCCAGGCCGAACATCTCCATCTGTGTGGTTCTCATTGAGAAATAAAGCACCTTATGCCCGTTGGCCTCCATCTCAAATGATTGATTTATGTCTGGGTCTTCGGCGATACGCTGGATGTAGGGGCATTCTTTCAGTTTTTGCAGAATGACAGGTCCTCCCTTGCGCTCGTCTGCATAGTAACGATGTCCTTTGTCATCCACCTTCTCCTTCAGCTCTCTTCGTTCGCGAGGAGTATAATGCATCAACCCCTCGGTCCTGTAGCCAGGGTCGCTGTCCATCATCATGTGCAGTTGCCTCATCAGGTAGAGGCTTACGGTGATAAGGGTCAGCGAAATGAAGTATTGCAGGAATAGGAAGGAGGCAGAGCCTCGGCCGCTTCTCTTGATTATTCCAGCCGTTGCTACCAGCGGCAACAGGAACATTATAGATAATGACAGCGCGGTATCGAAGAGGGGCATTGTCATTTGCTCAATGTCAAACCAGTCCTTCATGTAGGGCGTGGTAATCTCAATCACCATCCATACGCCCAGCATGGCGGGGGCGCTGATGAGGAGGTTTTCCACATATAGCATTGAGAAGATGTTCCATCGGGTGGCTCCGAAGATACGGCGAACCCGCATCTCGTGCTCCCTGGTATGCCGCATTACGGCGTAGAGGTTCAGGAAATTGAACAGGCCTACGAAGAAGAGCAGCACGCCCACGGCAAGGAGCATCCACAGGTACTTGGACGAACTGACTTGACTGAGAGAAGGCATTGTCCGAAAACCTATGCTACTTCCTTCATAATATCGGCTCAGGTTCCTCCTGAAGGGTTCTATCAGAAACACTCTTATGGGATTTAACTTGTCATCTATCTCAGGCTGGCGTTTGTTGAAGGCCTCTGCATCTGCTCCCTTGATAAGCCTGAGTATCGTGAAGCCAAGGGTGCCCTCAATGTAGTGCTTTCTGGGAGCATATTTAGCCACGTCGAAATGGATAGTGCTCTTGCAGACTGGCTCCCGGAAGACGCCGACTATCGTATGCAGCATCTCCTCGGCTCCCATCTTCAGGGTCTTTCCCACCGCACTTTCGCCGGGGAAGAAACGGCGGGCAAAGCTCTCGCTTACGAAGGCCTGCCCCTCGGTCTGGAGAACTAAGGTTCCTTCCAAAGCCTTCAGCGGGAAAACACTTGTGAAGCCGCTATCTACGCTTACGACAGGCACGCTTATCCTTTCATCGTCCTCCAAGAGAATACGGAAGTTGGCCTCATGCAGATGAATATCCGCATAGGCTTCCACGTCGCTCTGTCCCTCGGTAGGGGAGATGTAGTCGGCTGCATTGTTGAAGTTCTCGTCTATAGTAGGCCTTTCATCACGACCGCCCCAACGTTCGCAGAGGATGTACGTCCGGTCCAGGTGGGGCATCCACGAGTCGATGGTCCACTCCTGGTGCAGGTAGCGTGCGATGATGACTGTGCCGCTCAGGCTTAAGACGAGTCCCAGCATGCTCAGCAGCGTATAGCCCGGCATGCGCTCCAGGCGCAGGGCGGCTTGGGAGAACAGTGTGATTAGCTTGTCGAAAAACATTTTCATATTTTTATATTATTTATTGTTCCACTTTCATTACTATGCTCGGTTCAATCCTCGTTGCCCGCCAAATCTGGTACCAGAGTGTAAGGGCGCTGAGCAGGAATACGATGACGAGGCTCACCAACGGAATCCACCAGGCAATAGTGGCGTGGATGGTATAGTAGCGGGTAATCAGTTTATGCAATCCTATGAGCGAGGCGGGAATGCTTACCGCCGCAGCCAGGCCCAGTATAATAAGGTATCGGCGGCTGAGCAGCAGGGCGATGTCGCGGAAGTGGGCTCCATGCACCTTCCTGAGCGCAATCTCCCGGTATCGTCTGCGCACATCGAACATCATCAGCCCCAGCACGCCCAGGCACGTCACTCCTATGGCCAGCAGCGCGAAGGTGAAGAAGATGCGGGCGGCCCGCCGGTCCTCGC
>CAMJQA010000080.1 GCA_946407895.1 uncultured Prevotellaceae bacterium
TTTGTTGAATAGGCTCCGCGGAAAGCCGTTCAATCATATTCAGGGTTTGCGGTGTTTTTGCAAATTTGCATTTTTGCATTTTTGCATTTGAACTACGTTCGAGCCTGTGGGTGGCGAACAGGATTTGCCTATCGCAGAGGCAGAGGGTCAGCTTGGTTCCACTCCAAGTTCCTCGATGCACTGCACCAGCAGGTGGAGAACCTTGATATGTATCTCCTGTACACGGTCGGAGTGTGGGGCGCTGGGTGCCTGTATGGCTACATCGCACAGCTGGGAGAGGGAGGTGCCGCTGCCCGATGTCAGGCCGATGGTCTTCACTCCTCTGGCCTTTGCAGCCTGGGCGGCACGCAGAACGTTCTGCGACTCCCCGCTGGTGCTGAGGCAAACCAGTACGTCGCCGGGCTGCCCTACCCCTTCTACATAACGCGCAAAGACGTCCTCGAACGAGAAGTCGTTGGCCGTACAGGTGAGGTAGGCGGCATCGTTGACGGCGATGGCAGGCAGGGGACGGCGCGAGGAGCGGAAACGCCCCGTCAGCTCTTCGGCAAAGTGAGTGGCGTCGCACAGGGAGCCACCGTTGCCGCAGGCAATAATTTTATGACCCTGCTGCAGAGCCGTTTGCATCAGGCGGGCAGCCGCATCGATAGCGGGCAGGGTCCTCTTGTCCTGGATAAAGCTTTCCAGGCAACACCGGGCCTCATCAAGGCCCTGGGAGATAAGGGAAGAAAGGTTCAAAAGGTTCAAAGTTTAAAGGTTCAAAGGGTTCAAAGTTTAAAGTTTAAGGTTGAGCTTCGCTCGACTCTTGTCGCGACTCGGCCATTTGTAAGCAAGCTTCCGATGGCGCTCGCTGCTTCAAGAGTTCAAAAGGTTCAAGGTGGTTCGATTTTTTGCGCTCGGCTATGCCGCTTCGCTTGTCGAAGAACCTTTTGAACGCCCGCAGGGCATTTGAACCTTTTGAACCTTATTTAGTCAGGAACATGCTACGGAGAGGGCAGCATAGTCGCCGATGGCCTCGCCCAGCTGGGCTGGAACGATGCGACAGACGCGGCTGGCCAGGGGAAGGGCTTCGCGGCGGATGGTCTCCTCCATCTGGGGACGGAACAGACTTTCCTGGCGGGCAAAGATGCCGCCAATGACGATAAGTTCGGGGTTGAGGATGTCAATAATCACCGAAAGGCCCATACCCAGATAGCGGGCAGAGAGTTGCACAATCTCCTGGGCCACGGCGTCTCCGGCAGCAGCAGCCTCGGCAACGTCCCGGGCGGTGATGCGGTCTGTCTGCCCACTATCGCACCAATCGACCTTTCCCCCCATCTGATGGATTTCGCCGAGTCGCATACGAGCCAGCTGTGCTATGCCAGAGCCGCTGGCAAAGCCTTCGAAGGAACCGGCCTTGCCATAGCCCACCGGACCAAACTCGGACAGACGGATGTGCCCGACCTCGCCCGCATTGTCATTGGCACCCGTATAGATCTGTCCGCCCGCGATAATACCAGCACCCAGCCCCGTGCCAAAGGTAAGGAATACCATATTCTGCGTGCCGCGCCCAGCCCCGAATTTCCACTCGGCCATAGCGCAGGCATTGGCATCGTTCTGGATATAGGCCGGAAGGGAGGTACGACTGCGGATGAGGTCGGTGATGGGGATATTGTCCCAGCCCGGCAGATTGGGTGGAGACATCACTATGCCCTTCCTGCTGTCCAGCGGTCCACCGCATGAGATGCCCACCGCGCGGGTATTCTCGGCCGAAAGGGCGTTGCGCTCCATCAGCTGTTTCAATTCGTCGCAGATGCGCCCGATTGTATCATTAACGTCCGTCGTGGGGAACTTCACCTTCTCCACGATATTGAGGGAATCGCCTTCCCTTTGTCCGAAGATGACGGCACACTTCGTGCCGCCAACATCTATGCCTAAAAGATTCTCCTTCATCATTCTGAGGTATTACTTGTCATTACATATTCCAGGGTGCCTCCCTGCATGATATCTTTGTATGCAAGACTACTGTAGGGGATTTGAGCGCCATCAAGCCGAATCTCCTTCACGTACTTATTTTCGTCGGAAAGGCCGTGGACTTTTATGCAGAGAGTCTTGCCGCCTGGCAGATGCAGGGTAGCCTCGTTCAGCTGCGGTGCCCCGAAGACGTATTCCCCCGAAACGGGACAGACGGGATAGAAACCCAGGGCCGAGAACATATACCAGGCGGACATCTGTCCGCAGTCGTCGTTGCCGCATAGCCCGTCACGCTTGGGCAGGTAGTACTTGTCGAACACCTCACGCACGATGCGGGCCGTCTTCCAGGGTGCCCCGGCCAGGGTATAGAGGTAGGCAACGTGGTGGCTGGGTTCATTCCCGTGGGCGTACTGCCCTATCAGGCCCGTCACATCGGGCGCAATCTCATGGCCCGGCAGTTCTCCCGGGTCGATGAAGAAGAGGCTGTCCAGTTTGTGCATGAATACCTGGGCTGAACCGAACTGGCCTATGAGCCCCTCGGCATCGTGCTGTACGTGCCAGGTCCATTGCCAGGCATTACCCTCGGTAAAGTCTCCGTTGCCGGCATTCAGCTGGTTGGGGTTGAAAGGTTCCTTCCACTGGTGCTTACTGTCGCGCGGCCGTACCATCTGCAGCCGGGCATCGAAGAGATTGCGATAGTTCTGCGCCCGCCGGGAGAAAAATGCATAGTCTTCCTCTCGTCCGAGTGCCCGGGCCATCTGGGCCACGCAGTAGTCGTCATAACAGGCTTCCATCGTGCGGGAGACGGTCTCCAGGGGGCTGCAGTCGTATGGGAAGTAGCCATAGAGGTCGTAGTTTCCCCAGTCGGACTTGGGATGTTCGCTGGTCATTGCATGTTTTACAGCCTCGTAAGCCTCCGTTGCATCGAACGAGGTATCACCCTTGAGGAAAGCATCTGCCAGCACATCGACCGCGTGGTTGCCTATCATGCACCAAGTCTCGCACTGGCCGTACTCGTTTGTTGCCAGGAGTCCCGTCTGTCGGTGCTTCTCGAGCAGCGAGTTCATGAGCAGGCTGTTGACCTCGGGGTAGAGCAACTCGAGGAAGGGATGCTCGGCCCGATAGGTGTCCCACAAAGAGAAGTTCGTGTAATGCGGGCGGATGCTGTCGCGGTGTATCTGATGGTCCCATCCGCTGTAGGAACCGTCAACATCCGAGATGAGATTGGGCATAATCAGAGCATGATAGAGCGATGTGTAGAACGAGATGCGCTGCCCCTCATCGCGCGGTACGATTTCCACCCGCTTCAGGTAGTCATTCCATAGGCAGGCCGTCTGCCTGCGCACTTCATCAAAGTCCCATCCGGGCACCTCGGCCTGCAGATTCTGCATAGCACCTTCCTCGCTAACCGTAGAGAGGCCCACCTTAATCATCACCGGACGACTGTGCTTTGCCTGGAAACGCAGGATCATCTTGGCGGATTCGCCCTTGATGTCGGTTTCGGAGCCAATAAGCGTATCGCAGGAAGACTCCACCCGCTCGATAGGTTCAGAAAGTCGAAGGCAGAAGTAATACTGGTGGTCGCTGACGAAGCCAATGGAATGCCTCATCCCCACAACCGTCTGAGGGTCAACGACGCGGATACGGGTCCGGTCGGCCCTGTCGTCTATTCCGTGAGCAAGGTCTATCACCAGTCCTGCCTCGTCGGTGTCGGGATATGTATAGCGGTGAACACCTACGCGCGGAGTCGCTGTCAACTCGGCCAGCACATCATAATCGTCCAGCCGCACCCGGTAGTATCCGGCAGAAGCGTCCTCCGATTCGTGCGAGAAGGAGGAGCAATAGCCCTCGTGCTCGGCATCACCTGTGTCGAAGGAGCACTCTCCCACCACGGGCATCAACAGGATGTCGCCCATATCTGGAGCTCCCGTCCCACTTAGATGAGTATGGGAGAATCCCTGTATGATGGGCGATTCGCTATGGTAGCCCGAACAGAACATCCACCCATGATTACCGACGTCGGGACTCAACTGCACCATGCCGAAAGGCGTAGTTGCGCCAGGATAGACATGCCCCGTAAAGTCTGTGCCGATGAAGGGATCGACATACTGCGTGAGATCTTCTTCAACAACAGATTGGCTGCAACCCGCCAGAAAAGGCAGCAGCGAGAGTAGCAGCATCGTACGTTTTGTTCTCATCTTCATGAAGGTTAAAAAGTTCAAAATTGTCAACAGGCTACAGCCTATGGAGTCTGCGCCCGGCTTTCCACTACGCCTTTGGGGCGAAGAACTATGGAGTCAATAAAGACTGGACCCAGAAGCCCGGCAGAGCGTAGCTGTGAGTACTGTTTGTAGAAGGGATAGGAGGTATAGGTAATCCGGCGGGGACAGTCGGGCTGCTGGTCGCCGATGAGCCTGTTCACCCAAGTGTTTATGACGGTAATCTCCAGCTGGTTCTCGCCCTGGCGGATGGCATCGGTGATGTCTGCCCGGAAGGGTTTCTTCCATACGAGTCCGCAGTCTTGGCCGTTCAACCTTACGCGCGCCAGTTCCCGCACATCGCCCAGGTCGATTACTATCCTCCCCTCGGGCAGTTCGCCCACAGAGAAGGTATTGGTATAGACGGCCCGGCCCGAGAAGTAGCGGATGCCGGGGTCGGAAGAATCGGTGTAGGAGACGAGCGACGGGAAGGTGGCCCCCGCGGGTGCACCGCGACGGGGCTGGAAGGTTACCTGCCAGGGGCCGTCCACCTGGCACAGCTGGCGGCTGGCCGTATCGGGCACGCTGAACTCAGCGAGATCGGTCTTCTCACCAAAGACGACGAAGACGGCATCGTCGGGCACCAGGGAGAGGGTTACCTCGGTGCGGCCATCGCGCATGGTGTATGCGGCGTCCTCGGTGCGCCCCGTCTCGGGATGCCAAACCCGGGGTCTGCGCCCTGTCTGGCGGAAGGATACCCGGAGGCTCTGGTACGCATCCGAGGGTTTGTTTATCCAGTAGATATCGGCACACTCAGAGCGACGATGCACGAAGCGGATGTCCTCGCCCTGGGGGTATTGGACATCGGGTTCCAGACTGCATACCTGGGCCACATCGCCTATGGGGACCTCCAGGTGCACGTTGGGACAAGCCTTCAGCTCGGCCAGCAGGCCCTGCCACTCCCCGGCATCGTCGGTCAGGCTGGCCGGCCCGCCCGGGGTATGGCCGCAGATGGGAGCTCCCTTCTGCGCCAGCTGCACCAGGGCCCTGAGCACCGGAACAGACATGCGCTGCACGTTGCGCCCCAGGTAGAGCACTTTGTACTCCATCGCTCCGGCCCGGATTTTCCCGTCTTTCACCTTCAGCAGTCCGGTAACAACCTGCGGATTGGCATAGTCGTAGTTGAAGCCGGGGGGCACCCCGGGCATATCGAAGCCGTAGATGGCGCAGGCGTTGCTGTCCTCGCCGTAATAGACCAGTATGTCGGCCACGGCGCGTCCCTGCTGCAGCATATAGCAGCTGCGTGCCAGGTAGTCCATCCACGTCCGTGCCTCGGAGGCCCAGGTCTCGTGGCGGTTGAACCACTGGCCGTAGGGACCCAGCCCCAGACCGGGAAAGACGCTGTCCAGCGGCTGGTGGGCCGACTCGTGGATGACGAAGCGGTTCAGCCCGTTGGCCATCTCCCAGTCGGCCGTCCCCTTCAGGCTGCCGGGGCTGTAGCGGTAGGCACTAACGTCCGTGCCGTGGGCTGTGAGCGACTCGGCCGCCACCAGGTTCTGACCGTATATGTGGGCCACGGAGGCCGACTCGCGTATATCGGTGGCCGCCATGGTGGGCGAACCGGCATCAATCCAGCAGGCAGCCATGGGTACAGCCGCGTGCTGCTTGATGTCCATCCCGTCGGCCACATAGGCTCGGCCGCACTCGTGCGACTCGCTGTATCGCCCGCGTATGCCGTACTCCTGCAGTATGTCGTCTATATGGTTATAGCTCTGGGCATAGAGCTCGGCAATGGTTACGTTCCAGTCCCACAGGAAGGCCTCGCTCTGCTCCACCGAGCCCACGATCTCGCCGGTCAGGACGGGAAGCCAGGGCGTCAGGTCGTAGCCCCGCCGCTGGCGGAATGCCTCGGTCATGCGGGGAGTCCAGTTCTGGCATCCGGCCTCGTAGCTGTCGGTAAGCAGATATTGTATTCCGCGCTTTCCCAGCAGGCCTCCGGTGGCCTGGCGGTACATATCCAGGTAGGTATGGTAGTAGCGGGTCAGGGCATCCGGGTCCAACTTGTCCACCTCCAGTCCGGTGGCCTCCTCGGGAGCCGGGCCGTTGCGGTGCCCGGTCAGGGAATATCCCATGCGCAGCACCTTCCAGTTGCCCTCGGGCACATTCCAGGCCAGCACGCCGCCCTGTACGCTGTCCGTCAGGTCTATCACCTGGTCGGCAAAGGAGCCGTCGGTCTGCGTGGGATAGTCGTGCAGGTCGTGGGGCGAGGCAAAGCAGGCTTTCTCCTCGGCATGATTGATGCGTCCCACCGGATACAGGCGGAACTCGCTTATCTTGCTGCCCTGCCCGCCTGTGTTATTCACCCTCAGGCGGAAGAACCTGGCACGGGCCTCGGGGAAAGAGATGGTCGTGCGGATGCAGCTGGTGCTGGCTATCTTGCTCACCTCGGTGAAGGTCTGCCCGTCGTCGCTCTTCTCCAGAGATACGGAATACGAGGGGGCTGAGTTGTAGGGCCAGGGACGCCAGCGCCCGTCGTAGAGCGATACGGCGCGGAAGGAGCGGGCCTCGGGGAACTCGTACATAATCCAGGCAAAGCCGGCCTCGGGGTCCTCGGGCAGCAGTTCGCCGTCGGTCAGGTCATCGTCCGTCAGGTGCGCCACGCTGAACACTCCGCCCGAAGAGGTGAGCCGGGCATCCATGTCGGCCAGGGGAACATCCTCGCCGGGCATCCTCAGGGCCAAGACGGCTATATCCTGGTAGAACTTCTCCTGTCCATTATCCAGATTCTGGAAGTCGCCCGCATTGCTGAAAGGTTCGGGCAGAAGACCCCGGAAGGGACGTCCGCCCGGCAGGCGCATCTCCCTCCATACCAGCTTCTTCATGGCATCCTGCGGCTCCACCCACGGTCCGCCCATGCAGCTCCAGCCGGGCGAACTGGCCACCGTCATCTCCATCCCCAGCGAATCGCCCAGGCCGATGGCATAGCGGAAGGCATCCTTCCAGTCGTCGTGCATATAGATAAGGCGGTTCTCCACTATCGGCGCCACGCCTATTCCGGCATCGAAATGGTGGAACCCGCCTATGCCGATGCTGTCCATCCATAGCAGGTCCTTGCGGATGCCGTCCTTAGTGATGTTACCATTCATCCAGTGCCACCACAGATAGGGACGTGCCGAACGGGGCGGCTGCACAAACTCGCTCTCCAGCTGGGCCAGGGAGCGAGCAGAATGGTCGGACTGCGCTCTCTGCACCTCATTGCAAGCAGAGAGAGTGAGCGTGAGAATTGCTAAAAGAAGAGTTCTGTTCATAACAATAAAAAACGGAAGTCAAGACATCACTTTACCCTGAGTTTTCCGCCCTGGATATAGAGTCCGTGGCGCGGTGCCTGGCCCAGACGCCGTCCGCTCAGGTCATAGACGGGTTCGCCCTCCTGCACCTGGGGTGCCAGCAGCGGGGGTGTGATGCTGTTGGGGCCCTTCACCTTCACGCCACCGGTATATTGCCCGATGAAGAAGATCGTCCCCGTGGACTGCTCGCTGATGACATAGACAAAGGGGCGGGTGGCATGGAACGTATGGTGGCTGGGAATGTCGGTCGACTCCATTTGAATTACGGTTACGGCTGCGGCCTCGGTGCCCTGCTCGTCGAGCTTAATCTTGGCTACCTGGAACATATTGCCTATATAGGACGGCACGTTGCAGAAATACGGGAAGTTGGCTACGGGCGTAAAGGCCTCGGGCATGCCCAGTTCGGACATCACACCTGACAGCTCTATCCTATTCTCCGTTTCGAAGCGGGGCAGCTTCAGGTCCACCTCGCTCATATGGGCCCATTCGTGCTGGCTCAGCTGCCAGTTACTGCCATCGAGGCTCTCGAGCACATCCCCCACGGTCTTGCCCTCGCGCGGCAGATAGACGGTCATCTGGTAGGCTCCGTTGCCATAGGGCAGGTTCACGGCCTGGTAGAGGTCGGTCTGGGCGTATTCGAAACTACCGTAATTATACATCATAGGCACAGCCGGTCCGTCGCCAAAGGGTTCCTCCTTCGTCTTGGCCGCATCGAACGGTGTGCTCCACATACCCTTGAAGTAGAGGGCATTGAGCAGGTAGCTGATGGCCACGGGATTAAAGGTCTTTTCATCGAGCACCTCCGGGATGAGGCCCTTTGTGTGGTCACTGGCCCAGCGGTTTATGACGTCCATCGTCTGCCCGTCGCCGAAGTCGCGGTTCTGGGGCTGTGCGCCGTAATAGGTGTATGCGGCATCGCAGAAGCCGTCCTGCAGCCGATAGCCCAACCCCTCGTTCACGAAGATGGTGTTGGCTATGAGAGTCTCGGTCTGCGGGTCGAGCGTGCCGGCCTCGGTCAGCATCTTGTGGCAAAAGGCATTGATGCCCTCGGCCCCTGCCTGGCCGAAGCCCAGCGTATTGTTTATCTCCTGCTGCGTCTGCCCGGCGGCACCATTGTTCAGCATGCCCAAGGCGTAGGTGATGCTCAGGGGGGAGATAAGGCTGCTTTCCTGGCCCCGCATCCTGCGGAACAGGCGGAAGGCAAAGTCGTTGTTCGACTGCACCAGCTTCTGCTCGTCGGGCGAAAGCTCAATCACGCGCGAGTTGCGGAACGCCGAGGCGGGGAATAGGAAGTCCCTGCCGCTGACGTATGCCAGCTCCTCGTAGTCGCAGATGCAATAGGGCTGGGGGGCAAATAGATAGTGCATCAGGCCCACGCTCTCGTAGCCCACGCCCTCGATACTTAGGTAGTCCATGGTGTAGGTACTGCCATCGTGGCGGACATTCTCGTAGCTGTAGCGGCGAAACTTCTGCCCATTGACCTCGATGGTCTCTTGGATGGCTGTGGCATTGGGATAGAAGCCTTTCATCGTCAGATCAATGCGCAGGACGTCCTGCTTTTCATCGCTATCGTAGAAATACACCCTGCCCTCTTCGTCCTCGCGGAATACAGCATACAGCTTCGGCGTCCAGTTGCGGTCGTCCCAGCGATATGCTTTCATGTACTGGCGGTCCTCAATGACGGTATCGCCCTTCAATTGATAATACGACATCCACATGGAATGGTCGTAATAGCTGCCCTCTGCATTGGGTGTTTCGCGGTCTTCAAAATGATGATAGGTATAGACCCACATCTTGTTCTGCTCCAGCATCCGGCGCTCGGGAGCAGCATTGGCAACAATCCAACAGACAGTTGCAAACAGGAAAAATAAAGTCCTTTTCATGCGCGCAAACCTTAATAATAAATGTAATTACGCCACAAAAATACGAATAAAGAAGCAATCAGCAAAGAAAAAAACAAGATTTTTCTCCTTACTGCACAGAAAATCGTTTTTGCGCAAAGGCCTTGAAAATTTTGCGGAAAGGCCTTTGCGCAAAATTTTCAAGGCCTTTGCGTAAAAAAAGCAGCCTATAAAAACTTATTTTGTCCTGAGCTTGCCGTCGATGATGTAAACACCCTTTTTGAGTGAGGATGACGGAGAGAGGCGGCGTCCGCTGAGGTCGTAGATGCTCTGGGGGCGGGAGGGATTGTCTGCGCGCAGGCCATCCAGGGCTGTTGCCTCGTCCTGGCAAAGCACGTCCTTCATGTCGTACTGGGCGGTCATGACGGTTATGTTCTCCATCCCATGCCTGAGGACGCAGTCGGGCAGTTTGGCTGTCTTGGCATTGGTGGCCCACAGGAAGTTGCCCTCCTGGTCGTAGAACTTATGCCCGGCATAGCCCGTGCCGTAGAAGGTAATGGTCTTGCCGTCAGCCGAGAGCTTGTAGTAGTCGTCCGTTACGTCGGCCGCCTCATCAGTATAAGACTCGTAGTCGCCGCCGATATATGCCCTGCCCGAGGGATAGGGGTTCTCGTCATTTATGGGCACCTTGTAGCCGTCCTTGGCTGGCACTCCCTCGAAGATATTGTCAGGGTCAGCTTTCTTCTTGCTTACGCGGTCGTCGATGAACATAATGTTACCCAGTTTCTTCTCGTATTTCTTCATATAGGCTCGGGCGGCATTAATCTGCGACTGTGTGGTGGTCACCAGGTAGTTGGCATAGTCGCCCACATGCATCCTCTCCACGGGTATGAACATGCCGTATGCCTCGAAGAACTCCGATAGGTCGGCCTGAGCTACATCGCATATCATCTTGGCCAGGTGAAGGTAGTCCTTGCTGCCCTGCGCTACGTTTACGGTACCTGTTACGCTCTGCCCCTCGTTGTTCACGTATGAGACGTTGGCCGTCGAGGTACCCTTGTTGATGGGATTCTTGCGCATCTGCCGGAACAGGTTGGGCAGGAACTGGTCGTCGTGGTGCTGGACGTGGAAGTAGAGGTAGAGCTGGAAGAACATACTGGTGGTGAGCCAGATATCGCGCTGCAGCCAGGGCTTCTGGGCAGCCATCTGGGCGAAGTTGTCGGCCGGATAGTGGCGGCGCGAGGAAGCGATTCCCTGCTCGAAGATGTTGATGTTGGAGAACATATTGTTCGAACTCTCTGTGGTGCCGATGACGTTTATGCTACCCTGGTGGTTGTGTCCCATCTCGTGGCTGGGGCCCCACAGGTTGCCGGCCGTACGCGTCATATTGGCATAGTTCATGATGGTGGGCAGGGTGGAGTTGTTGTAGTATGTGCCGTATGTGGTGGCGAACATGTAGTTGTAGTCTATGCTGAAGCAGTTCCATACGTTGCGGTACCGCCCCTCGAAGTCCTCTACGCCCATGTATCGCTCCTCGTTGGCCGGTATGCGGTCCCAGATGCGCATCAGGCCCTCCATCTCCTTGGGCTCGGCTTTCTTCACCAAGGCGGCATCCATGGCGAATACCAGGTGCTCGGTCTTCAGGTTAAGCACGGGACTGGCCTTCAGCAACTGTTGCTGCAGCAGCAGCCAGTCGGCGTTCGTCATGCCCCGGGTGGCATCCCAATAGCCCTGCAACTGCCCGCCTTCTATGTGGACCGTCATGTCCGGGAAATCGGCCAGTTTGCGCCGTGCATCGTTCAGCTGATAGAAGATATAGAGTTGCTTCTGCTCGCTGTACCGCAGGATGTTCAGGCCCGCCTTCAGGTCGGCCACCTCTCCCGTCGTATGGTCGCCGGGTACACCGTCTGTGGAGACGGCTTCCACCTGTAGCGTCGTGTATGCCTTGGGATTGGCGCCGACGTATATGCAGACGATGTCGCCCGCATTCGCCACAATACCTGTGGGGCCAGACAGCTTGCCGAAATAGTTACTCATCGTGAAGTGCTGTGCGCCCGCCATATCGCGGTGGTTGCTATATATCTTGTAGTCGGCCACACGGAAGAAGCGCTCGTAGGGGGCTGTATATCCCGTAGTCGTATTGGTAAACTGCTGCCAGGTGTCGTTCTTCACCTTCAGCACCATCTTCTTCATGTCTTCCGTCAGGGCCAGGAAAGCCTCGTTCTGTTCCAACTCCTCGTCCGTCAGGGCCTGTATGCCTTCCTTCAGCTGGGTGCAGGCCTTGTCGGCAAAAAGCAGGTCGAGGTTCTGCTGCAAGGCAGCCTTGTTCTTCACCAACTCCTCGTATGCCAGTCGGTCGCGGCGTGCGGCGTCCAGTTCCTCCTGGCTGATTTCGGCTTCCTGCAAGGCCCATACACTGGCCTCGGCATTCGTGCTCCACAGTACTACATCGTATCCCTGCGTGGCTGCTGCGTGCAGTCCTGCGCCGTCCGAGCCGTAGGCGATGGTCCACTTGGGTTCCCATTTGTCCTTCACGGCCCGAATGTTGAAGGGTGTAGGGGTCGAGCCCATGTGGTAGGGTGTGCTGGTGCTCGTCTGCCGCTGTATGTACTGGTCGGTCAGCGCGCTCCGAATGGCATATCCGTTTCCCTGCTTCTCCAGTCGCCAGTACTGCGACAGGTTGCTGGCATCCACCTCCTTGGCTACCAGGTCGGCAGCCTCCGTGATGGCACGCCCGTAGATGCAGGCGATAATGCGGTAGTACTTCTCCTCGCTCAGTTCGCTGGCATAGCCGGTGATTTCCGAAAAGTGAGCCTTCACGTCTTCCTCCGTAACGTCTTCGGCCAGTTCTATCGCCCAGTCGCACCCCGAGTCGCCGGCGTAAGACCACTTGTAGAGCGTCTTCCCGTCGTTGCCCAGGTTCAGGCAGCTCAGGCCGCTGAAGTTGGCTTGCGACGAAATATTCACGTACGACTGCTTGCCCGTGTTGTTGGGGCTGAACTGGATGTACATCGTGCTTCTGCTGCCTGCGGGAGTGCTGAATTCAGCCTGCAGATACTGCCCCGTGTTGGCACTACGCAGGGTATATCCGCTACCAGCCTTTTCGGCTATCCATATCTGTGAGAGACCCTTTGCGGCCTTGGCTGCCCCGATAGCGGTTCCAGCAGTCCGGGTGGTCAGGTACATCGAACTACTTCGGCGGCTCCTCAGCCGAAAAAGGTTGAGGTGACTGATCTGGTAGTTATAAAGGTCTTGTCCCGAGAGTGTAGAGGGGTCTACACCGTCTCCTGCCGCACTGGCTGAGAAGGATACAGCATTCACAGCACAGGCTATAATCAATCCCACAATAATTATTATACGCGTGCGATATTGGGACAAAAGAGTGCAGAATTTCTTCATGTTTGAGGTAAAAATGTTGGTTTTCATCGGCAAAGATAAACATTTTATTCAATATTTTAATCTTTCCAGTCACTTATTTTCAAAGTAAGGCAAATTTCTGGCTCCCTTATACACTTTTCTTCCATAGCATCTGCAGAAATAGCACAATAGATTAGCCGGAAATAAGAGATAGCCCAAAAGACTCAGAGCAGTTGCAGAGCTATGACAGCGCAGGCTTCGGCATCGGCCAGGGCATGATGATGGCGGGTTAAATCGTAGCCACAGGCGGCAGCCACGGTCTGCAGCTGGTGGTTGGGCAGCTGATGACCGAAATGGCGGCGCGAGGCCTGCAGGGTGTCCCGGAAGCGGTAGCCGGGCCATTCCATGCCATAGACCCGATGGACGGCCCGCAGGCAACCCTCGTCGAAACGCGCATTGTGGGCCACGAAGGGAACCAGCTCCGGCTCGCAGAAGGGCAGAAGCCCATCGGCATAAACCTCCCGTATGCGCTCCAGGGCCTGGGTCCACACCACAGGGAAGACTGGAGCCTCGTCAGTATCGCACGGACCAAGGCCGTGAACGCGCTGGCAGAACCAACTGTAATAGTCGGGCTCGGGATGGATAAGGCTATAGAACGAGTCCACGATGCGGCCGCCGCGCACCATCACAAGCCCCACGGAGCAAACGCTGCTGGCCTCTCCATTGGCTGTTTCGAAATCTATGGCTACAAAATCCTTCATTGCCGTGCAAAAGTACAAATAAGCAAGGGATAAAACAAATTAAAGCAAAAATAATTGTCTAATCCCTCACTTATTCGAACCTTTGACCTTCGGTCGAAAGTACTTCCGCTCGGATAAGCAAAATTAAAATGGCTTTTATTTTGCTTATCTCGCGCTTATTCGTACCTTTGCAAGTCAATTATGAATAGAGAATTAACCAAACACGCCCCCACCCTGCTTCGATTGGGCATACCTATTATGGTAGGCCAGATGGGCACCATCGTAATGGGCCTGGCCGATACCCTGATGATAGGCCGCCACAGCACACAGGAACTGGCTGCCGCTTCGTTTGCAAATAACATAGTGGGACTGGTCATCATAGCAGCTATGGGCTTCTCCTATGGCCTGACGCCTGTGGTGGGTGCCCTGCTGGGCGAGGGAAAAGAGGAGCAGATAGGCGGCAAGCTGAAGAACGCACTGGTGGCAAACGGACTGATGGGACTGCTGATGATGGGCCTCACTGGCGTGCTGTGGCTCTGCCTGGACCTCATAGGACTGCCCGCCGAGGTGGTTCCGCTCATACGCCCGTATATGCTGATACTCATCCTGAGCATCCTGCCCCAGATGTTCTTCAATGCCTACAAGCAGTTCTCGGACGGCATACAGGACACCCGGACGCCCATGTGGCTCCTGCTGATAGGGAATACACTGAACATAGTGGGCAACGCAATACTTATATACGGTCTGTTCGGTGCTCCCGAGATGGGACTGATAGGTGCAGGCCTTTCCACCCTGCTGAGCCGCGTATTCCTATGGGGCAGTGCTGCCCTTGTTTTCCGATCGGCCGGTCGCTACAGGCGACACTGGAAATGCTACGCCGCCTCCCACATACTTCGTGCCGACCTTCTGCAACTGAGCCGCCTGGGCATCCCCATCATGCTGCAGATGGGAATGGAATCGGCCTCATTCGCCCTGAGCGCATTCTACGTAGGATGGCTGGGCACGGCCTCCCTGGCAGCCCACAACATCATGAACACCGTGGGGCAGCTGTGCTTCATGCTCTACTACGGCATGGCAGCCGCCGTGGCCGTGCAGGTGAGCTACTATCGCGGCGCGGGCAACCTGCCCGAGACAAAGCGCGTGGCACAGGCCGGACTCTATCTGACGTGGGCAATGGCGCTGGTCATCACCCTGCCCATATTCTTGCTACGCCAGCAGGTAGGGCCGCTCTTTACCCACAGCAGCGAGGTGGCCAACCTAGTGGCTGCCGTTATTCCCGTCTTTGCCGTCTATCAGCTGGGCGATGCACTGCAATGCATCTATGCCAATGCCCTGCGCGGAATGGAGGACGTAAAGCCGCTCATCCCCATGGCCTTCATTGCCTATTTCCTCATCTCCCTGCCCCTGGGCTACCTCTTCGGCTTCGTCTGCGGATGGGGCTTCGTGGGCGTATGGATGGCCTTTCCCTTCGGCCTTACCAGTGCCGGCCTGCTCTACTACTGGAGGTTCATGAAGAACCCAACCACATAACTACTAACTATATACAACGAACTATGGAATATGAACTTGTAGCACGCATTCGCACCGACTTTCCCAGCAAGTTCGGGATTCCCCGCCAGAGCGGAATGGTAGAGGGACTAAGGGGGCGCATCGTCTTCGAGCCGGCATACAGAAACGCCGAGGCACTGAGGGGGTTGGAAGGCTTTTCGCACCTATGGATTATCTGGGACTTCTCGGAAGCTCATCGCCAGGGATGGAGCCCCACTGTACGCCCGCCACGCTTGGGCGGAAACCAACGCGTAGGCGTCTGGGCCACACGCTCACCTTTCCGCCCCAATCCTATAGGCCTGTCCTCTGTTCGCATTGCAGCCATCTACCTGAATACGCCCGAGGGCCCCGTAATTGAAGTGGAGGGGGCCGACCTGATGGACGGCACACCCATACTGGACATGAAGCCCTATCTGCCCTATACCGACTCTCACCCAGATGCAAAGGGCGGATTCGCACAGGCGCAGCACAGCGAAGAGGAGATGCTGACAATAGAGATTACGCCGGAAATGGCAGACCGCCTGCCCAAAGAAAAGATGGAAGCGCTTCGCCAGGTCTTAGCAGCAGACCCCCGTCCACGCTACCAGGACAACCCGGAGCGCATCTACGGTTTCGCATTTGCCGACAGGGAGATACACTTCCGCGTGAAGGAGGGAACACTCACGGTGACAAGCATTAGCTGAAAGCAAAATGCACCATCTATAACAGATATCGCGGAAATCGCAAAGAAGGACTGACGAAAGGCTGATGATTACTGCCCTGCCGAGAAATTGATCTCGAGGGTATGAATGCCGGCCTTGGGAAGGCTACGACGCTGAGGGACAGAGGAAGAGGCCGTGGCTATGAACAGTTCGTCGGGCTCGGTGTTCTGTACTACAGCCACACAACCGGTGAGCGTGGGGGTGATGCGGAGCACATCGGTCGTATTCCCCTCGGGCGATATGGCCAGCCCATTGGCACAATAGATGGGACGTAGTTTGCCCTGCTCCACCTGCATGGGGAAAGACTGCCCGCCCAAACGAAGCTGGAAGGAAGCAGGAGCAGAGTCCTGCCAGCGGGGATGAAGCACATAGAGGGTGCGCATGTCCGGTCCCTGCCAGCACGTGAAGCTGACGCCATTGCCCGACTCGATCCATCCCGAAGCCGGTTCGGGCTGGTTGACCCGGGCAGCCTGCTCGCGCATTGTAGCCTCGTACGCCGCACGAAGGTCGGGCTCGGCCGGATAAACCGCCTGCGGGAAGAAAATGACGCGGCCCAATCCATAGTCGCGGACAAGCGGCTCGGTGAGGGAGGCATAGTCGGGACCAAGTAGCTCGGTCAGCACAGGGTCCCGGGCAGGCTGAGGCTGGACATCCGGCTGGAGGGAAGTGTTCAGGTGAGCGGCAGTGAGTACCAGCGTGCCACCACGCTCCACGAAAATACATAGCCGCTGGAAATCCTGGGCATCGAAGGTATTCCAACCGAGGAAGATGAGTAGCCGATACCCATTCAGGACCTCCTGCGAAGCCTCGATGGGCAAAATATCCACAGCCCCGTAGGGGGTATGGGTGAACCAGTGCTCCGGTCCGCAACCATCGAAATGATTGTCGGGATAGAAGACCTCCAGCAGGTCGAAACTCTCGTTGGCCCGACCAAAGGCCCACTTCGGATCGTTTTGTGACCACATGGAACCCCGCCCAAAGCACTTCCAGGAACAGTTGCGCCCCTGCACGACCGCAATATTGGTGTGCAGCGAGCCACGCCGGCTGTGCGTCTCGATGAAGTCGAGCATTCTGTGCTGAACGTCCATGTGCATCTTGCCGCCTGGAGTGTAGCGATCGTTGAGGTACTCGTCGGTCCACAGCCCATCCTCTGTGTTCAGATGCGATGAGCCATGCATATACGCAGTAGCCAGGGACATATAGTGGCGAAGCGAGTGAGCCGGGTTATTATAGTCTTTCGTGCCCCACTGCATGGCATGAAGGGAACCATAGACAGGACGGTTGTAGGCCCGGGAAGCACCGCGCAGGGCAGACATGACCGTTTCCTCTGGTCCATACATCTGTTCAGCTCCAGCCCATTCATAACCCGCCTGATAGAAATAGCGGAAGAGCGTGGAAGGTCCCGTGTGTCGAGTGCTCTCGCCGCGCGACGAACTGAGATTCTGCACGAAATAGCATGCTCCGTCAGCCATGTCCTGAACAGCCTTGGGGTCATAGTGCACAAAGGTGCCATGGTCCGTGAAGATGGGACGATGCTTGGCAAAGATACCTCCGAGAGGACGCGTGCGAGCTGCCATATCGGAGAAGAAGCCCCAATATAGGAAATGTCCCCAATAGTAGTAGCCCCCATCGTTTTCGTGGGCCTGCTTGCCCCGGAACATCGGAGATTCGAGCTGAGCCACAGTGGGATTGATGCTGTCACCCGCCAGGGTGCGCCCCTCCATCTGCCAGGCATAGGGTACCTGCATCTGGCACATAAGTTGCGTATAGTAGCGTACCACATCGGGGCGGATGTTCCTGACACCACTCCACTGGTACGACGGACGGAACTGCATCCAGTTGCCGGCCCTGCAACCCAGGTACCACTTAAAGTAACGTGAGTTCGACGAAAATGATTCAGAAGAGAGTAAGTTGATTATCAAACACT
>CAMJQA010000081.1 GCA_946407895.1 uncultured Prevotellaceae bacterium
AGTCCTGCCATATTATGCTGCAAAGACAGGAGAATTCGAAGCATGCTGCGGGTAACAGCGATGTCCTATTGGAACCTGACTATACTGCCGACAGATTCACCTGCCAATTCTGCGATGCCATTGGCGGCTTTCTGACGGTCATGTTCTACGGCTGGGTTCAGGCCATCAATTCAGTACTCAAGACTTGTCTTGTCCAGTAGAAAATCCATCAAGCCGATGAAAAGAATTCCTTTCTCGTTGCGCCACGGTTTAATGTTGCCATTAACAACGACTATCTTTTTGAAAGAGTCGTTTATATTGACAAGAGACTGCAACTCCTGCTCTTCTTTTTCCTTGTTTAGGATTGCTAATGCCGACTGTATATAATAGCGCTGGCTTGCATGATTGACAACGAAGTCCACCTCAAGGCGTATTCTTTCTTGTTTGCCATCATCCGTTCGCTTTCTTATCTCTAACTGCCCGACATCAACTTGATAGCCCCTCATACAAAGTTCATTGTAAATCACATTCTCCATGATGTGGTTCTCTTCCTGCTGTCGGAAGTTTAGCAGCGCGTTTCGGATACCCAAATCCTCAAAATAGTACTTCGACAGCGTTCCTATATACTTTCTTCCTTTTACATCATAACGTTCTGCTTTCCTTATTATAAAAGCGTCTTGAAGATAGGATAAATACTTATCAATAGTCTGGCTTGTGATGTTTGAGTTCTCTACACTCCTGAAGGTGTTAGCAATCTTAGTGGGATTGCTGGGAGAGCCAATTGAAGATGCCATGATGTTGACCAGTTCACGCAGTTCCTTGTCATTCTTAATCTTGTATCTCTCCAGGATGTCTGCCATATATACAGTCTGAAACAGTTTCCGCAGATAGTCTGCCCTCTCTGCATCAGTTGCAAAGGACAGCACCAGCGGAAGGCCGCCAAAGGTAAAATAGTCTTTCCAGGCATCACTCTTATCTCCGCCTACAGCGGAATAGTATTCTGAGAAAGTCAAGGGATAAATCCTTATCTGATGGTCGCGCCCCCTGAATTCTGTTGCAATATCAGTTGAGAGGAAATGGGAGTTGCTGCCTGTCACATACACATCAGCATTCTTAATATGCAGCAGGCTGTTGAGTACATCAACAAACTCATCAACTTTCTGAACTTCATCAAGAATGACATAATATAGTTGACGATCAACTATCCGCGATTTCACATAAGCAAGCAAGACATCGGGATTTCTCAACTCTATATTGGTCCTATCCTCAAGTTCCACCTCTATAATATGATTCTCATCAACTCCTTCTGAAAGCAGATGGTTATGGAACAATGTCGTCAACAAGTAAGACTTGCCGCACCTGCGAGGTCCGGTTATGACTTTAATAAACCCGTTTTGCCGTGCATTAATCAGCTTGTGCAGATATACGTCCCTTTTTATTTCCATATTGCAATGAACTTATGGCACGTGTGCCAATTTTTCAGTGCAAATATAGCTATTATTTCTGAATTCGCAAAATCTTTTAGCTAAAAAAATGGCACAAGTGACGATTTTTCAGTCTAATCTTACAATATAGGACATCCCCCCTCATCGTGAACCTGTGCATTTTTTACACAAGTTTCTAAACCATAAAACACCAGCGAGACAAACAAACGATTCTTGTTTATCTCGCTGGTGCTAAGTGGTTTAGGCTTAGATGTAAGCCTTAATACTCATCCTCGTTGAAGAGGAAGTCTTCCTTGGTGGGATAGTCGGGCCACAATTCCTCTATGTTCTCGTATATGTCGCCCTCATCTTCAATCTCGTTCAGGTTCTCTATGACTTCAAGCGGCGCACCGCTGCGCTGAGCATAGTCAATGAGCTCCTCCTTGGTTGCAGGCCAAGGTGCATCTTCCAGCTTGGATGCCAATTCCAATGTCCAATACATAGTTATATTGCTTTAAGTCAGACGTTATTATTTGCTATTTACTTACCTTTTTTGGGGCATGACCCCATTTTGGCGTGCAAAGATACAAAGATGCGAGCGATAAACAAAATAAATTGTGATTTTTTTTTATCCGAGTGCAAGATTTTCGAAACTTGTTTCTCATCCTCTACTCCGTTACCTTTACTCCCGCCTCTGTCACATGGGGCAGGATCTCCCTGCTCATGATGTGATAGAGTCGTATGCGGCCCTGTTCACCGCTATGCAGGGTAATGCGTCGCAGGGGCCATTCGTATTGGTAGATGTTGACACCCCGTCCGCTGAAGTCGCCCATACTGTCTATCAGTTGGTACTCCACGGTGTCGGTGCGTACCGACCGGCCCTCCCATTGCTCGTCGATGACAATCCACAGCGAGGTGTAGGGGTAGCGACTCGTGATGCGGAGCCCCACGCTGAGCTCACAGTCCCGGTCAACAGGGGCCTGGGGCAGGTCGAAGGTCAGGGTGTCGCTGCGGTTCCATCCCTCTGCTCCCACATGGGCGTAGGAGTGCACGAGGGTGCCCCGGTCGATACAGGCTGTCAGCAGGAATGCTGCCAAGGCTATTTTGTGGATCCTAATGCTCACTCTTCACCCTTCCCTTTTCCTTCTTCACTCTTGCCCTTCTTCTTCTTTTTCTTCTTTTTCTTTTTCTTGTCGAATCGGTTCAGGTCTTCCTGAGTAGCCAGGTCCACAGGCTTCTCCGGAACCTTGCGTCCGCCTTCCTCTATGGTGTCGGGCTTCTCGCCCTTCTTGTTCATGGCTATGATCTCCATGGCCCGGCTGGCTGGTATGGTGACCAGGTTGGCTGCCACGCGCTTGTCGGTGCTGTAGGTGACCATGCCGCTCAGGATGTCCGACTTGAAGAGGTAGAAGTCGCCCTCCAGGCTCTGCAGCATGATCTCCCTGCTGGGCAGGCGTCTTGAGGCTTCTATGTACTGGTCAACCTCATAGTTCATGCAGCACTTGAGCTTGGCGCACTGGCCGGCCAGCTTCTGGGGGTTCAGGCTGAGGTCCTGGTAGCGGGCGCTGCTTGTACCCACACTGACGAAGTTCTTCATCCATGTGGCACAGCACAGTTCCCTGCCGCACGGACCGAATCCGCCTATGCGCCCTGCCTCCTGGCGAGCACCAATCTGCTTCATCTCTATGCGCACCCTGAAGGTCTCGGCCAGCACCTTAATGAGCTGGCGGAAGTCCACACGGCCGTCTGCTATGTAGTAGAAGATAGCCTTGTTGCCGTCGCCCTGATACTCCACGTCTCCTATCTTCATCTCCAGTCCCAGGTCCTTCGATATCTGACGGCTCCTTATCATGGTGTCGTGCTCCCGCGCCTTGGCCTCCTGGTATTTCTCCATGTCGGTGTCGCGGGCTATGCGGTAGATGCGTTTTATGTCGTCCTGACTTTTCAGGTTCGCCTTCTTCATCTGCAGGGGCACCAGCGTGCCCGTCAGGGTTACGGTGCCTATGTCATGGCCCGGACTGGCTTCCACGGCAACTACATCGCCCTTCTGCAGGGGCAGGTTGTTCAGGTTGCGGTAGTATCCCTTCCGTGTGTTCTTGAACTGTACCTCCACCAGGTCCGAGAACTGTTCATTCCCGGGTATGTCGGCCAGGTAGTCGAATGTGTTCAGCTGGCAGTAGTGGCCTATGTGGCATCCCTTGCTGCTGAGGCCGTGACCTGTCTGTCCGCATACATATCTATATTCGTTATTGCTCATATTCTTATATATATAAGTTCAATTTTCAATTATCCATTATCCATTGTCCATTATCCATTGTCCATTATCCATTGTCCATTATCCATTGTCCATTATCCATTGTCCATTGTCCATAGTCCATTGTCCATTGTCCATTCCCTACGCCTTCAGGTAGATGATTGTCTTCAGCGCCAGGTCGAAGAATACCATGCGGGCGTTCACGTTCTGTGCGATGTCGCGTTGTGCATCCGACAGCTCGTCCATCATGCCCATTACGTTCTTCTCGTTGATGTAGGGGGCAAAGCGTGTGCTGAAGTTCTGCTCTTCCTTCGTCTGGTAGTTGAGTTCACGACGGTGGAAGTTGTATATGAAGTTCTCACGCAGCAGGCGTTGCCAGTAGTCCAGCATGCGTTTCTGGCGCTCGCGCCCCAGGTCGCTGGCCACGTAGCTCCATTCCCTCAGCGGCTTTATCTGGCGGGTATAGCTCAGTCGCATCAGCTGTACGAAGAGGTCGAAGAACATCTGCTCCTCGCTGCCCGACTGCAGTCGCTTTATGGCCTCGGTGTAGCTTCCCTGTGCCACGTGGGCCAGGCTCTGTGCCTCTTCCTCCTGCATGCCGTGGCGCTCAACCAGGGCCTGGCGTATCTCGTCCTCGCTCAGGGCGGGCACCTGTATGCGCTGCACACGGCTCTGTATGGTGCCCAGCACGTTGTCTGCATCCTCGCTCACCAGCAGGAAGTGGGTGTGCGAGGGCGGCTCCTCTATCAGCTTCAGCAGCTTGTTGGCCATCTCCACCTTCATGCGCTCGGGCAGCCACAGCACCACCACTCGTCTGCCGCCCTGGCTGGCCTTCAGGGCCAGTTTGCGCTGCAGGGCGTCACTCTCGTGTACGTAGTGCATAATCTGCTGGTTCTCAGCCTTTATGTCGCTCAGCCATATCTCGGTGTCGAAGTAAACGTCCTGCTTCAGCTGCTCTCTCCATTGCGGCAGGTAGTCGTCGCTGACGGTGGCGTCGGTGCTCTTCTTCTTATAGACGGGGAATGAGAAGTGCAGGTCGGGATGTGCCCAGTCGGCAATCATCCGGCAGGCGGCACATTGTCCGCAGGGCTCGGGCAGGCTATCTGCCTCCTGGATGTCGCCAAACATGGATGCTTCGTGCGAGGCGGGCTGCTGGCGTTCACACAGCAGGTAGCTGGCAAAGGCCAGGGCCAGGGGCAGCTTGCCTGCTCCGCTGGGGCCGCAGAACATCAGGGCATGCGGAATCTTGTCCTCGCGAACCATCTGTCGCAGGTGCTCCTTCGTGCGCTCTTGTCCTATCACTTCGCTGAAATTCATTTTTGCTTACCCTTTTCCGTTTCTTCCGACTATGCTGTCTCCTTCCTTCAATAAATCTTCTTCGCTATCTGGTATATGCTGTCCACCGCTCCCATCGAGTAGAAGTGCAGGCTTGGGGCACCGGCCTTCATCAGGGCGCGGCATTGCTCCACAGTCCATTCCACTCCCAGCTGCTTCAGCTCGTCGTCGGTCTTGCACTTCCTGGCCTCGGCATGCAGCGCCTCGGGCAGGTCGCAGTGGAACGTCTTGGGGATGACGGTCAGCTGGCTCAGCTTGGTCAGCGGTTTTATGCCCGGTATGATGGGCACGTCTATGCCCGCCTGCCTGGCCCGCTCCTGGAAGTCGAAGTACTTCTGGTTGTCGAAGAACATCTGGGTGACGGCATATCCGGCGCCCATCTCCACTTTCTTCTTCAGGGCCTGCAGGTCGCTCTCGGGGTTGGCTGCCTCCTCGTGCTTTTCGGGATAGCAGGCCACACCGTACTCAAAGGGCACCCCCGCCACCTGTATGGGCGTGCCGTCCCAGAAATAGCCGCTGTTGAAGCGGTTTATCTGCTCTATGAGGTCTGTGGCATGGGCCGGACCGTCGCCGGTGGGCTTGAAGGTCGATTCGTCGCGGGCCTTGTCTCCGCGCAGCACCAGCAGGTCGCTTACACCCAGAAACTGCAGGTCGAGCATCATGTACTCCAGGTCTTCCCGGTTGTTGCCGCTGCATACGATGTGGGGCACCACGTGCACCCCGTACTTCTGCTGTATGGCAGCGGCTATGGCTATGGTGCCGGGGCGGCGGCGTATCTTCTGCCGCTGCATCAGCCCGCTGGGCAGCTCCTTGTACACGTATTCGCTCCTGTGGGTCGTGATGTTCACGTATCGGGGCTGGAACTCCTGCAGGCGCTCTATCGTCTGAAACAGGCTCTCCGTGCCCGTACCCTTCAGGGGGGGCAGCACTTCGTAGGAGAAAGCTGTTCCCTGCTTGTTTCGTATGATGTCTATGACGTTCATTTCTCTTTTCTGCACTTGGGGCGCAGGTATTGCCCCGCACCTTCTTTTGCGCATATTGGGGTGTAAAGGTACGACATTAATTTAATATAAAGGGCCCCAAACAGAAAAAAATATTGGTTAAACGCGAAAATATGAAGTCTTGCTTTGTTATGTCGCAGAGAGTTTGTATCTTTGTAGCTCAATACTTAAAAGAACAGGAAAAAAATGACGCTAATTAAATCTATTTCCGGCATTCGCGGCACCATAGGTGGCCGCGCGGGGGATACGCTCAATCCGCTGGATATCGTTAAGTTCACTTCTGCCTACGCCACCCTCATCAGGCGTAACACAAAGGTCCAGAGCAATAAGATTGTGGTCGGACGCGATGCTCGCATCTCTGGCGAGATGGTCAAGAACGTGGTTTGCGGCACGCTCATGGGCATGGGATTCGATGTGGTCAACATCGGACTGGCCTCCACTCCCACCACCGAGGTGGCCGTAACCATGGAGGGCGCCTGTGGCGGCATCATCATCACGGCCAGCCACAACCCGCGTATGTGGAATGCCCTGAAGCTGCTCAACGAGCGGGGCGAGTTCCTTAATGCACAGGAGGGTAACGAGGTTCTGCGCATAGCCGAGGCTGAGGATTTCGAGTATGCCGATGTCGATCATCTGGGACACTACATCGAGGATAATACCTACGACCAGAAGCATATCGACCTGGTGCTGGGTCTCGACCTTGTTGACGTGGAGGCTATACGAAAGGCTGATTTCCGTGTGGCCTTCGATGCGGTCAACAGCGTGGGAGGCATCATCCTGCCTAAGCTCCTGCAGCAGCTTGGGGTAAGCCACGTAACGGGCCTCTTCACCGAGCCTACAGGCGATTTCCAGCATAACCCCGAACCGCTCGAGAAGAACCTGGGCGACATCAAGGCGCTCATGCAGCAGGGCGGACATGACATAGCCTTTGTCGTTGACCCCGACGTAGACCGTCTGGCTCTCTTCTGCGAGGACGGCACGATGTATGGCGAGGAATATACGCTCGTCACGGTGGCCGACTACATCCTGCAGCATACGCCCGGCAATACCGTCAGCAACCTCAGCAGCACGCGTGCCCTGCGCGATGTCACACGTCGCTACGGCCAGCAGTACAATGCCGCTGCGGTGGGCGAGGTCAATGTGGTGACCAAGATGAAGGAGACGGGCGCTGTCATCGGTGGCGAGGGTAATGGCGGTGTCATCTATCCCGCCGCTCACTATGGGCGTGATGCGCTGGTGGGCATTGCGCTCATCCTCACCTACCTGGCTAAGCGGGGGCTCACCGCCAGCCAGCTCCGTGCTACCTATCCGCCATACTTCATTGCCAAGAACCGCATCGACCTGACACCCGATACCGACGTGGATGCCATCCTGCGCAGGGTGAAGGAGATGTATAGCAACGAGGAGGTGAATGATATCGATGGTGTAAAGATTGACTTCCCCGACAAGTGGGTGCATCTGCGCAAGAGCAATACCGAGCCCATCATACGCGTCTATAGCGAGGCGTCCACCATGGAGGCTGCCGATGAGATAGGTAAGAAAATTATGGACATTGTTTACGCTATGGTATAGGCTCCTTCCCCCTCCTCCCCGAGGCCCGCTCTCGGGAGGCCCTTTTTACGCAAAGGCCTTCAAAATTTTGCGCAAAGGCCTTCCCGCAAAAAATCAAAGGCCTTTCAGCAAAAACGGAGTGGGGGTGTAGTCGAAACAGAGAACGTTAGTTAGAATATGGATATAGGATGAAAAAATATTAACCAGAACTATGTTAACACAGATAATAAATGGTAAGATCCTGACGCCACAGGGATGGCTCAAGGACGGTAGTGTGATCTTGCGCGACAGCAAGATACTCGAGGTAACGAATTGCGACCTGGCAGTCATCGGTGCTGAACTGGTGGATGCCAAGGGGATGTGCGTGGTGCCGGGCGGTGTCGAGATGCACGTTCACGGCGGTGGCGGACGCGACTTCCAGGAGGGTACCGAGGAGGCCTTCCAGGTGGCGGTGGCTGCCCATGCCAAGCATGGCACAACCAGCATATTCCCCACGCTGAGCAGCAGCACAATGCCTATGATAGAGGCTGCCGTAGAGGCGTGCAACAAGCTTATGGAGGACAAGAACTCGCCCATCCTGGGCCTGCATCTCGAAGGGCCCTACCTCAACCCCTCAAAGGCGGGCGCCCAGGTGCCCGAGTGGATCAAGAACCCCGACCCCAATGAGTATATTCCCATCGTGGAGAAGGCACCGTGCCTGGCACGCTGGGATGCTGCACCCGAACTGCCCGGGGCACTCCAGTTCGGTAAGTTCTGTGCCGAGAAGGGCATCCTGCCCAGCATCGCACATACAGCGGCCGAGCATAGCGATGTGCGGGCTGCCTACGAGGCTGGCTACACACACGTCACGCATTTCTACAATGCCATGCCTGGCTTCCACAATAAGCAGGGCTATAAGTACGAGGGTACGGTCGAGAGTGTCTATCTCATCGACGATATGACCATCGAGTGCATAGCCGATGGCATTCACGTGCCGCCCACCATCCTGCGCATGGCTTATAAGATAAAGGGCGTAGAGCGTATGGCACTCATCTCCGATGCGCTGGCTGTGGCTGCCGCACCACCCGAAGCTCAGGCCTTCGACCCGCGTGTCATCATCGAGGATGGCGTATGCAAACTGGCCGACCGTACCGCTCTGGCAGGCTCCATCGCCACTACCGACCGCCTTATCCGCACTATGGTGCAGGAGGCTGAGGTGCCTCTCGAGGATGCTGTTCGTATGGCCAGCGAGACGCCGGCTCATATCATGGGCGTGCACGACCGCAAGGGCGCCTTGGCTCGCGGCAAGGATGCCGACATACTCATCCTGGACGATAAACTCAAGGTTCGCTGCGTATGGCAGATGGGCCGCATCATCGAGAATACACTGTTTTGAAGACATTCCGCAACATAAAGGCCTGGTGGCTTCGGCTCATGCGTAACGTGGAGCTGAAGCGCCGCCTCTATGTCATTATCTTCCAGAGCGATACACCTCTGGGCAAGCTCTTCGATGTCACCCTCCTGTGGGCCATCCTGCTCAGCATCCTGGTCGTGGTGGTCGAGAGCATACAGGGCCTGCCGCCCATAGCCAAGACGGTGTTCACCGTGCTCGAGTATGTGTTCACCTTCTTCTTCACCCTCGAGTATGTGTGCCGCCTCTACTGCTCGCCACGCCCCCGCGAGTATGCCTTCAGTTTCTTTGGCGTGGTCGATCTGCTCAGCACCCTGCCCCTCTACATCGGATGGATCTTCGGTCCTGTCCGTTACCTCATGGTTGTCCGCACCTTCCGGCTTATCCGTGTGTTCCGTGTGTTTAAGCTTTTCAGCTTCCTCGAGGAGGGCGACAATCTCATGCGCTCTCTCATGGTTAGCAGCCGCAAGATCCTGGTCTTCTTCCTATTCGTGGTGCTCATGGTCATCTCCCTGGGTACCCTTATGTATATGGTCGAGGGCAACCGACCCGGCACGGAGTTCAAGGACATTCCCAGCAGCATCTATTGGGCAGTGGTCACCATGACCACGGTCGGTTATGGCGACATAGCACCAGTTACGCCGCTGGGCCGTTTCCTCAGTGCCATCGTCATGCTCCTCGGTTACACCATCATGGCAGTCCCCACGGGTATCGTCAGTGCCCAGTTCATACACGACCATAATCGTGGTAAGGCCCCCGCCAATAAGTGCCCCGAGTGTGGTGCCCCCCTCCCCAAGAATGCCCACTACTGCTCACATTGCGGCACCAAAATCCCCGACGGCACATAACCTCTCCCCCATAACCCATAACCCATAACCTATAACCGCTAACCCATCGCTCGGCTCTGCCGCTTCGCTAGTCGAAGAACCTATAACCTATAACCCATAACCCATAACCCATAACCTATAACCTATAACCTATAACCTCATCCCTATAACCCATAACCCATAACCTATAACAAAAATGGATAATCACGATTTCTCCTTCGAGGGCCTTAAGGTTTACCAATTAACGAGGCAGTTGGTTAAGGATATTTATGTTCTTGTAAATAAACTTCCGGCGATAGAAAACTTTGCGCTGAGCAGCCAGATACGTCGAGCCGCAGTATCAATAAGTGCAAATATTGCCGAGGGAAGTGGAAGAATCCATCAAAAAGACAAGGCACACTTTATTGATATTGCCTATGGCTCTTTGATGGAAGCATACAGTGAGTTAATTACTGCTTCTGATTTAGGGTATATCTCTGAATGTGAAGTGTTGGATATTAAGTCTCAGTTTGTCGTAGTTGCTAAAATGCTATCAGGATTGCGAAATTCGCTCCTAAATAACACAAACCGTCCTCCTTTCCCCCATAACCTATAACCCATAACCCATAACCCATAACCCATAACCTATAACCCATAACCCATAACCTCTCCCCCATAACCTCTCCCCCATAGCCTATAACCCATAACCTATAACCCATAACCCATAACCCATAACCTATAACCTATAACCTATAACCCATAACCCATAACCTCTCCCCCATAACCCATAACCCATCGCTCGGCTCTGCCGCTTCGCTAGTCGAAGAACCCATAACCTATAACCTATAACCCATAACCCATAACCCATAACCTCTCCAATGAACCCCCTTCCCCTCTTTCTCCTCTCCACTTTCATCTCCCTTACATCCCAGTCATCCGAACTGACATTAAAGGTGAAGAGCCGCTACCTCAACATCCCCGTCTCACACCAGACCGAACGCCACCGCCTTACCTTCCTCTCCAAGGGCATGGACACCCTGTCCGTAGAGGCACGCCTGGCACCGGGCAGTCCCGATTATTGGGTGTTCAAGGACCTCTCAGCCTATCAGGGTCGTTCGCTCCGCCTCGTTTACGACGGACCCGCTGAGGCACTCAGCCGCGTCTTCCAGGCGGATACCATCGTGGGCCAGTCAGCAATGTATCACGAACCCAACCGTCCACAGTTCCACTTCACCACCCGGCGGGGATGGATAAACGACCCTAATGGACTGGTGTGGTACGATGGCGAGTACCATCTCTACTACCAGCACAACCCCTACGAGCGCGAGTGGGGCAATATGCACTGGGGCCATGCCGTCAGTCGCGACCTCCTCCACTGGCAGGAGCTGGGCGATGTCCTCTATCCCGATGCCCTGGGCACGATGTTCTCAGGATCTGCCGTTGTCGATTATGATAACACCAGTGGTTTCGCTGCTAAGGTGAAGGGGCAGCAGGGCATACAGACGCCTATGGTCTTTGCCTATACCAACGACGGGGCATGGGAGACCCAGTGCATCGCCTATAGCCTCGACCACGGACGTACGCTCCATAAGTACCAGGGAGGCCAACCTGTCATCGACAGTCACCAGCAGTGGCAGTCGCATGACACACGCGACCCGCGCCTGCTGTGGTACGCACCCGGCTCACATTGGGTCATGGTGCTCAACGAACGCAACGGACATTCCATCTACACCTCGTCCAACCTGCGCGACTGGACCTACCAGAGTCATGTCACGGGCTTCTGGGAGTGCCCCGACCTGTTCGAACTGCCCGTCGATGGTAATCCCTCGCATACCCTGTGGGTCATGTACGGGGCATCGGGCACCTATATGCTCGGGCACTTCGACGGACGTGTCTTCACCCCCGTGGCGGGTAAGTATCGCTATGCCACGGGCTCCATCTATGCTGCCCAAACCATCACCGGCACCCCCGACGGGCGGCGCATACAGATAGGGTGGGGGCGCATAGCACATCCCGGCATGCCCTTCAATGGTATGATGCTCTTGCCCACCGAGCTCACCCTCCGCACTACGCCCGACGGGCCACGCCTCTTCAGCCAGCCCGTGCGCGAGGTGCAGAGCCTCCTCCATAGCCTGTTCACCGCCCAGTCCGACCTCACCGAGCAGCAGGCCAACGAACACCTGCGTGCCTTGCCGTACCAGTCGGGCCTCCACCTCCAGGTGCGTCTCTCCCTCAGCTATGCCACCAGTGCCGGCCTGCGTCTCAACGGACAGAATATCGTGGATTACGACCTGAATCAGAACACCCTCAACGGACAGTTCTATTCACCGCTCACTCCCGGCAGCCTCGATCTCGACCTGGATATCTACATCGACCGCACCAGTGTAGAAGTCTTCGTGGATGGCGGTCGTTACAGCTATTCCCTCGAGCGTCACCTCACCGATAACCACGATGGCCTCCAGTTCTGGGGCCGCGAGACCACAATCCGCAACCTCCATGTGGATACCGTCTCCAGCATCTGGTAATCTTGAAGCCCTGATTCCCATCCAACGGCTTGGTCAGATGGCAAAGCCATCAAAGATCTGAAATATGGGATGTAACATGCCCTTGGCCGCTCCGCCTCCCTTTTCACCATTGAGGATGTACCCCCTCTGTAAGGAGAGGAGATGATGAGAATGAGCCAACTTATCTGAGAGCTCGCTCACAAGGAAGTTAGAGCATTCGCAGCATCAAAGCCACAGGCTCACATCCTCAAAAAAAGAGGCAATCATAATTTTATATAATTTTGTGTTGAATTTTTGTTTCGATTTTGAGGACGTAAGGACGACCCTTTCTGCGATTTCTGCGTATATCTGCGTGACCTAAATACAATTAGTGAAGATTTGTGTGATTCGTGTTCGAAAAAAATCTCTGTGTCCTCTGTGGAACAATTGAGCTAAACCCTTAATGAAATGTTAAAAAGCAACATAAACTCCACATATTTGGAATAAAAGTTGTACATTTGCAGTCGAATAAACACAAAACGATTTGAGCTATGTGCATGGTAAGTATAAATGTCGATGAGGCAGCGCTTCGCGATATGCGTCCCGAACTGGACAGCACGGCCGCAATTCGCCTCTGGGCGCAGGAACTGGTTGATCTCCGCATACAACAGATGCGTGAGGAGCGTGATCGGAAAGCCTCGCGGAGCGAAGCAACGCAAGAGGGCCTGTGGCATACCATCGAGCAAGACCCGGAGCTGCTGCTCAAGCCTTCGCAGATAGAGGCGGAAGACGGCGAGGCTATTGACCTTGAGACCTTCAGGGCTGATTTGCATAAGATGATAGAAGAGGTTTATGCCGAGGCATGATGGTGCACAGGTATAAAATCAGGCCACTTGCGCGTCGAAAGATAGCCTCTTTCTACTACAATGTCGCAAAAAAATACAGGCATACCTACTCCAAAGAGTTGATGCACAAGAATATCGATGATGCCATTGATTCGATGTTCCGTATTGAGAACGGACTCCTGCGCCGCGAGCCAACTCTGAGCTGTTGGACAGGATTCCACATGGCCCACACCAACAAGTGGTACTTCGCCTACACCTGCGATGGCGACACCGTCACCGTTGTCGATGCTTGCCATTCGCAAAACATGAAGAGCAGCGAGAGCCGCACCAAATGAATTTGAGTGATGCCGAGTCGCGTCTGAGGTCGACGATAGTCAACGTCGCGACCAATCTTATTCTCAGATGAATATAAAGTTCCTTGTTGTGATGCAAGGCTATCAGCCCGTGAGTAAAGAGGCCTGGGCGATGAGAGCTTGCTCACAATCTATGAGGCCGTGATTCCCAACCCTTGGTTGAGTGATTTGAGTAGATGAGAATATCTGGAAGCTTGCTTACAAGTATTATCATATACTCGAAGCACAAGGTTCTCGAAGAGGAACGTATCACGTCCTCATAGATTGAAAAAACTTTGCGCACTCTGTGAACCTATTATAATTTTATTATTAATTTTTGTTTCAATTTTGAGGACGTAAGGACGACCCAATCTTTATTAATAATCTGCGTATTTGACTTTCGTCTTCCTCTGTCACGACTCGGAAAATCTCATATAGAGAACCTATAACCTATAACCTATAACCGTTCGCTCGGTTCTGCGTGACCTAAACATAATTCGTGAAGATTTGTTCAATTCGTGTTCAAAAAAGGTTTTCAGATACTTCAATCATTTGTTGCGTGGCCAAATAGAAGCATGCAGTGACAAAAAATTAACGAAAAATTAACGTCCCATTAATGGTCATTATACGTTAAAAAGAAATCATTTATCCATTGGTATTAGCCTTTATCAGGCCTCAAAAGCAAAAAAATGAGCAAAATAGGAAAATTTATTTGACGATATATGACTATATTAAAATAAATTCTTACCTTTGCCCACGAAAAAGTGGCTCTCTTATGTGAAAAGAGAGCCGGAATTATGATAATCGACAGGACACTACATGTCTGAAGCGACGTCAATAAATCCAAAAATAACACCAGTGGTGGGCACTGGCGGCGCCGTAGGCGTGCCAAAAAGCAAGAACAGCCAGTCCGATCCCGCCGTCCGTAAGTGGCTCATCGCACGGGTGCTGCCCAACACCGAGAAGTCATCGTGCCAGAAGATCCTCGCCCTTGACTACGAGGCATTTGCCGTGACGCAGGAGGAGGTACGTTTCTGGAAGAACGGGGAACGCAAGAAGAAAAAGAAGATACAGCGTGTCATCATCACCCAGTACATCTTCGTCCATGTCAACGACTGGGAGCGCGAGAAGCTCCTCTCCCTCATGTTCGTCAAGGGCTATATGCTCAACCGTGCTACCTCCAGCGAGCTGCGTCAGTATGCCGTGCTCACCGACCAGGAGGTGCTGCGCCTCAAGAGCCTGACCGGTCAGGGTGACTACCCCGTCAGCTTCGTGCCCTCCGGCTTCAAGGTGGGCCAGGAGGTGAGCATCCATCTCGGCAACTACAATTACACCGCCAATATCATACGCATCCAGGGGCGTAACGCCATGTGCATCGGGGTGCGCGTCAAGGAACTGGGCTGCGCCTATATCGAAGTGCCGCCCCATATTCTCAGCAAATAACATCTCTGTGATGAAATGGCTATCACCCCGTGCCTCAGTCCAGGACGATGAGAACCCACTCACAATCTATGAGGCCGTGATTCCCAACCTATGGTTGATTGCTTTGAGTAAATGAGAATATAATCCTCCTTGTTGTGATGCAAGGTCAAATGACCGGTGATTAAAGAGGCTTGGGCGATGGGATTTCGCTCACAATCTTTGATGACGTGATTTCCAACCTTTGGTTGTTTGCTTTGAGTAAATGAGAATATCTGGAAGCTTGCTTACAAGTATTGTCATATACTCGAAGCACATGGTTCTCGAAAAGAAACGTATCACGTCCTCATAGATTGAAAAAAACTTTCTGCGATTTCTTTCATTTCTGCGTGACCTGTAAATACTCAGCTGCATAGTTTAATTTTCAAAATAATTTTTGCTTTAATTTTGAGGACGTAAGGACGACCCTCTCTGCGATTTCTGCGCTTTCTGCGTGACAAAATAACATTCGTGACAATTTGTGCGATTTGTGTTCAATAAATATTCCGTGTTATGAGTACACTCCATAACATCCAGGCCATGACAGGCCGCGCCATGAACCTGTCAGCGCTGGTGGGCACCGTGCCCACGCGCCTGGAGGCCCTTGCCGCCTCGCTTCCCGAGCCCGGCAAGCGGTGGTGGATACTGCGTGCCGCCTGCGGCCAGGAGCTCAAGGCCCTCGAGTATATCTCCACCGATGGGCGCGACAGCGTGGCCTATTGTGCCCTCCACTATGTGGAGAAACCCTTCGGGGAGACCACCAAACGGGTGCTCGACACACTCATCCCCGGCCTCCTCTTCGTCTATTGCACCGAGGAACTGGTACGCCAGTATGTCACCCGCATACCCCACACCCGCTTCCTCACCCTCCTCTATGACGAGCCGGGCCAGGCAGGGGCTGCCCCCCAGCCCTCCTATGCCGACTATGGGGCTATGATGAACCTCATCCGGGCCGTCACGGCCGACCCCGGGGCAGCCCGTCGGGTGAGCGATGAGTACATACACTACCGCGACGAACATATCTATGTCGCCACCTCTGGCGACTACCAAGGCGTATGGGGCCGCCAGGCCCGCGTCTCCAACCAGACCTGCCTCGTGGTGGAGCTGCCCGGAGTGGCCCGTATCGTCACGCGCTATATCCCCTCCGCCTGCGTCAGCCAGGTCGGGCTCCAGCAGCCCGTGGGGCAGTCGGGTGGTCAGTCCGCCCCGTGCGGCATGCCCTCCAATGCCCTCGACCCCGTGGGCCAGATGATGTTCCGCATGAGGTGCTGGCACGAGATCACCGACGACACCCAGCCTCACACCCTCTCCGGCTATACCGCCCTGCTGAGCGAGGCACCCAGTGTCAGTCGCCACATCCTCCGGCACATCACCGCCACCTATCCCCGCGATATCCGGTGCTCCGGACGTCGCGTCAACGAACTTGCCGAGCTCCTCGTCACCGCCCTCCTTGCCCAGTACTTCTGTCCCTGGTATGGCCTCGACACCGTGCGTCTCATCCAGCTCGCGCAGACCCTCCTCAAGCGGGTCATCGACAAGCAGCTCCTCTGTTACCTCTGCATCCTCCTCTACGCGTTCAGCGAACCCACCGATGCCCTGCGCCGCACCATCGACGCCTACCTCACCGCGTGGGACGAGGCTACCCTCATCCCCGAGGACCACGCCATCCGCCAGTTCTATCACGCCATCCGCGAAGGCGCCACCCCCAAGGCCAAAACCCCCTTCCATGACCCCCACCGTCGCAGAGTAAAACTCCCCACCTAACCCCTATATCTCAGTGTCCTCCGTCCCCTCTGAGGATGTGCCCCTCTCAGTAAGGAGAGGACATGATGAGAACCCACTCACAATCTATGATGACGTGATTCCCACCCCTTGGTTGAACGCTTTGAGTAAATGAGAATATAATCCTCCTTGCTGTGATGAAAAGGCTATCAGCCAGTGATTTAAGAGGCCTGGACGATGAGAGCTTGCTCACAATCTCCAAGACCTCATAATCACAAAGAAGCGTCTAGCTTCATCATCACATCAAGCTACAATTTCTCTTTCTGCGTATTTGACATTTGTCTTCCTCTGTCACGACTCGGCATAGCCCAAATGCATTTGGCTCTGCTCTCACTGCTCCATCGGTTCTGCGCTTTCTGCGTGACCTGTAAATACTCAGCTGCATAGTTTAATTTTCAAAATAATTTTTG
>CAMJQA010000082.1 GCA_946407895.1 uncultured Prevotellaceae bacterium
CGAAGACCACGTTCTTCAGATAGTTGGTCTTCTCGGCCTGACCCAGGATACCGCCGGATGCCAGGTCGCTGTCGTTGTTGGCCCAAGTGGAGATGATGTCCACGCTGACCAGTATGTTGGTCAGGGTCGTTCCGAAAGCGTTCTGACAGAGGCCGGACATGCGGTGACCGTTACCGGTCAGCGTACCGTCGAGCCACAGGTTGCTGATCTTGGAACCCTCGCCGATACGGCCGAAGAGTCCGCCCATACCCTCGCCGCGGCCGCATTCGTTGCGGTCCAGGTTAGTGGCAATGGTAATCTTGTGATTCTGGGCGTCGAAAGAACCGGTGAAGGCAGTATTGTCTTCGGTTCCGCCAATCAGGCCGTCGCCCTTAGTACCATAGGCAGTATAGTCAATATCTGCAGTTACCACGGCATTGGCTCCGTAGTTGCCGGCATTAACTAACTGCGCAAACGCATACAGATCTGCAGCGTTCTTGATCACATAGGTTCCATCCGCCCTGGCGGAAAGAGCCCAGGCATTTATCCCGGCAAAGAGTAGCGGGAGAAATGCAAAAACACGTAGAATGTTCCTTTTCATGTGCGTTGATTTTGTTTAGTAATGAAATTGGTTTAAAAGTACTCAAATTATTATTATTATATGTACGCGTATAAACACGCACTTTCAGCTGCAAATATATCGCATTTTTTTTGTTCCCGCAAGAACTTGCCCTAAAAAAATGCAAATTGGGACTTTTTAAATACGATTTGGGAAAAAACTCACAGGAAAAGGGAACAAATACTTGAAAAATGAAACTATTTGTGTTGTTTTTATGAGTAATTCTCAGGCATTGCGATGTAACAACTGTTTTCTGACCGAAAAGAACAAGTTGCACCCCGGCGAGGGAAAAGTTCCGGGCATGGGGAGCATTTTATGTTTCACGACGCGAAATATACGTCTCTCGACGTGAAACGTACGTCTCTCGACGTGAAATATACGTTTCACGTCGTGAAACATAAATTTCCCGGGGCTTCGGCAACTTTTTCCTCGGGCAAGAGGAACCTTTTCCCCGGGGCAAGAGGAACTTTTTTCACAGGCAGCCAAAACTCTTTCCGCGGGTAGCCGGAGCGATTTCCGCGGGCAAAAGGAACTCTTTCCGTGGGCAGCGGGAATTCTTTCCGCAGGCAGCTGCAACCTGTAAGCAGGCAGCCGGGAACATTTCCCGGGAATGAAAAAGTCCAAAATAATTTGGAACTTCGAAGACTTCTTCGTACATTTGCATCGCAAAACTCAGGAAACAACAAGAAGCAAGGATATTTATGGATATGATGGCCTTTTTCGAGAACGACCGGTTTGCAGCGCTTGCCGGTGCCGAATTGCTGGAAATCAGGGAGGGCTATGCAAGGGCCCGCATGCTGGTGACGCCCGAGAACCACCTCAACGGAGGCGGCATCTGCCAGGGCGGCGCCCTGTTCACCCTGGCCGACCTAGCCTTTGCAGCAGCGGTGAACAGCCACGAGGTACTCACCTTCTCCACCAGTTCGAACATCACCTACCTGCGCGCCGTGCGCCAGGGCTACGTCTATGCCGAAGCCACCGAGCTGGTGAATCATCACCGCCTGCCCTTTGCCGAGGTACGGCTCACCGACGAGGAGGGCCGGCTGGTGGCCGTATTCACCTCGAGCGGGTATCGCAAGGGGTGAGCCCGTGGAGCCTCCGCAAGGCATGAAAAATAGAGCCGTACAACCACTATTGAGACCCCAAAAACGATAAAAAATCATATTATGGAAAGAAAAATGCCCCTTCCATACAATAAAAGGCGCGCGGAGCACGTTATTTTAGGCAGAATGAGAAAACTGCTCTGGATAGGGACGCTCTTTGTGGCCTTGGGAGCAAGGGCACAGTTTGATGTGGCGTTCACCAATTCCTGGGCGCTGCAGTCCTTCTATAACCCCGCAGCGGCGGGCATCGACGGGCTGCTGAACGTGCAGGGAGCCTACAGCATGCAGATGGTGGGCTTCGAGGGAGCGCCGGCCACGATGTTCCTCTCGGCCGACCTGCCGGTCTTCTTCCTGGGCCCCGATCACGGGGCTGGCGTAGGCTTCCTCAACGACAAGGCGGCGCTCTTCAGCACCAACAAGTTCTATGCCCAGTATGCCTACCACCGCAAGCTGCTCGGAGGCAGGATAAGCATCGGAGCGCGGGCGGCCCTCATACAGGAGGGCTTCGACGGGACGAAGCTGGACGTCATCGATGCCAGCGACCCCTCGTTCGCCACCAGCGAGGTGAAGGGCACAGCCTTCGACCTGGACGCAGGCCTGCGATACACCTACAAAGACCTGTGGTATGCCGGAGTGAGCGCAATGCATTGCCTGGGCCCCTCGATGACGATGGGCGACGACAAGCTCTACAAGGTGAGCGTAGATCCCACCTTCCATGCAATGGGCGGATACAAGCTGAAGTTCCGCCATCCGCAGTATGCCCTGAGCACCCACGCTATGGTGCGAAGCGACTTCCAGCAATGGCGCGCCGATGTGTGCGCCCGCCTCACCTACGACGGCCAGAAGCATAAGCTCTACGGCGGACTCATGTACAGCCCCACCAACAGCGTAGGCCTCATGCTGGGATTCGACTTCCACGGCCTCAACATCGGCTACTCCTACGAGATGTACACCACTGGCATCGGGGCCCTGCACGGCACGCACGAGATTCTGGTGGGATACCAAACCGACCTGGACCTTTTCAAGAAAGGCAAGAACCTGCACAAGAGCGTGCGCCTGCTATAAAGCAACGGGGCCACCCTCCCCCCCCCAGCGGCAGGGGAAGGGAACGAAACGAGAAGAATTTATAACACAATATAGATGAATAAAGAAAAGATTATGAATAGGCAAAACATATCACTCTCCTCCTGCACGGGAGGGCTGGGGTGGGTCTTGCTGTTCCTGCCGTTTATGCTAACCTCCTGCATGGGCAGTTCGTCGGCCAATGCTACGGGCGGAGAGCTGACGGGCGTTCGCGGCTCGGCCTACAACGAACCTACCCCCTACGGCATGACAGCCGTTCACAAGGGCTCGCTCAAGGTGGGCCTGGAGAAGAACGACACCCTGTGGGGCACCGAGTTCCCCACCCGCGACATCAGCGTTGACGGCTTCTGGATGGACGAACAGGAAGTGAGCAATGCCAAGTATCGCCAGTTCGTAAACTGGGTGCGCGACAGCATCATCCGCGAACGCCTGGCCGACCCCGCTTACGGCGGCGATGAGACCTACAAGACAGAGGAAGAAGAGGACGAGGACGGCAACCTCATTCCGCCCCACCTCAACTGGAGCAAGCCCATCCCCTGGCGCAAAGCCAACGAAGACGAGCGTCGGGCCATCGAGAGCGTCTATGTGACGCACCCCATCGACGGCACCCGTATGCTCGATGCCAGCCAAATGAACTATCGCTACGAGATCTACGACTATGCCTCTGCCGCCCTGCGCCGCTACCGCCTGAACCCCGAGGAGCGCGACCTGAATACCGACCATGAGGTGAATCGCGAGCAGGTGATGATAAGCAAGGACACAGCCTGGATCGACGACGAGGGCAAGATTGTGCGCCAGACCATCACGCGCCCGCTCACAGGGCCCTGGGACTTCCTGAACACCTATATCGTGAACATCTTCCCCGACACAACCTGCTGGGTAAACGACTTCCCAAATGCCGACAACGAGCGCTACCTGAAACTCTACTTCAACAACCCCGCCTACGACGACTATCCCGTGGTGGGCGTCACCTGGGAGCAGGCCAATGCCTTCTGCGCCTGGCGCACCGAGTTCCTGCTGAGGGGCCTGGGCGGATACGCCAAGCAGATACAGCGCTACCGACTGCCCAGCGAGATAGAATGGGAGTTCGCCGCCCGCGGCAAGGAGGGCACCCCCTTCCCCTGGGAACAGCTGGAGGTGAAGAGCGACAAGGGCTGCTACTATGCCAACTTCAAGCCCGACCGCGGTAACTACACTATGGACGGCAGCCTCATTACCAGCAAGTGCGGCATATTCAGCGCCAACAGCAACGGGCTCTACGATATGGCAGGCAACGTGGCCGAGTGGACAAGCACCGTATATACCGAAGCCGGAGTGGAAGGCATGAGCGACATGAATCCCGAACTGCGCTACAATGCAGCAAAGGAAGACCCCTACCGACTGAAGAAGAAGAGCGTGCGCGGAGGCTCGTGGAAAGACCCCGAGAGCATGATACGCAGCGCCTGGCGCTCCTATGAATACCAGAACCAGCCCCGCTGCTACATCGGTTTCCGCTGCGTGCGCACTATGGTCAACGACAAGGGCGGAGCCGTCAAGGGCGGCGGCGGACGGAGCAAGGCACCCTCGGTAAGCGCCAAGAAGACAAGAAGATAAGAAATCGAAATATCGAAATCCCGAAAGAGAAATAATAACGAAAACTGAACATAATTATGAATCCTATAGCAAAATTGCAGAAGTGGATGGACTCTCCGTCCGGCCAAGTATTTATGAACTATGCCTACAGCTGGGGTGCTGCAGTCGTTATTCTGGGTACCCTGTTCAAGCTGACGCACATTCCAGGCGCCAACCTCATGCTCTTCATCGGAATGGGCACCGAGGTATTCGTCTTCTTCATCTCCGGATTCGAGAAGACCTATGAGAAAGTGCCCAGTAACGAAGGCGCAGTAGGTGGCGGCGGTCAGACCGTTGTAGTGACTGGTGGCGGTACGCCCCTGCCCGAGGGCGCCGAGGTGCCTCAGGGCCCCATCGTCATCGGTGGCGGCGTGCCTGCCGAGGGTGCAACTGTCGTTGGCAGCCCGGTAGTAAGCGGTCCCGTTGTAAGCGGCCCGGTAGTGAGTGGCCCGGTAGTAAGCGGTGGCGTTGTGGGTGGCGGAGTCATTGGCGGCGGTGTATTGCCCGCAGGTGCCAATATCGATCCCGATGCTCTGGCCGCAGGCGCCGGCCTGAGTGCAGCCGCAGCCAACCTGGCTGCAGCAGGACAGGCAGCCGCAGAGGCCCAGCTGGCACTGAGTCAGCTGAATGGAGGCAGCGGTGCTGGCATTGACCCCAGCAGCATAAAGGCCACCGACCCCAAGGCCATCGAGGAGGCTGTGGAGAACTATGCAAAGGAACTGAAGGAACTGACCGAGGTGCTCGAACGCGTGAAGATTCAGGCCGCCCGAATGAGTACCGACAGCGAGGAGATGGAGAACCTGAACCGCACTCTCACGGGCATCGCCACAGTTTACGAGCTGCAGCTGCGTAACATCAGCAAGCAGGTGAGCACCATTGAGCAGATCGACGAGCAGACACGCCGTATGGCTAAGCAGATAGAGGAACTCAACAACGTCTATGGCCGTATGATTCAGGCACTTACCGTTAATATGGGCGGTGCCGCAGCGGCTGCAGCTCCCCAGCAGGAAGCATAGAAGGTTTAAGGCTGCGATTAAGCGAGGATAGAGCGAAACTTGTTTCAGCTATACCAAGCGAGAGCAGGCTCTACCGAAGGTCAAAGTTTAAAGTTCAAAAGTTCAAAGTTAGAACAATGCCAATAAGAAAGAAAAGAATATCGCCCCGTCAGAAGATGATTAACCTGATGTACGTTGTGCTGATGGCTATGCTGGCACTTAACGTGTCAAGCGACGTACTGAACGGTTTCTCATTGGTGTCGGAGAGCCTGAACCGCACGACGCAGAATGCCAACCTGGTCAACCAGGGCATATACGCCACCTTCGACCAGCAGATGAAGACCAACCCGCAGAAAGTGAAGGAGTGGTATGACAAGGCGCAGTACGTCAGGGGCATCAGTGATTCACTATACAACCTGGCCGAAGAACTGAAGGAAGCTATCGTGAAGAAGAGCGACGGCAAGAACGGGCGCGTGGACAGCATAAAGAACCGCGAAGACCTGGAAGCCAGCACCCAGGTGATGCTTGCACCCGGCTCCGGACGCGGAGAGGAACTGCTGAATGCCATCAACAGCTACCGCGAGAAGGTGGTGAAGATGGTTACGGACAACGATAAGAAGACCATCATCAGCGACAACCTGAACACCGACGTCCCCCTGAAAGGCAAAGTGCTGGGCAAGAACTGGCAGGAGTACATGTTCGAGAATATGCCCACCGCAGCTGCCGTAACGATGCTCACGCAGCTCCAGAGCAGCGTGCGCTATGCCGAGGGCGAAGTGCTGCACAACCTTATCAGCAATGTCGATGTGAAGGACATCCGCGTGAACCAGCTCAGCGCCTTCGTCATTCCCAGTTCTCAGACGGTAGTCAGGGGCGGGCGCTTCAGTGCCCAGATTATCATGGCTGCTGTTGACTCCACCAGCAAACCCACCATCTACGTGGGCGGAAAGGAGATAAAGAGCGAGAACGGACTCTACGAGACCGTATGCAACAGCACGGGCGACTTCACCCTGAACGGCTATATCGAGATGCTGAACGGATCGGGCGAGACGGTGCGCCGCGACTTCACGCAGAAATATACCGTTGTGGCACCCAGCGCAACGGTCAGTGCCGACATCATGAACGTCCTCTATGCCGGCTATGAAAACCCAATGAGTGTCAGCGTACCAGGTGTTCCCACCAACAAGATCAGCTGCACGATGAAAGGCGGCTCGCTGACGCCAAAGGGCGACGGACACTTCATCGCCAAGCCCGAGAGTGCCGGCGGCGAGGCCGTCATCACGGTAATGGCGCAGAACGAGGGACGCAGCCAGGAGATGGGCAAGTTCACGTTCCGCGTACGTAAGCTGCCCGACCCCAAGCCCTTCATTGCCTACGGCGACGGAAACGGCGGAGAGAACCGCTTTACGGGTGGCGACCTGAGCAAGCAAGTCCTCATGAATGCCGAGGGAATAGGAGCCGCCATCGACGACGGCCTGCTGAACATCGCCTTCCGGGTTCAGGGCTTTGAGACTGTGTTCTATGATGCAATGGGCAATGCTGTGCCCTACAAGAGTAATGGCGCCAATTTCTCTGACCAGCAGAGGAATCAGATTCGCGGCTTGGCTCGCAACAAACGTTTCTTCATCACTAATGTGCAGGCCGTCGGACCCGATGGTTTAGAACGTACGTTGGACGGCGCCATGCAGGTGATTATTAAATAGACAACGGACAACAGAATAAATACAATCAAAAGATGAGAAAGATATTCCTTTTCATAATGGCTGCAATGCTGGTGGGGATGACTGCCAGCGCACAGCCCGCAAAACGACGCACTACGACCAGCAATGCTGCGGCGAAGAAGGGGACTTCTACTGCCAGTACGAAGAGTTCGGGCACGGATCGGGCCACGCTGCAGTTTCCCGCTGCAACCGGTATGCCGGACGATGTAGTATGGAAGCGCGATATCTATCGCCAGCTCGACCTGCTCGACGACAAGAACGCGCCCATGTACTATCCCGTGGAGCCCAACGGACGCCAGATGAACCTCTTCACCTACCTCTTCCGCCTTATCCTTACAGGTCGCGTTACGGCATATACCTATAAGCTGGACGGCAACGAGTCGTTCGAGGAGAAAGATAAGATGACGGTGAAGGACCTGCTCGACCGCTATAGCATTTATTACGAAGAGAAGGACGGAAAGATTACCGTTGCAGACAGCGATATTCCCAGTGCCGAGGCTACGCGCTACTATCTGAAGGAGAGCACCTACCTCGACCAGCGTACAGGCACATTCAGCACTCAGGTAACAGCCCTCTGCCCCATCCTGATGCGCGGTGCCGACGAGTTCTCAACCGATGCTACGCCCTACCCGCTCTTCTGGGTAAAATATGATGATATAGCCTCCTACCTGACCCGCCTGCCTATGATGGGAAGCAACCTGAACAACGTCTCGAACCTGACGGCTCACGACTACTTCACCCTGAACCGTTACGAAGGTAAGATATACAAGACGAACAACCTGCAGGGCCGTATGCTGGCCAACTATTGCCAGACGGACTCCGATATGGTTCGCGAGCAGCTGAAAATTGAGAAGCAGCTGAGCGACTTCGAGGAAGGTGTATGGGGCCACGAGTTGGCTGACAGCACAGACAGCGTGCAGGTGGAGGAAGCAAAAGGCTTGCGCAAGGTCAGCAAGAAAGCCGCCAGGCAAACCACTGTTGCTTCGGGCAGCAGCCGGCGCCGCACAGGCAAGACCGAGTCATCCGAAAAGAGCTCTGCTTCGACACCGCGCGTCAGCGCCCGGAGGGAGAGAAGATGATTGAGGACAACGCATAATGTACAATGGCTTTGAACGCCTGGAGCAGCGAAGGTAGAGCCAAGTTTACTTGAGCTTTGCTGAGTCGCGACAGGCGAAGAGCATAGCTCAACTTTGAACATTGAACTTTGAACATTGATTCATCCGCGCTTCTATATGCCGACGTCATCCTGCCGCTCCCGCTAGATAACGCATACACTTATGCACTACCCGAGCAGATAGCCCACTTGGTTCAAGTGGGCAGTCGCGTTATTGTACCCTTCGGGAACCGCAAGTTCTATAGTGCAGTTGTCATAAGTATCCATCAGCAGAAGCCCGACTATACGGTGAAAGAGGTGCTCGAGCTACTGGACGAACGCCCTGTGGTGCTGCCTGCCCAAATGCGCCTCTGGCGATGGATAGCCGACTATTACCTCTGCACCCTGGGCGAGGTCTATAAGGCCGCTATGCCCAGCGGCATGAAGCTGGAGAGCGAAAGCCGTGTCGTGCTGTGTCCCGACTATGTGGCCGAGGAAGCCTTGAAGCCCTCGGAGCAGCGCCTTTTGGATGCCCTCATGGTCAAGAGCGAACAGACTATTGCAGAGTTGCAGCGGGAAACGTCCCTGCGCAGCATCCTGCCGCCAGTTCGTTCTCTTCTGGAGAAAGGTGCCCTGCTGATGAAGGAGGAGGTACGCCACACGTACAAGCCCAAAGTGGAGGTCTGTGTACGTCTCAGCAAACGTTTCTTTGACGAAGCGGAAATCAATCAAGTCCTGGATGGCCTGAAGCGTGCTCCACTACAGGAGAAACTGCTAATACAGTATATAGAAGACAGCCACCTCTCAGCGGCTCTGGCCTTGCAGAATATGGTTGTGCTGAAGGACGTAAGCCGCAGGGAACTGCTCCGGGCCACGGGCTGCGCACCTGCTGCTTTGCAGACTTTACTGAAGAAGGGCGTGCTCGAGCTGTGGCAGAAGCCCATAGGGCGGCTCTCCAGCCAAATGCTGCCCCAACAGGTGGCTCTCAGCCCCCTCAGTCCTGCCCAGCAGGCGGCCTTTGACCAGATTCTTGTCCAGTGGCAGCAACATAGCGTCTGCCTGCTTCACGGCGTAACCAGCAGCGGCAAGACCGAGATATACATCCACCTTATCCAACAAGCTATCGAGCAAGGCCGGCAAGTGCTCTACCTGCTCCCTGAAATCGTACTCACAACGCAGCTGACACAGCGGCTGAAGCGAGTCTTTGGCGACCGCCTGGGAGTCTATCACTCGCGCTATCCCGATGCAGAACGGGTTGAAGTCTATCAGAAGATGCTCTCTGATAAACCTTATGATATTATCGTCGGTGTGCGGAGCAGTATCTTCCTGCCCTTTCAGCGATTAGGCCTGGTCATTATCGACGAGGAGCATGAAACCAGCTTCAAGCAGCAAGACCCCGCACCTCGCTATCACGGGCGCAATGCTGCCCTTATCCTGGCCGCACAGAACGGAGCCCGCACCCTTTTGGGCACGGCTACGCCCAGCCTGGAGAGCTATCATAACGCCCTGTCAGGGAAGTACGGCCTCGTCACACTGAGCACCCGCTATGGCGATGTACAGTTGCCTCAGATAGAAGTGGTGGATATCAAGGAGCTGCGTCGCAAGAAACTGATGAAGGGACCGTTCAGCCCACAGTTGCTTTCGCTGATGCGCGATGCCCTGGCCCATCGGCAGCAAATCATCCTGTTCCAGAACCGCCGGGGCTATGCTCCGATGATGGAGTGTCACGTCTGCGGGTGGGTGCCGCGTTGCCAGAACTGCGACGTTTCACTCACCATTCACCGCTCTACACGCGCACTCACCTGCCACTATTGCGGAGCCACCTATCCCTTGCCCTCCGTCTGTCCCAACTGCGAGAACCGGGAACTGCGCAACCGCGGTTACGGCACCGAGCGCATAGAGGATGACATCCACGATGTTTTCCCCGAGGCCCGCGTGGCCCGTATGGACTTGGACACCACCCGCACCCGCCAGAGCTATGAGCAGATTCTGCACGACTTCCAGACGGGTGCCACCGACATTTTGGTGGGCACACAGATGGTCACCAAGGGACTTGACTTCCAGCACGTTTCGCTGGTGGGCATCCTTAATGCCGGCACGATGCTCAGCCAGCCCGACTTCCGCAGTTACGAACGCGCCTTCCAGATGATGGCTCAGGTTGCCGGCCGGGCCGGACGCCGCCAGGTGCAGGGGCATGTCATCCTGCAGACGATGGATAGCCAGGAACCAGTCATCAACCAAGTTGTCGGTCATGACTACACCGGTATGTATCGCGCACAGATGCAGGAGCGAGAACTTTTCCATTTTCCTCCCTTCTGCCGTCTCATCTACGTCTATATGAAGCATCGCAATGAGCGGGTGCTCGACCAGTTGGCTGCCGATGCAGCCCGCTTCATGCGCCAGGTCTTTGGCAATCGTGTATTAGGACCCGACACACCGCCTGTTGGACGTATTCAGCAGATGCACATCCGCAAGATAATCCTGAAGGTCGAACTTACTGCTCCTATGACCGAGGCCCGTCAGCGCCTGCGCCAGCTTCAGGGGCACCTGCTCTCGCAGCCCGCCTATAAGTCTGCCCAGTTCTATTACGATGTGGATTAGAGAAGGTTCAAATAGTATAATGAGAAAGATAATTGTTTTTTTGAGCATGCTGTTTAGCATCAGTCTTTCTGCAATAGCGCAGTTCAAAGACAGCGATACGCCCATGGACTACACAAAATGGAGCATCCATAACGGCAAGTTTTACGACGATGGCAAGTGGGTATTCCTGAAAGCCGCCAAGCCTCTCATCAACTATGCCGATGCCAATAGTGTTAACGCTCTGATTAAGAAACTGGACATCCTGAAAGAGAAGCACTTCAATGCAGTTGAGATGAACTGCTACTGGCACCACTTCGACACGAATGGTGATGGGCTCATCGATGTTTCACTGACTCCGTTGAAGACTATCATCAACGCCGTCTATAAGCGTGGAATGTATCCCTGCCTGAGCGTAGAGACTTATGCAGTGGGCGGCGGAAACATTCCCGAACCATTCTGGAAGAGATACCCTGACGCGTATGCCATAGATTCTAAAGGCAATAAGGTTAACGACACGGAGTACGGCTTCGGAACGAAGGTGGTTTCCATTTACCATGAGGGTTACCGTAATGCCGTGCACCGCTACATACGTTCCCTTGCTCGTGGTGTTGACACAAGGAAGATTCTGTACTTTGAGACGACAGTGGAACCCCAATACATGGGCAATACAGCTATTTGCTACAGCGTGAATGCCCGTAGGGAATACAACAAATGGCGAGAAGATAATGGAATCACCGACCCTCAATCGGAAATGCCCGAGAGTTTCCCCATCCCACAGAGCTTTGTCAAGAACGAGACATGGAACAAGTTCCGTGCCCAGTTCCTGGCCAAATGGGTGAACGAGGATGCCGAGGCCTATCGTCAGGTTGCAGGAGAAAACGCCTATGTGGCAGTGGATTATCTGGATGCCAATGAGTCTGTCCAGTACCTGCGCGACGGTAATCCCATAGAGTTCCTGCGTGCCTTGACCTGTGCCAATATCATTCAGATAAACTGGACATGGAACTTGGAAACGCGTTCCATCAACCAGAAAGCCTACAACCGCGTCTGGCAGGTAAAGAACGAAACGGGGCGCGACTGGGCTATTTCGGAGCACATGACCTTCAACGGCAACAACTTCGCAAACCTAACTGATGCCCAGCGCGAACTTATACTGGAGAATACCCTGAAGCAGGGCACGCGTTTCAGCTGGGAGTTCACAAATGTCAATAACAGCACCTCCGACGATTTCTCACTCTATAATGATGACTTTTCGCCCAAGTCCACCATAGCAACCGTTGACAACAAGTGGGATTATTGGATGGAACGCCTTGTTTTCTGGGAAGAGCAGAGCCCTATGGACTACATCCATGCCTCCAGTGCCCCTGACAGTCTCATCTACACTCTCGGCGGACAGATAATAACCGACCGTCCTCAGACAAGAGGAGTATATGTCGTCAAGGGGAAAAAGACACTAACGAAATGAAAGAAGCCTTTTAATGTCGAACTATATGTCAAGGAGATTTTTATTATTAATAGGCCCTTTGGCCCTGGCTTTGTTTTCCTGCACGAGGGGCAGTGACTATCGCGCCATCCAGGACGTTGAGTCCGTCAGCGTGCAGGTGCCTGTGGGCAACGTTCCAAGACTACCCTATCAGTTGTGGGTGAAGTACTCTGACGGGAAGGGAGAGTACCGCCAGGTGAAATGGCTCAACTCGTCGGAGGCCACAGAGGCTGCCGAGGCCAATCCCGCCATCAACCCTGTTGGTACTATATATAAGGTGCGCGGAATGATCCTCGGTGACAACGCCACCCCCGGCGGATACCCCGTTTCGGCTGAGGTAACGGTTACGGACGTTCCGTATGCCGTACCCTCCAACATCCCCGTGGCCGAACCCCTTCCGCTCGACCAGGTGAGCATCGATGGTGAAAACCGCCTGACGTGGAACCGCGACCTCGACATCGACCAGCTCATCAGCCTTCCCCTGAAGCAGCAACTCTATAACTACCGCGACACCTACGGGCTGAGCACAGAGGGCTATCCCGAGGCTGACGGCTGGGACTCGCCCACCACAAAGCTCAAGGGCCACGGTTCGGGGCACTATATGTCAGCTATGGCCTTCGCCTTTGCCAGCTGTCAGGACTCTGCCAAGAAGGCCGTCATCAAGAGCCGTATAGCCGAAATGGTCAACACCCTGCGCGAGTGCCAGGAACGCACCTTCGTGTGGAACGACAAGCTGGGGCGCTACTGGGAAGCCCGCGACTTCGCACCCGAGCAGGAGCTCAGGCAGATGCAGGGCACCTGGGCCGATTTCGACCGCTACAAGCAGGACTGCCGGCAGTATGGATACGGCTATCTGAATGCCATCCCCGCCCAGCACTGCGTCCTCATAGAGATGTATCGTGCCTATAACAACGACAGTTGGGTGTGGGCACCCTATTATGCCGTACACAAGCAGCTGGCCGGGCTGATTGACATTGCCACCTATATCGATGACAAGGCCGTGGCCGACAAAGCCCTGCTCATAGCCCGCGACATGGGGCTGTGGGTGTGGAACCGCCTGCACTACCGTACGTATGTCAATAGCGACGGCACCCAGGCGGAGCGCCGCGCCCGTCCGGGCAACCGCTACGAGATGTGGAACATGTACATCGCCGGCGAGGTAGGGGGCATGGCCGAGTCGCTGGCACGCCTGTCCGAGATGACCGGTTCTGCCCAGGATAAAGCCCGTCTGCTGGAGGCCGCCACGTACTTCGACAGCCCTGCCTTCTTCGATCCCCTGTCCAGGAACATCGATGCCATCCGCACCCGCCATGCCAACCAGCACATCCCCATGGTGACGGGGGCCCTGCGCACCTTCAGGGGGAATGCCAATCCCTACTACTATAACCTGGCCCAGAACTTCTGGACGATGATACAAGGCCGCTACCGCTATGCCATGGGCGGCGTGGGAAACGGCGAGATGTTCCGCCAGCCCTATTCACAGATCACCTCTATGTGCAACAATGCAACCAGTTGGGGAGACTCCGGACTGCACCCCGAGCCCACCCTGAACGAGACCTGTTGCGCCTATAACCTGGCAAAGCTGACGAAGGACCTTAACTGCTTCAATCCCGACGATGCACGCTATATGGACTACTATGAACGGCTTCTCTACAACCAGATTGTCGGCTCCCTCAACCCGCGCAGGTATCAGACCACCTACCAGTATGCCGTAGGGCTCGATGCCTCAAAGCCCTGGGGAAACGAAACGCCGCAGGCCACCTGTTGCGGCGGCACGGGTGTGGAGAATCATGTAAAATATCAGGAGGCTGCCTATTTCGTCTCCTCTCCCTCTATGGAAGGGAACCGGGGCGAGGCTACCCTCTGGGTCGCCCTCTACCTGCCTTCCACCGCCGTCTGGAAGGACAAGGGCGTCGTGCTGCGCCAGGAATGCCAGTGGCCAGCCGAGCAGACCACCCTGCGCATAGCCCGGGGCACAGCCACCTTCGCCATGAAGCTGCGCGTGCCCTACTGGGCCACTGAGGGCTTCACCGTCAAGCTCAACGGCAAGCGCATCGCCTCGTCGCCTCAGCCCTGCAGCTATGTGCTGATACCCGCCCGCTGCTGGAAGGAGAACGACCGGGTGGAGGTAGTCATGCCTTTCACCAAGCACATCGACTTTGGGCCAGATAAGATGGAGGCGGCTCCTGCCTGCGCCCAGGGCGACCAGTCGGAATATACCTCTGCTTGGGCCGGAGCCCTTATGTATGGCCCGCTCGTAATGGCCGCCACAGGCATTGCCAGCTGGAATCAGGCAACCCTCAGTCTCCATGCCGACCTGCGCGAAGCCGTGCCCTGTGGTGCCGCCGACGGGCCTACCGCAGCAGATGCCCATCTATACACCCTCACCTGTGGCGGACATACCTTCCTGCCCGATTATGCCGGCGATGAACACCTCACCCACTACTTCCGCCTCAACATGGAGGACAACCCCGAGGCCAGGTCGCAGGCAGCGGCCGGAGGCATCGATAAGTCGCAGCTGGAGGAACTGATGCAGATTGCCCGATGGCGCATAGACGAGCAGCAGGCCTGGCAGGCTCTCAGCGTCAAGGTGCCCGAGTATGCCCCGTGGGCCAGTCACGGTTTTGCCCGAATGAGCGAGCTGTACCGGCAAGCCCTGCCCTATATGGAAGCCCCTGAAGGCCGGCATACCCAGGAGGAGATAGACCGTATGGCCTCGGCCCTGAATGCTGCGGTTAATACTATGCGTCCCGGCAATCTGCCAGAGCTGGAGGATATGGACGAACTGATGAAGCTCCTGGAAGAGGCCCAAAAACTGCCCTCAGGCAACCAAAAGGTTGCCCAGGCCATAGCCTATGCCAATATGGTAGTACGCTATGTCAGCGACGGCAGTGGCACTATGGACATGATACAGCGCGCCACGAAGCAGCTGAAAGACGCATTGAACCTTTGATTAATTGACAATTGCGCTCGGCGCCTCCGAAAACCGATTGCTCGTCTCAGACGAACTTTACCTCGTTGGCGGCGCCGTTGTAAGTGGCTCCCACCACATATTGCATAGCCGTCTTCGAGAAGCGATCCTGGAAGAAGAAGTGGCAATGGCCGCAGAGGATGCCCTTCAGTAGCTTCTGCGCCTTCAGCCACTTGGCAAACTCCAGGGTGGTACGGTCAGCCCGCTGCTGGATGTTGCGGTTCCGCCAAGCCTCCTCAGGCGGACGGTTGGGGTCCTGCTGATAGGTCTCTGTTATCTTCAGCGGCACAGCAGTCAGGTAGGCGGCAACGTGGTTCTCATGCTCCAATGAATATTCACACAACTTGGGCGTATAGAAGGGCACGTGGCACAAAAGCACGATGGGCAGTCCGCGCGCCACCTCGCGCTCCATCAGTTCGTGTTGCCGCTCCGTAACATTATAATAGACATCGTCCAGCGATACGAAGTTCACACCGTTCACCACGCGCGAGCTGAAGGTCAGGTCATTGGGGTAAGCCTCCTGAACCTTCTGGTACGACTGCTGCTTGTAGGCCTCGTCCTCCTTGGCCTCGCCAACATAGAGCGAGAACTCGTGGTTCCCCGACGACACGAACCAGTCGCCCTCCATGTAGTGACGTGCAGCGGCATCCAGATTGGCTTCCGAGACAAAGTCAATCAGATCGCCCGTATGCAGGAGCAGCATGTCGCGTTCCCGGGCGTAGCGGATGGCCTCGTCCAGGTAGTGCTCGCCCAGGTGCATCCCGCGAGCTCGGTTAGAGGCCAGCCGTATCTTGCGCTCGTCATTACGGCTGTCGGCCAGCGTCAGGTGGGTGTCTGAAATATGCAGGGCAGCAAAGGGGCGTTCCGCTCCGGCCTGTATCTCAATAGAGCGTATGTTGAGCGGTGCCAGCCGACCTACATTGCGTTTCACCTGGGCATTCAATCGCAAGGGCAGCTGCGATGCAGCCAGCAGCCCAGCACTCAGCTTAAGGAATTCTCTTCTTTCCATGATACCATTCTTCTTGTTTTAGCGTTTATATTACAATATTCCGCCACAAAGATACACATTTTATTCGGCATTCAATACTTTCAGCCACATTTGTTGTTCTTAATAGCCGGTCCTTTTCCATCAGGCGCTTGTTGAAGGCTTTCAACCGCATGCTGTATAGCAGAAAGATCATCAACGTAACGAACAGAACAGCCACAACGGCACTAAGCATGTAAAGCTTATACCGCGTAGCGGCCTCGCGAGCCTCCTGCTCAGCCTCGCGGCTGCGGCGGTACAGCTGTTCACCGCTGGCAATGGCTGTCTGTTCCAGTTCCCGTTCCTTAAAGACTGAGTCGCGAGCTGAATTCATGGCAATAGCGAAGTCGTTGCTCTTCTTATAGTCTCCTTTCTCACGGTAATGACAAGGAAAATGATTGTTTCTCAGGTTTAAGTCGAAAAAATCTATCATTTTCTTGCACCATATCATTCTTTTTTT
>CAMJQA010000083.1 GCA_946407895.1 uncultured Prevotellaceae bacterium
TATAAAGCTCGTTCATCTGCGAGTGAATTCTCATAAGCGTGGAGAGGTCGCAGTCCTGGCGGGTGGTGTCAGCCTCTGCTACGGCCTGCTGCCAGGTCTCTATGGCGCGGGGTGCAGCGCCCATGTCGCGATAGGTGCAGCCCAGCAGGTAGAGGGAGAGCATGCGGTCGTTCTGCGAGCCGTGACGGCGGTAATACTCCGCCACACGGAGCATCAGGGAGTCGGTGGTGAAGAGGCTGTCTGCCCGGTTCATGGCCTTGGCCCGCAACAGCTCCAGCCGCATGGCATCGCGGTGCGGCCATCCCTGGCTCTGCATCCGGCCCATGAGCCGCAGCGCGCTGTCGGCATCAGCCTCCACAAGGGAGTCGAGGCGGGCGAGCTCCCTCCCGGCCTCCCCGTCAGCGGAGGGATGGCTTCCGCACGAAAAAGTGAGGAATGCCACCGCCAAAATGCTTAATATGATGCACTTTCGTCTCATATCGCCTGCAAAGATACGGATAAGTGAGGAAAACACCAAATTTTGGAGCAGCGAGAGCAAACAAAACGGGTTTTGTTATGCCGAGTCGTGACAAAGTAAGACCGCAGGTCAAATAAATTTGAGTGTTTTCGAGCGGGAGTATCTTCGAGACGAAGTCTCAAGGTTACGGATAAGTGAGGAAAACACCAAATTTTGGAGCAGCGAGAGCAAACAAAACGGGTTTTGTTATGCCGAGTCGTGACAAAGTAAGACCGCAGGTCAAATAAATTTGAGTGTTTTCGAGCGGAAGGACCACGAACTTTGTTCGCTTGGATCTTCCAAGATCTTCGAGACGAAGTCTCAAGGTTAGTGCAAACCGGGATTGCGCATAGCGAGTTCCCTTAATACACCCTTGATTTCTGCCGTGAACTAAGATATTTGGGGTCGCTACGCTCAAAATCAAAACAATAATTAGAAATAAGATCAAGCAAAAATTTAATCCCTCTTGCCCAATGATAATTAATGATTAATTAATGGTATATTAACGGGAATTAATGTTTCAAGTATTTTTGCCCGTTAGTGTTTGTTGGATTTTCTTTGTGATTTTGTTGGATTTTGAGCGCAGCGACCTTTACTGCGTCCCTTTGGTAGCAAGAGGCAAGCCAATTACTTTTTTGAACACGAATAACACGCGCTCGGCTTTGCCGCTTGCTACCAAAGGGACGCAAGAATGTGGGTCATGTGACATATTCGAGAGATTCGTTGCATCTTCAGATGCATTCATATTGCACGTGCTTAACAAAAATGATTCGTCCAATTCGTTAGTTGACTTCTCGTCTTCTTCTGTCACGACTCGGGAGAGTCGAAGCAAGCTTCACTCTCCGCTCGCTGCTCCATCAGTTCGTGTTCCTTCATTTACTCCCGAAAGTTGAATTACTAATAACAATTAATGATTAATTAATGGCATATTAACGGGAATTAATGTTTCAAATATTATTGTCCGTTAGTGTTTGTTAGATTTTTATATAATTTTTGTTTTGATTTTGAGCGAAGCGACCTTTAACTACGAATACCGTATTGCTCGGCCAACTCAACCGCATGATTCGGTCAACTCAGCCGTATGACTTGGCCAACTCAACCGTATTGTTTGGCCAACTCAACCGTATTGTCCGGTTCATTCTATGTCGTAGAAAACATCGTTCTACGCCGTGGAATATTCTATTCTACAGTAGGAAAACAGGAAACTTTGCTCTATAGGTGACTCCGCCGGAGTGTATAAAACTAAAGCTGCCCCGTCTCTACCTGCCGCACGACACGTTCGATGAGCTTGTCGTCATCATCAGGCCGGTACTCCTTCTTGAGGCTGGCCCGGAAGGTCCAGGCAAAGACCTGGTAGAAGGCAGCCTTGGCAGGACCGAAGAAGGCCTGCACAATCTCGTAGCTGCTCTGGTTACACTCTCTATCGACAAGTTTTATGAGCAGCTTGCCCTGTGAGTAGGTGAGCTTCTTCATCTCGGGCTTGTACTGCTCCATGATGGACTTCTCAACGGCCCGCATGTGGGCCTCCTTTGACTTCTTGTCGGGCAGCTGCTCGAGCACTTCGTAGGTTTCGGCTATCATCTCGTTCACCTGCTGAGCCAGGGGGAGCACCTTCTTAACGTTATAGACAAGGCGGTTATAGGCCCTCCGCTGGTGGGCGGTGCGGAACTTGAGGGGGGCATAGACGGGCAGCTCGGGCAGCAGGTAGCACCACATGGTATCGCCATCCTGTATCACAGGGTCGCGATAGCGCCACCGCTGCAACTTGAGCTTGTACTGGCGCGGCTCGTTGGGCAGAAGCTCGTCCTCCAAGCCATCCAGCTCAATATCCACATCCTCCTGCTGAGCCAGCACGGCAAGCAGGGGAAAGGCGAGAAATGCCAGTATGAAAACGGTCCGTTTCAAACGCTTTAGTGATAAATCGCTGCAAAAATACAAAGAAAATGGGTCTCTTGGTGCAGGAATTCATAAGTTTTTTATTAATTTTGCATTTATTATGAGTACAATCATCTATCCATCGCCTATTTTTGGCCCTGTCAAGAGCCGTCGCCTGGGTATTTCGCTGGGCATTAACCTGTTGCCGGCAGGCGGTAAGTGGTGCAGCTTCGACTGCATATATTGCGAGTGTGGCTTCAATGCCGAACGGCGCACACACAATCCCCTGCCCACAGTGGAGGAGGTGGTGGAGAAACTGACTGAAAAACTGCGACAGATGAGGCAGGAGGGCACGGTGCCCGACGTGCTGACCTTTGCTGGGAACGGAGAGCCCACGCTGCATCCTCGGTTCCCGGAGATAGCAAGGCGCGTAAAGGCCGTGCGCGACAGGGAATGTCCGAAGGCCAGGATGAGCATACTGAGCAATGCCACACAGGTGCACCGGACAGAGATAAGGGAAGCGCTGATGCTTTTTGACAACAACATCCAAAAACTTGACACCACGGACGCCTCATACATACAGACAGTGGACAGGCCTCAGGGGCATTACGACGTGGAGCACCTCATAGAGAACCTGTGCCTGTTCGGGGGGCACGTCATCATACAGACCATGTTCATGGGCGGCTGCTACGAGGGCCATAGCGTGGATAACACAGGCAACGAATATGTGGAACCCTGGCTCCAGGCACTGGAGAGGATACGCCCCAGCCAGGTGATGATATATACCATCGACCGCGAGACACCGGCACCCGGACTGCTGAAGGCAGAGCCGGAGAAACTGGACGAGATAGCCGGGCGGGTAAGAAACCTGGGATTGATGTGCTCGGTAAGCTATTAACCATTGCCGCTTCGCTCTTAGAAGAACCTTTGAACCTTTTGAACCTCTTGAACCTTTAATAACCGATTAGGGTTTTAGCGGCTGGGAGAGCGAAGACTATTAAAAAAGTTTAATTTTTTGGGGGTTCCGCGTTCTATTTAGCAGAATAATCAAATATAATTATTACCTTTGTAGGCATTTTCCTGCAAAAGTAATTGAAATTAAGTATAAAAGTTAACGTTATGTTGAGAAAAATCCGACTTACCCTGGCCATCGTATTCTGGGTACTGATTACGTGGCTATTGGTGGACTTTACCGGCACGGCCCATGCCTACCTGGGCTGGATGGCCAAGATTCAGTTCATGCCAGCCCTGTTGGCTGTAAACGTGGGCGTGCTGTTCTTCCTCGTTGCCCTGACCCTGCTGTTCGGGCGCATCTACTGCTCCGTCATCTGCCCCCTGGGTGTTATGCAGGATGCCATAGCCTGGCTGAACAGGAAGAAGAACAAGTACAGCTACTCGCCCGAGAAAGGTATGCTGCGCGCCTGCATCGTACTGGCCGCCGGCTTACTGCTCACAGCCGGCCTTGGCTGGGTGGCAGGCCTTGTCTTTCCCTACAGCACCTACGGACGTATCGTAGGCACCACCCTGGCACCGCTCTATAAGCTGGCCAACAACGTGCTGGCCGGTATTGCCGAGCGGCAGGAGAGCTACGCCTTCTACACGGTGGATGTGTGGCTGAAGAGCCTGCCCGCCCTCATCATGGCCCTGATAGCCTGGGTTGTCATAGCCATCCTGGCATGGCGCGGCGGCAGGACGTGGTGCAACACCATTTGTCCCGTAGGCACCGTGCTGGGCATGATTAGCAAATACTCGCGCCTGAAGGTGGTGATGAATGCTAAGGCCTGCAAGAACTGCCGCAAGTGTGAGCGCAACTGCAAGGCGGCCTGCATCGACCTGAAGAACCACCAGATTGACTACTCGCGCTGCGTGGTATGCGGCGACTGCCTGGAGGAGTGTAAGTTCGGTGCCCTGGCCTTTGGCTACAAACCTATGATAGACAAGGAGAACATTATCTATAACGAATGGAGGGAGAAACAGGAGGCGAAGAGCGAGAAGAAAGAAGCCGCAGACAAGGTTGACGAGGGACGCCGCGCCGTACTGACATCGGCAGCCCTGCTGGTGGGCACATCGGTAATGAAGGCTCAGGAGAAGACCACCGACGGCGGCTTTGCCATCATTGAGGACAAGAAGAAGCCGCACCGCGAACACCAGATAACCCCGCCGGGTTCGATATCCGTTCGCCATCTGCGCGAGAACTGCACGGCCTGCCAGCTCTGCATAGACTCTTGCCCCAACGATGTGCTGCGGCCCAGCAGCAAGCTGGCTACATTCATGCAGCCCGAGGTAAGCTACGAGCGCGGCTACTGCCGGCCCGAATGCAACCGCTGTTCGCAGGTATGCCCCACAGGTGCCATCAAGCCCATAGAGGTGGACGTGAGGAAGGAAACGCAGGTTGGACATGCCGTTTGGATGGAAGCCAACTGTATCCCCGCCAAGGACGGGAAGCCCTGTGGCAACTGCGCACGCCACTGTCCCGTACAGGCCATTCAGCTGGTGCCTGCCGGCAGCAAGTATCATCAGGATCACGGCCAGTGGTTCGATGCCGACAACAAACGGGTGGACGGACGCACGGTTCCTATGATTCCCGTGGTGAACGAAGAGAAGTGCATCGGATGCGGTGCCTGCGAGTATGTATGTCCGTCGCGCCCCTTCAGCGCCATCTACGTAGAGGGGCACGAGGTGCACAAGGATGTATAATAGCCCTTTGGGCGTTCAAGGTTCAAGGTTCAAGGTTTAAACCAAACCGCCTTGCGACCTTGAACTTTAAACTTTGAACCTTTTGAACCTTTATAGCAATGAAACAATATAACAGAAGAGACTTCCTGAAAGTTTCGGGCACAGTGGCCGCTACTTCAGCACTGGCTGCCTGCGGAAAGAAAGACAATGCCGAGGATATCGACCTGGACCCCATGGGCAACCACACGGACCCCGTACCGACCGATAAGATGACCTATCGCACCAATCCCAAGACGGGCGACAAGGTGAGCATACTGGGCTACGGATGGATGCGACTGCCGACCAAGCGGGTGGGCGACGGCCCAAACAATGAGGTAATCGACCAAGAACAGGTGAACCGACTGACGAACTACGCCCTGGAGCACGGCGTGAACTACTTCGACACATCGCCAGCCTATTGCCGTGGTAAGAGCGAGGAATCACTGGGCATCGCACTGGAGCAGAGCGGACGCCCAAGAGACTCGTACTACATAGCCACGAAACTCTCCAACTTCAGCCCCCAGCAATACAGCTTCGAGGAGGGCTGCAAGATATTCGAAAACAGCCTGCAGTACCTGAAGACTGACTACATCGACTACCTGCTGCTGCACAGCATAGGCGGCGGCGGGATGGACAACCTGCGCCAGCGCTTCCTGGACAACGGATTGCTCGACTGGCTGATGGAGCAGCGCGAGAAGGGACGCATACGCAACCTGGGCTTCTCGTTCCACGGCGATGTAACGGTCTTCGACTATATGCTGGAGCACCACGACAAGTACAAGTGGGACTTTGTGCAGATACAGGCCAACTATATCGACTGGAAGCAGGCCGGCGGACGGAACGTGAACGGAGAGTATCTGTACACCGAACTGGAGAAGCGCGGCATTCCGGCCGTCATCATGGAGCCTCTGCTGGGAGGCCGCCTTTCGAAGGTGCCCGACCATGTAGTGGCACACCTGAAGCAGCGCAAGCCCGAGAACAGCGTGGCCAGCTGGGCTTTCCGGTACATAGGCTCGAAACCAAACGTGCTGACCGTGCTGAGCGGTATGACCTATATGGAACACCTGGAGGACAATGTGCGTACCTACTCGCCGCTGGAACCCCTTACCGAAGAGGAACAGGCATGGCTGGAGGGCGAGACGGCAGCGCTGATAAAGAGCTATCCCACCATCGACTGCAACGACTGCAAGTACTGCATGCCCTGCCCCTACGGACTGGATATCCCAGGCATCTTCGTGCATTATAATAAATGTGTGAACAAGGGCAACATACCCGAGAGCCAGCAAGCCGAGAACTACAAGCAGGCCCGCCGTGCCTTCCTGGTGGGATACGACCGTGCCGTGCCCCGTCTGCGCCAGGCTGACCACTGCACGACGTGCCGCGAGTGTGTGCCCCACTGCCCCCAGAACATAGACATCCCGCGCGAACTGAGACGGGTGGACGAGTTCGTGGAGAAGCTGAAGCAGAACACATTGTAGGAGCGTGTATAATTAAAAGGAAGCCAGAACAGAACTCTGCTCTGGCTTTCTTTCCGGCAGACAATATAAGGATTAAGTTTTTTGAAAGCATATCATTAAGGTAAATAAGGTAAAAAGATGAGTAAAGTATTAACCCTTTTGGCCCTGGCAACCATACCTGCCTGCCTGATGGCCGAGGAATTCCCCAAGGACAGCACGATGGCTCAGCTCGTAGTAACCGGCACACGGAACGAGACATTGGCCAGCACGCTGCCCGTGAGCCTGACCGTAGTGAACCACGAGAAGCTACAGGAGAACTGCCGCCTGAGCGTACTGCCCACACTGACGGAGCAGGTGCCCGGCCTGTTCGGTACCAGCCGCGGCGTGCTGGGCTATGGCGTGAGTACCGGCGCAGCAGGAAACCTGAAGGTACGCGGCGTAGGCAGCGGCGCACAACTGCTGGTTCTCATAGACGGACAGCCCCAGTATGCCGGACTGATGGGGCACCCCATCCCCGATGCCTACCAGACCATGATGGCCGAGCGCGTAGAGGTGCTGCGCGGACCGGCCAGCCTATACTACGGCAGTAATGCGATGGCCGGAGTGGTGAACATCGTTACGCGCCAGATGAAGCAAGACGGGCAGAAGACCGACATACAGCTGGGCGCCGGTTCATACGGCACACTGCAGGGCGAGGCGGTGAACAGGGCGCGCATAGGCCGCTTCAGCAGCATAGTGGGGCTCAGCTATCAGCGTACAGACGGACACCGACCCAACTCGAACTTCGAACAGGAAACGGGATTCATTAAGCTGGGCTACGACCTGACGGACAACTGGCAACTGGCGGGCGATGCCAACCTGACGCACTTCAATGCCAGTAACCCCGGGCCGGTAAGTGCTCCGCTTTTAGACAACGACAGCAAGATTACGCGCGGCCTGGCCTCCTTCTCTGTACAGAACGACTACGGGAAGACGAGCGGTTCGCTGCGCGGCTATTACGACTGGGGCCACCACAACATTGACGACGGTTATACGGCAGGCGGCACGCCACGCGCCTACCACTACCTGCACAACGACTATATAGCAGGCATCACCTGGTACCAGAGCGCCAGCTTCTTCCAGGGTAACCGTGTTACGGTGGGCCTGGACTGGCAGCACTTTGGCGGCGAGGCCTGGAACCGCTATAACGACAAAACAACGCCCTCGGCCACCCTGGCCGACACTACGCAGAACGAGGTGGGGGCGTACGTGGATTTCCGGCAGGAGGTATGCAGCTGGTTCTCGCTCGATGCCGGACTGCGCGTAGATTGGCACAACCAGGCGGGTACGGAACTGGTGCCGCAGGGCGGCGTAACCTTCCACCCCTCCGGCAACAGCGACCTGAAGGCCATCGTGAGCAAGGGATTCCGCAACCCCATCATACGCGAGATGTATATGTTCCCGCCGCGCAATCCCAACCTGGAGCCCGAGCGTATGATGAACTACGAGCTCTCCTATGCCCAGCGTTTCCAGCGCGGACATCTGGGGGCAAATGTCTTCCTCATCAAGGGCGACAACCTCATCAATACTGTTATGCAGAGCACGGGCCGGCCGCTGAACGTCAATACGGGCAGCTTCACCAACCACGGCTTTGAGCTGAACGGCGACTACCAGCTGTCGGACCACTGGTCCCTGAATGCCAACTACAGCTATCTGCACATGAAGAAGGCCATAGAGGGTGCGCCCGAGAGCAAGTTCTACCTGGGTGCCAACTACACCTGCGGCCGCTTTGCCCTGGCTATGGGTATGCAGAACATAGCTGGGCTCTATACATCGGCAACCACAAAGGAGAACTTCACCCTGCTCAATGCCACGGCCAGCTACAGCATACTGCCCGAGCTGACCGTGTATGTGAAGGGGGATAACCTGCTGGCCGAGCGCTATCAGACCTATGCCGGCTTTCCCATGCCCAAGGCCACATTCATGGGCGGTGTGCGGGTGAGCCTGTAGGCAAACCCCAAAACGACTATGCATAGTTGAGGGTACAGGCTACGCATAGTCGTTTTTGATCCCTCTTTAACAAAATACTTTGCTCATTGTTTGCTCCTTTGGCTGAAAAGCCATAACTTTGCTGAGAAATAAGAACAAACTTATACAAAAATGAATAAGATTTACCGCAAATTGCTGGCCGGATGCCTAGCCACATTAGGGTTCGCGGCATGCACTACCGAGGAACCCGACCTCTACGGTCCGATGCCCGTGGAATACGGTCCGACACCCGAGTATTCCGAGCCCAAAGAGGTGAAACAGCAATCAAGATCGGCATCGACCGGCACCATCGACGGCCAAGCCGAAGCCCCTCAAGAAGACGTACAGACCACAGATGAACCTGCGTAAGCGCATCGGTCAGGAGCTGGCCCACCAGTACTACAAGACGATAGAGCGCGAACACCCGCTGCGCCAGCTCTTCTGGGAATGTACACTCCGCTGCAACGTACATTGCCGCCATTGCGGCAGCGACTGCAAGCGCGTGGCAGGCGTTCCCGATATGCCTGGACAGGATTTCCTGCGCGTGCTGGACAGCGTGGAGCGGCGGTGCAATCCCCACAAGGTATTCGTTATCATTACCGGCGGCGAACCACTTGTGCGCGACGACCTGGAAGAGGTCTGCAGCGAAATTTACCGGCGGGGATTTCCGTGGGGGTTGGTTACCAACGGACTGTACTTCACGCCCGAGCGCTTCGAATCACTGCGCAAAGCCGGAATGCGCAGCGTGGCCCTCAGCCTCGACGGGCTGGAGGCGAACCACAACTGGCTGCGCGGCCACAAGGATTCCTTCCGCATGACATCCCAGGCCATAGACCTGCTTGCGAAGTCCGACATCCTCTTCGACTGCGTTACGTGCGTCAACCGCCGCAACTACTCTGAACTGCCTGCCATACGCGACTTTCTCATTGCCAAGGGCGTAAAGTACTGGCGTATATACACGATATTTCCCATGGGGCGGGCCAAGGACGACCCCGACATGCGCCTCTCCGACCAAGAGTTCCGGGGTGTGTTCGAATTCATCAGGCAGACCCGCCGGGAAGGACACATCCATGCCAACTACGGCTGCGAGGGCTATCTGGGTCCATACGAAGCCGACGTGCGCGACCACTTTTTCCACTGTCAGGCGGGCATCACCACGGGTTCCGTGATGGCCGACGGAGCCATAGCAGCCTGCGCCAGCATCCGCTCGGACTATAATCAAGGTAATATCTACGAAGACGATTTCATGGACGTCTGGGAGCACCGCTACCAGCCCCACCGCACCTTTCAGTGGCGCCGCACGGGCGAATGCCGGGACTGCCGCCACTGGCGCTACTGCCGGGGCAATGGTATGCACCTGCGCGACAACGAGGGCAACAATATCCTCTGCCACATGAAGAGATTGGGAATGAAGGACTAGTAACGTGGGGCGGCAAAGAAATTCTCGTCGATGCAAGTCCCCCCCCCCCATTTTTCATCGTCTTTTGTATCATTTTCCGCTTCATCTATTGCATATTCCCTGAAATTAGTGTATATTTGCAGCAAATTTAAGGGAAAGAAAACAAATGGCAAAAGAAGGGCTGACGCCCATGATGAAGCAGTTCTACGACCTGAAGGCCAAGCACCCCGATGCGGTGCTGCTCTTTAGGTGCGGTGATTTCTATGAAACCTATGGCGAAGATGCCATAGTGGCCAGTGAGATACTGGGCATAACACTGACGCGCCGCAATAACGGCAAGGAGAACATGCCCAACACGGAAATGGCCGGTTTCCCCTATCACGCCCTGGATACCTACCTGCCCAAACTGGTGCGGGCGGGAAAGCGCGTGGCCATCTGCGACCAGCTGGAAGACCCCAAGCTGACGAAAACACTGGTGAAGCGGGGCATAACGGAACTGGTGACACCGGGTGTGGCAATGAACGATACCGTGCTGAACTTCCGCGAGAACAACTTCCTAGCGGCCGTTCATTTCGGGAAGACCGCCTGCGGACTGGCCTTCCTGGACATCAGTACAGGCGAGTTCCTGACCACTGAAGGCACAACCGACTATGTAGATAAGCTGCTGGGCAACTTCTCCCCAAAAGAGGTGCTTCACGAGCGGGGCAAGAAAGGTATGTTCGAAGGCTCGTTCGGTACGAAGTATGTCACCTTTGAGCTGGACGACTGGGCCTTCACCGAATCTACGGCACGCGAGAAGCTGAAGAAGCACTTCGAGGTGAAGAACCTGAAGGGCTTTGGCGTGGACCACCTGAAGAACGGCATTGTGGCAGCAGGCGTCATCCTGCAGTATATGGAACTGACGCAGCACCTGCAATTGGGTCACATCACAGCATTGCGACGCATTGAGGAAGATCGTTACGTAAGACTCGACAAGTTCACCGTGCGGAGCCTGGAGCTGACTACACCGATGAACGACGGAGGCATCTCGCTGCTTGATGTCATCGACAAAACGATTACGGCAATGGGAGCCCGCATGCTAAGGCGCTGGATGCTGTTCCCGCTCAAGGAGGTGACCCAGATCAACGAGCGGCTCGATGTGGTAGATCATTTCTTCCGCCATCCCGACCAGCGCGATGCCGTCTTAGAACAGCTGCATCGCATTGGCGACCTGGAGCGCATTGTAAGCCGTGTAAGTGTGGGACGCGTATCGCCCCGTGAGGTGGTGCAGCTGCGTGTAGCACTACAAGCCATTGAGCCCATAAAGCATCTGTGCGAACAAGCCGAGGATGCCACCCTGCGACGCATAGGCGAACAGCTGAACCTATGTGCCAGCATACGCGACCGCATAGCCCGCGAGATTCAGCCAGACCCGCCTCTGATGGTTGCTAAAGGCGGGGTTATTGCAGACGGCGTATGCCAGGAACTAGACGAACTGCGGCGCATGGCATACCAAGGCAAGGACTACCTGCTGCAGGTGCAGCAGCGCGAGGTGGAGGCCACAGGCATACAAAGCCTGAAGATAGGATACAACAACGTCTTCGGATACTACCTGGAGGTGCGCAATACGTATCGCGACCTGGTGCCCTCCGACTGGATAAGGAAGCAGACGCTGACCCAGGCTGAACGATACATCACCCAGGAACTGAAGGAGTACGAGGAGAAGATAATGGGTGCCGAGGAACGCATTCTCTCGCTGGAAACGCGTCTGTTTAGCGAACTGGTATCGGCCCTCTCCGAGTATATCCCCTCCATCCAACTGAATGCCTCGCTGATTGCACGCCTTGACTGCCTGCTCTCCTTCGCCCTGAGTGCGCGGGAGAACCAGTACATCCGGCCTGTAGTTGACGATTCCAACGTCATTGACATACGTCAGGGACGCCATCCCGTCATTGAGAAACAAATGCCCGTTGGTGAACGCTATGTGGCCAACGACGTCTATATGGATACCGAGGACCAGCAGATTCTTATCATCACCGGACCTAATATGGCCGGTAAGAGCGCTCTGCTCCGCCAGACGGCCCTCATCACCCTGCTCGCCCAGATGGGTAGCTTCGTGCCAGCCGAGAGTGCGCGCATAGGGTATGTGGATAAGATATTCACACGTGTTGGTGCCAGCGATAACATCTCGGTGGGCGAGAGCACATTCATGGTGGAGATGAGCGAGGCGGCCAGCATACTGAACAACCTGTCGGGCCGCAGCCTCATCCTCTTCGACGAATTGGGACGCGGCACAAGTACTTACGACGGTATAAGCATCGCCTGGTCGATTGTGGAGTACATCCACGAAAACACACACGGACGGGCACGCACACTCTTTGCCACACACTACCACGAGCTGAACGAGATGGAGGCACTCTTCCCCCGCATAAAGAACTTCAACGTTAGCGTGCGCGAAGTGGACGGAAAGGTCATCTTTCTGCGCCGCCTGGTGAAGGGTGGCAGCGAGCACAGCTTCGGCATCCACGTGGCCCGGCTGGCCGGCATGCCCTCGAGCATCGTAAAGCGGGCAGGCGTAGTACTGAAGCAGCTGGAGGAGAACATGAAGCACGAGAACCTGGGCAAGGGCATAGCCGCAGGCCCCCAGGACGACAGCGGCGTGCAGATGAATTTCTTCCAGCTCGATGACCCAGTGCTGTGCCAGATACGAGATGAGTTCCTGCACCTGGACATTGACCATCTGACCCCCATAGAGGCTCTGAACAAGCTCAACGAGATAAAACGCCTTGTAAAAGGGAAATAAGAACTCTTGAACAATTTCATTTATGGCTATAGGAAAGTGGATAGGAGGATTTCTCGGGCTGCTTCACGGCGGTCCCCTGGGCATGTTTGCCGGCTTCGTGCTGGGTGCCCTGTTTGATTCATATACCAGCCAGATGGCACACTTCACGCCCGAAGAAGAGCAGGCCTATCGTCCACAGGGCGAGCGCAACGGCTTCCTCTTCTCGATGATGGTGCTTGCTGCACATATCATTCATGCCGACAGCAAAATTATGCACAGCGAAATGGAGTATGTACGCCGCTTCCTGCGCATTAACTTCTCAACACAGGCTGAAAGCGAGGGCGAGGACATCCTGATGCGGCTCTTTGAGCAGAAGAAGCAGATGGGTATTCCGCAGTGGGATGCCCAGATACTGGCTGTCTGCCGCCAGCTCTCTGCCGTCATGCCGCAGGAGCAGCGCCTGCAGCTCATAGCCTTCCTGTGCGAGATAGCAAAGGCTGACGGACACATTGCCCAGGAGGAGCGCAATGCCCTGCGACAAATTTGTCTGAACATGGGTCTGGATGGCGGAGTGGCAGAGCAAATGATGGGCCTGGGCGGCTCGTCACTTGAAGATGCCTACAAAGTACTGGGCATTACGTCCGATGCCTCCGATGACGAGGTGCGACGCGCATACAAGAAGATGGCTCGCGAGAACCACCCCGACCGCGTAGCCTCGTTGGGCGACGATGTGCGGCGCGCTGCCGAGAAGAAGTTCAAGGAAATCGGTGAGGCCAAGGACCGCATATACAGGGCTCGCAACATGAAATAAGGAAGCCCCCAGCTCCGACCCGTGCAACATCATGAAGGAAGACGAAACCGACTATACACTGATAACAAGCCTCTCCCACCCCGGTGTGGAGATTTATAGTACCCTGACCGAAGCCCAGCTGCGTAACCGCCTGGAGCCCGAGAAGGGAATCTTCATAGCCGAGAGCCCCAAGGTGATTGGCGTGGCCCTTGATGCCGGTATGCAACCAATATCGCTGCTTTGCGAGGAGCGCCACATCATGGGCGATGCAGCACCCATCATCCACCGCATACGCAAGTCTTACGGATCCGGAATACCCGTCTATACCGGCTCACGGAAACTGCTGGCCAGCCTGACGGGCTATACCCTGACGCGCGGCGTGCTCTGCGCCATGCGACGCCCACAACCTCCCTCGCTGGAGCAAGTATGCAACAAGGCCCGACGCATTGTCGTCATTCACGGCGTGGTGGACAGCACCAACATTGGAGCCATCTTCCGATCGGCCGCCGCACTGGGCATTGATGGCGTACTGCTCACTACTGATTCGTGCGACCCCCTGAACCGCCGTGCCCTGCGCGTCTCAATGGGAAATGTACTGCTCATCCCCTGGACGTGGGTACACGACCCGCTCAGCCAGCTGCCCGCCCTGGGCTTCTGCACCGTAGCAATGGCGCTCACAGACCGCAGCATCTCGCTGGCCGATCCAAGGCTGAAGGCGGAGCCGCGCCTGGCCATCATCATGGGTACCGAGGGCGACGGCCTGCCCCGTCAAGCCATCGAGGGAGCTGATTACGTCGTGCGCATACCTATGTACCATGGTGTGGACTCACTCAACGTGGCTGCCGCCTCGGCCGTTGCCTTCTGGGAACTGTGCAAGTAAGAAAGGCTTACCCCCCAGCTTCCGTACTAATTCCAAATCTGCAGGCAGCCAGTTGACGCTCTCCAGTTCATCCTTGTTGAGCCACTTCGCAGCCTCGTGCTCCTTCAGCTCCAGATGCCCACTCTCCACATGGCAGAGGTAGCAATGCATGGTTAAGTGGAAGGCTGCGGTTGAGCGAGTGGAGGCCAAAGCTTGCTTTGAACCTTCCGAGTGTGAGCAGGCTCGGTTGGAGGCCAATTGTGGATAATCCCATTCCACCGTTTCCACAAATCGCTCCACCACGATGCGCGTTTCTAACTCCTCCCATATCTCCCGCTTCAGGGCTTCTTCTGGTGTCTCCCCAGCTTCCATCTTTCCGCCGGGAAACTCCCACCAGTCCTTCCATTCACCATATCCCCGCTGCGTGGCGAAGATACGCCCTTTGTCATCATGGATGATGGCTGCTACAACCTCTATCTGTTTCATCGCAATAGTTCCTTGTCATTCTCAGATTTGTCTTTTCTTTTATCGAGCACCAGATTGGCCAGACAAACGGCGATTTCTTTGTCTTCTTCACGGGGATGCCAGGCGAGTACGAAACTTACCTTTGCATCAATAACGGCATAGCCCCGTGCTTTTTCCTCGCTCTACCCATACTGTTGCCATACTGATAAAGATTCTGCCACAAAGGTACACTTTTTCTTTTAAAAAGAATGGCATCCAGGTTGAAATATAACTTTTTTAAGCGTAAAAATGTCGAAAACCTCAATTTTATGTATCCTTGGCTGATTTTAGTGACTGAAATACTATGTACACAGGGGCACTCAAGGAACTTGAATGACAACATGCAAACATTTGCATTTTTACACGGACTTTCGAATATCTTTCCCGGTGAATACCTTCGCTGATACCTCATATCAGCCATAGTACTCCAAGGTAACTGCCTCACTATATGTCCGATTGAAATGTGATTAATATCCGTTTGTTGTCCGTTAATTGAACGGACAACAAACGGACATCAAACGGACATCAAACGGACATCAATCGGACAACAAGTGAAAGAAGAGCATGAGAAAGCCTATGGAAAAATGAAGTTTCGGATGTATGAAATCGACTTCGGATCAAGCAACCCGAAGGGGTAATAAGCCTATAGCCCAGAGCATCGCCCTGGACAGGAAGAATGTTGGCCTTTCAGACCAAATCAAGAAAACGAGCAAAGCGGAAATGGAGGCTCTAGTCATGGAGTTGATGGAGAAGTGATTGTAAAATGAAAACAAACCAATAAGATAATCGCAATTTACTGTAGTTTTTTGTGGATTTCGATAGTCGTTCGGAACAAAAATGTGCAAAAATCGCATTTTATTGAGAATTTTCATCTTTGTTTTAAAAGAATTGCCTATCTTTGCACCAGAATCGCAATATATTGGGATTATGACACAGCAAGAAATAGGAATTGCAATCAAAGAAAGGCGAAAGAAATTGGGTATCAACCAACAAACGTTGGCTGACTTGGCAAGTGTGGCTGTAAACACCGTTGTAGCAATTGAACGAGGCGAGGGTAATCCTCAGCTCGCCACCTTGTTGACGATTATGGACACGTTGGGTCTGCAAATAGACATTAACATCAAGCAACTTGACTATGAGACAGTGTAAGGTTTATGTTCACGACATGGGAGCTGGCATCTTGCAAGAAACCGATGCCAGGGAATATGTGTTCACTTATGGTGAGGACTACCACGGCGAGCCAGTATGCCTTGCAATGCCTGTTAGGAAAGAGGCATATCACTCCAACCACCTTTTTCCCTATTTCTTCAATATGTTGTCTGAAGGTTACAACCGTCAAGTACAATCCATGTTGCTTCATATAGATGAAAACGATGATTTCGGTATCATGTTAGCCACTGCGCAGCATGATACCATAGGAGCCGTAACCGTAAAACCGATTTGAACATGATAGA
>CAMJQA010000084.1 GCA_946407895.1 uncultured Prevotellaceae bacterium
CACCCGTGGGAGAGTAGGTCGCCGCCGTCTTTTCAGGAAGGGAAGCCCTTCAGTCAGACTCGACTGGAGGGCTTCTTCGTTTATATTGATTAATAGGGAGGAGGTTATTGACCTTCTTGCGTCCCCTCGGTAGCAAGTGCCCCCTTCGGGATGTCGAACGCAGCCGAAAGTACTTTCGCGCGGATTCTCTCAAATAAATTTGGAGAATCCTTCGCTTCTTTGTATCTTTGCAGGGAAATATTATAAATCTGGCATGAAAAGGATATTTAGATTTGTGTTTTTGGGCCTTTGCGCGGCCTTTTTTGGCAGGGGGCTTGTTAGTTGTGTGCAGCCAGGGAAGGATGCTGATGCTCCGCATATTCCGATACTGGGATGGTATAGTATTCCGGGCGGCGAGAGTGCTACGCTGGAGCATTATAGGGAGATGAGAGACGCGGGCTTCGACTATTCCTTTGCGCATATTTATAATTATGAGGATGCCATTCAGGCCCTGGACCTCTGTGCGCAGGTGGGGATGAAGAGTATCTTTATGTGCCCGGAACTGGAAAAGGAACCCGAGGAGACTGTGCGAGGGGTGATGAATCATCCCGGACTGGGCGGCTACTTCCTGCGCGACGAGCCGGATAATGCTTCTATGGACGGCTTGGGTGCCTGGGCACGCCGCATAGAGAGTGTGGACAGCCTGCATCCCTGCTATCTGAATCTGCTGCCCAGCTTCGTCTTCACACCAGAGGGCTACAAGGAGCATTTGCGCCTCTTTACGGAGAAGGTTAACCTGCCGCAGATCTCCTTCGACCATTATCCCATCAATGATAGCGACGGCCATGTCTTTCTGAATCCCCGCTGGTACGAGAACCTGGAACTGGTGCGGGCCGAGTGTCTGCGCACAGGCAAGCCCTTTTGGGCCTTTGCCTTATCTACTGCCCATACGCCTTATCCCATTCCTACGATAGACCATCTGCGCCTGCAGATGTACAGCAACCTGGCATACGGTGCCCAGGTGCTGCAGTATTTCACCTATTGGAATCCGGGCACGGAGAACTGGAACTTCCACCAAGCCCCCATTACGAGCGAGGGGCAGCGCAGTCCTGTCTATGAGCTGGTTCGGCAAATGAACGAGGAAATACAGCGCCGCGCCTTTGTCTGGGCCGGCTGTAGGGTGAAGTCTGTATGCCATCTGGCCGATTCCCTGCCGCAGGGTACTAAGCCCCTTTCGGAACTGCCCGCCCACTTCCGCAGGATAGAGAACGTATCGGGCCGGGGCCTGGTGTCCGTTATTTCAAACGGAGGTAGCAGCGAGAATCTGAAGGGCCGGGACGTGACGGGTGAAGGCGGAGCGGACGGTAGCCGCCACTTCGTGATGCTGCAGAATACGAGTCCCACCGAGCCATGGCACGTGAACGTGGAGACCGACGTGAACGTGGTGCTCATCCGGCAGGATGCCACCTCCGTCCCTGCTCACCGCTATGGCCCCCTCTTCATCCTGAGTCCCGGAAACTGCGAGATATTTGAAATAAGATAATTGCTATGAAGAAAACAATCCTTTTGCTGATTTGTGGCCTGATAGCCCTCTCCGGCGTTCAGGCACGTAAGAAGAAAGAGTCCGCGGCGCACATTCCCATCCTGGCCTGGACCAGTATTCCGCCCGGCGAGTTTGCTACGCTGGAACATTATCAGGAACTGCGCGATGCAGGGTTCGACTACTCCCTCTCCTGGACCACCAGCCTGGAAGAGGCCGTCCAAACGATGGACCTGGCGGCCAAGGTGGGCGTGAAGATGGTCTTCATGTGCCCAGAGCTGTCCAAGGAGCCCGAGAAGACCGTGGCCCAGGTGAAGGACCATCCCGGGCTGGGTATGTATTACCTGCGCGACGAGCCGGGGAATGATGCGCTGGCTGAGATAGGAGCCTGGGCGCGCCGTATAGAGAGTGTGGACAAGACGCATCCCTGCTACATGAATCTGCTGCCCAGCTACTGCTTCACTCCCGAGGCGTATACCGAGCACCTGCACCTGTTTACGGAGAAGGTGGCCCTGCCCCAGATCTCCTTCGACAACTATCCCATACTGGAAAGCGAGGGCCGTATCTTCCTCTGTCCCACCTGGTACCAGAATCTGGAACTGGTATCTGCCGAGGCGCGCCGCGTAGGCGTTCCCTTCTGGGCCTTTGCACTGTCGAGCGCCCATACGAACTGGGGCCTGGAGCAATTCTATAAGCCCACTCCCAACTATCCTGTCCCCACCATGGAATACCTGCGCCTGCAGATGTACAGCAACCTGGCCTATGGTGCTCAGTTGCTGCAGTATTTCACCTACTTTACGCCCCCTCCACGCGACATGAACTACCGCCAGGGGCCACTTCTGCGCAACGGCCGTCTCAGTTCCGTCTATGAGCTGGTGCGCCAGATGAACCAGGAGATTCAGCGCCGCGCCTTCGTATGGGCCGGCTGCCAGGTGGAGCAGGTACGCCACCTGGGCGACTCCCTGCCGGTGGGGACAACGGCCCTGGAGCTGATGCCCGCCCATTTCCGTCTGCTCCGGAGCGATCAGGGGCGCGGCCTGGTGTCCCAGATCCGGAATGGCGGCCGCACCTTCGTGATGCTGCTGAATACCAGTCCTACGGAACCGTGGCATGTGAACGTGGAGACCGACGAGCGCGTAGAGCTCATTCGCCAGGATGCCTCCTTCGTCTCGGCTTCCCACTATGGGCCGCTCTTCATTCTGAGTCCCGGAAACTGCGAGATATTCGAGGTAAAGTAGGGGGCACTCTACAGCCGCGTTTCCCCCTGCCGCCAGGGAGAGAATGATTAGGGAAATGCCTACCGACGGATAGGTCTTTCCCTTTTCTTGTTACAGAGATATTCGCTATCTTTGCATCGATAAACAAAAAAACTGATGCTTTATGAAACGTGAAAATGCTTTTCGGTTGCTTCTTCTGCTGGCCCTTGTATGTAATGCGCCGGCTGTGAAGGGCAGAGGTGTGCAGGTGAACTGCCTGATGGCCAACACCGGCAGCCAGGTCTATGAGGATGCCTCCGTGCAGCTTAGCCTGCAGGTACTGCCAGAGGGCCTGGCACAACTCGTGTTACAGAACAAGACCAGTCGGCCCATCGATGTGGACTTGGCCCGTTCCTTCGGCTATGTCGAGGGGCGTTCCTTTGCACTTTATGTTCCTGGTTCACGTACCGAGAGCCATACCCGCTCCTATGGTACACTCACTCGCGACCCGCTCCGCAGCGAGGTCCTTCCTCCTTCCGATACGTACTATGGTGAGAGCCAAACCCGTTCACAGACCGTGGAGAACCTTGCCATTCAGCCCGTAGCACCAGGTGGAATGGCTGTTATCTACGAATTCGAGGCTCTGCCTTCGCAGCTGAATCCCGCCCTCATCGACCTTGGCCGGCGCGGTGGTCCCCTTCGCTTCGGGCGGCGCGGGCATTTCATCAGTCCGCTGGCAGGACAGGGAGGCACGGGCCTTCAGGTTAGCTTAAGTGGAGAAGTCCCGAGGGACGGAGGTGTCTCCGGCATCGGGCGGCAGAAGTTCCGCCGGGGCGCTGCCTGTGCATATTCCGAGGCAGACTCGCCCCTTCATCTCTCGGCCTACGTCCAATATAGCTTCGGCGAAGCGGATGGGGAACTCCATCCGGCTCGCGTATCGGACTATGTGCGGCAGATAGTGGTGGGTGGCAACTGCCCTGCTACGGGCGGTTTTTGCTTCCGCAGCGGAGGCGGCAACGGTCTGATTTCGGCCGAGATGGGCCTTGGGGCGGCGTTCCTGGGCATCTTTGCTGTTACTGCCAGCAGGTGGAACAGCGTGCCCTCCATCTCCTTCTGATTCCCTGATTCCTTCTCCGAATCTCCGATTCCCTTTCTGCAAGGCGGATTCCGTTCTCGGTGCCGTGCGAAAACGTTCCCCATCCTTTATGCAAAACCCTTAGGGAGAAAACATGGAGATACGGCGGATAAAGTTGAAAGATACGGCGTATAAAACTATTTTTCAAGGCTTGAAAAAGTATTTTCATGACTTGAAAATATATTTCCAAGCTTTGAAAATATATAACCAAGCCTTGGAAATAGTTTTAGAAAGGTCATTAGTTGCCAGGGGCGAATATCTTTTGGAGCTTCCTGTCAATCTCGGCGCCTCTTAGCCCCTGGGCGAGGATGGTGCCGTCGGGAGCGAAGAGGATGATATGTGGAATGCCGGCAATACCATATAAGTCCGTATCGGTCTTCTTGGCGTTTATAATTTGCGTGTATGGAATGTTCTCGTCCTTGATGGCTTTCAATGTCTTTTGGGGATCGTCCCATGTAGCTATGCCCAGAACTACTAGCCCCTTGTCTTTATATTTGTTATATGCAGCGGTAAGGTAAGGAATCTCTTCGCGACAAGGGCCGCACCAGGAAGCCCAGAAATCCGTGAGCACATACTTGCCGCGGCCGACATAGTCCGAGAGGCGATCCTGCTTGCCATTGTACTCCGTTGTAATGTCGATAAACATTGCTCCCTTGCCTGTATTCAGTTGCGATAGCAAGTCTCTCCGTTTCATTTGCAGCTTAGGTTCTTTGGCAATCCACGAAGAGTCGAGCATAGCAATAAGTTCCAGTCCGCGCCTTGGAGAAAAGTCACAGATATCTTCTGCATAGTCGTCTGCTGCGAGACTTCCGAGTTGGTCGCATGGGTGTGCAGACAGAACACTGACGGCAAAGCTGTCCAGGCGTGCAATCAATGCCGCAGTGTCTATAGGCGCACCGCTTTCCAGTGTTTGCCCTATCCCAGTACTCAACTGGTAAAAGTCCTCTTCCATCTTGTTCATGGCATCAGCAAGTGGAATGCCCGACTGACGCACAACCATATCACCGATAGTGCCATTGATATGTGTGGTGCCATTGCCCAATATAAAATGCAGAAGTGTGGTCTTCTTGCTATATGCGTTAGCCAGCATCGGTTCAGATAGTTCTCCTTCTATCGGAACTATCTTGCCTTTCACAATATAGAGGGTGTCAAGCACTTTTGTAAAGATACGACCATTTGTCTCTTTGCCTCGTTCCTCATACAGAGTAAGCGTATCGGTTATTTCGGGGTTACCTATATTCCCTTCCAATCGCCAGCGGACTTGTGCCGATCCCTCCATAGCCATGAGTGTAAATAGCGTGGTAAGAATAATAATCTTTTTCATGTTCCTTCGCTTTTTGATTGTAATCTGCGTGCAAATATACGACTTTTTTCCAAGTGTACAATTTTTGGAGAACGAATCGGCTACGTTTTCTTCCGTTTTCTTTCGGCAATAGGGAATTTTTTTGTACTTTTGCACGCAAAACGGAGAAAACGTCGGAACAGGCAGTACGGATGAGATACTTTATCACCCTTTCCTACTATGGTGCGGCCTACCACGGCTGGCAGATACAGCCGGGTGTGCCCACGGTACAGGAGACCCTGCAGCGGGCACTCTCCACGCTTCTGCGTCAAGGGGTGGAGGTGGTGGGTGCCGGGCGTACCGATACGGGTGTTCATGCACGCCGAATGGTGGCCCACTTCGACTGGCTCCAGGAACTGGACGGACCTCAGTTGGCCTACAAACTGAACAAACTGCTGCCGCGGGACATCGCCGTGCAGGCCGTGGAACCCGTGCCCCAGGAGATGCATGCCCGCTTCAGCGCCCTGAGCCGTACGTACCACTACTATCTGCACCTGCATAAGGATCCCTTCCTGCAAGGGCGCAGCTGGCAGATGTACGGTCCGCTGGATTTCCAGGCCATGAACCGTGCGGCCGGGCTGCTTCTGGGTAGCCATGACTTTACCAGCTTCAGCAAACTGCATACCGATACGAAGACCAACGACTGCACGGTCTCCGAGGCTCGCTGGGACGAACTGCGGCCCGGCGAGTGGCGCTTCACCATATCGGCCAACCGCTTCCTGCGCAACATGGTGCGGGCTGTGGTGGGCACACTCATCGAGGTGGGGCGTGGCCGAATGACGACAGAGGAGTTCCTTCGTGTCATAGGGCAGAAGGACCGCTGCCAGGCCGGCGAGAGCGTGCCTGCCCACGGACTTTACCTGGTGAACGTTGAGTACGACCTTCCGGCCTTTAGATAATTTATAATGTATAATTGAACTTTTGAACTTTTGAACCTTTTGAACTCTTGAACCTTTTGAACCTTTCCCCATGTGGTTAACCTATGCCTTTCTTTCCGCCGCCCTGCTGGGCTGCTATGATGTCTGCAAAAAGCAGGCGCTCAGGCACCAAGCCGTAGTGCCCGTGCTCTTCCTGAACACGTTCTTCTGCAGCCTCATCTTCCTGGTGCCCGTACTGGGTTCCGCTGCGGGATGGATTGGCCAGGACAGCCTCTTGTACGTACCGTCCCAGGGATGGGCTGTTCAGCGGTATGTGGTGCTGAAGAGCCTTATCGTGCTGAGCAGTTGGATACTGGGCTACTACGGCATGAAGTACCTGCCGCTCACCCTGGTGGGCCCCATCAACGCTACGCGGCCCGTGATGGTGCTGCTGGGCGCCATGCTCTTCTTTGGCGAACGCCTTAATCTATACCAGTGGGTGGGCGTACTGCTGGCCATAGCCAGCTTCTACCTGCTGAGCCGTAGCGGGCGGCGCGAGGGTATCGACTTCCGCCACAACCGTTGGGTGGCCTGCGTGGTGCTGGCTGCCGTGCTGGGTGCCCTGAGCGGGCTGTACGACAAATACCTGATGGCAGCGCCCGAAGCCGGCGGCGTAGGGCTGAACCGTATGGTGGTGCAGAGCTACTATAACTTCTACCAATGCCTGCTCATGGGCCTGGTGCTCCTGGGCGAGTATTTCCTTGCCGGCGTTAGGGATGAGAAAAGCCCTGGCTCCGGGGATGCTCCGGTGGCTGGCGGCTACCGCCTGTGGTCGCGGAGCAGCCTCCTGCCCATCGTGCTAGTCTCTCTCTTCCTCTCGGTGGCCGACTTCGTATATTTCTATGCCCTTTCCCTGGACGGAGCGATGGTCAGTATCGTCAGCATGGTGCGGCGCAGCAGCGTGGTGGTAAGCTTCCTGCTGGGGGCCTGGCTTTTCCACGAACGTAACCTTCGCAGCAAGGCCATCGATCTGGCACTCGTACTGCTGGGCATGGTCTTCCTGTGGTTGGGGAGCGGGGATTAGAAAAACCCTGCGGGCGTTCAAGGTTTAAGGTTCAAAGTTCAAAGTTTAAAGTTCAAGGTTTAAGGTTCAAAGTTGACCTTCGGTCTTCAAGATTCTATAGATATGAATATGATGAAACGTCTTTTTATACTTATTACCCTGTTTCAGTGGGGGCTCGTTTCCGGAGCGCAGACTCGGGTTCGCGACCTCTTTGCCTCTGCGCCAGACAGTATTTTCCCCCTGTTGACGATGAACAACCGCCTGGATATGCTCGACTTTCGCGAGAATAACATGACGGCGCGCGTGAAGAACCGCATGGACGATGCCTGCGAGCTGAAGGAGCTGGCCGACGACTACCTGCTCCTGCAGGTCTCGGCCCACAGCACAGCCGAACTGCGTCTGCTGGGCGACAGCCTGCTGTGTCTCATCAACACCTACCTGGGGCCTACGGCCGACAGCCGCGTGCGCTTCTTCGATACGGCATGGAAGCCCGCCGGCATTGCCCTGCCCAGGCCCGCCATTGAGGACTTCTGGCAGCCCGTTCCCGACAGCCTGGCCCAGGAGGCCCGCTTTGCCCGCCAGAGCCTGCAAGCCCTGCCGCTGCTGAAGGTGAGCACCCAGACAGGGGAGCCCATCCTGACCCTTTCCCTGCAGACAGCCGAGCTGGCCGAGAAGGAGAAAGAGGTGGCTCAGCGCTATGTGCAGCCCCTCCGCTTCCGCTGGGACGGCAAAGCCTTCCAGCCTGTGCGGTAAAATCTTTTGCTAGATATTGAACTTTCATGGCAGAGCATGAGAAATGGCAATGGCAGGAATCGGGGACGGCATGGAGGGGTGTCGGGGTGTATCATATCACGCTGACGGTGCCGTCGCGTGAGCCGTTGCTTGGGACATTGGTGATTCCGGAGGGTGACCCTTCAAAAGCTCGGATTGAGCGGACAGCCTTAGGTAATGCCGTCGTTGATGAGCTATATGTAATGGGCAGGCACTATCCGGCAATCCGCATTCTGCAGTTCTGCCTGATGCCCGACCACCTGCATGCTGTTATCCATGTGACGCAGACAATGGATACGAGCATTCGCGCCGTGATTCGCGGCTACTGGCAGGGGGTGAAGAAGCATGGCAGGGCTTATACTTTGGCAGTTGCTGCCGAATTGAATTCGGGGGCTTCCGTATTAAATACGGAAACAATAAACGAAGCCCCCGGGCGCATGCAGGCGGGCGAAGGGGGCTATCCCTTCCCTGTTTTTACGGAGCGGCCATTCATTCGGCCTCTGTCCCGCCGAGGACAGTTGCATACGATGATCCGGTATGTTCAGATGAATCCGCAGCGGTTGGCTACCAAACGCTTGAAGCCTGGCTTTTTCCGGGTGCAAAAGGATATGGGGGTCGGTGGCAGGAAGTATGACGGAGTGGGGAATGTGGCGCTGCTGATGGCTGAGCATTTCGAACCCGTGCATGTACGGAGTGCTATGGTGAGAGCGGCAGAACAGGGGGATCCTGAACCCTTGCGCAGTTATATGAATGGCTGTGTGCTGTCGGCACGCAGGGGAGCGGTGATGGTGTCGCCCTTTATCTCCCCGCAGGAGAAGTTGGTGATGAAGGTGCTGCTTCAGGAACAGCATCCCTTCGTCCTCCTTACCGACAATGGTTTCCGAGACTACTACAAGCCTGCTGATGAGTTGTTTGATGCCTGTGCCGAGGGGCGGTTGCTTATTCTCAGCCCCTGGCTCTACGACGGGGGGAAACGTCACATCAGCCGTTCGGAATGCGTGGCTCTCAATGGGATGGCTGAAGAGATCTGTCTGGAAAGTAATAATGATAGTAATCTGATCTGAAGAGGCATTCTACGGAAAGTTCCACAAGATAGCAAAGCCAGGCAAGGTGATAGAATAGTGTAAATACGGAGCAAGACACCCAGACCCCTGTAAGTGGTAGAGATGGCAGTTTCGAAACACGCCACTCAAAAGCGGGGTCGGAAACATCTGCAAGAGCTTGAATCCGTGCGGTTTGTGCCCTTTTACCGCAATTTCTACCGCATGAACGATGTAGTGTGAATATTATTTAGTATCTTTGTAGGCAGAAAAGCAATAGCATTGCAATAATCGAATAAACAAGGAACGCATGAATAGCAGTTACGAAAGGGAAATCCACATTGAGGCAGACGCAGACTGCGACCTGTACCACTTCAAGACCCTCATCCTCCATCTGAAAGCGGGGGAAGACTATGTGATAGACCTGAAGCCGGGGCGGCATAAGTTAGAATGTATCTCCACTCAGCTTCCAGAAATAAGCACGTCCCTTGTCTATACTTTGGCCTCCAGCATCTACTGTGACTTCATTGAGGTGGAGCTGAGAGAAAAGTTGCTGAAAGCACTTGAAAATGTGGAACTCAAACGCATCGAGATCGACGAGAAATGTGGCTTTGCTGACGAGGCAGGAAAGGTGGTCATCCCATGCCAGTGGAAACGGGCAGAGGACTTCTCCGAGGGCTTGGCAGAGGTGCAGGATTGGCACAGCAAGTACGGCTTTATCGACAAGACGGGCCAGGTGGTCATCCCATGCCGGTGGGAGCGGACAGAGTGTTTCTCCGAGGGCTTGGCAGCGGTGGAGGATGAGCACCGCAAGTGTGGCTTTATCGATAAGACAGGAAAGGTGGTTATCCCATGCAAGTGGACGGATGTTCGCTATGGCGGCTTCTTCGATGGCTTGGCATTGGTGGAGAATGAGGACGACAAGTGGGGCTTTATTAACAAGATGGGTGAAGAAGTCATCCCATGCCGGTGGAAGTGGGCAGAGGGTTTCTCCGAGGGCTTGGCAAGTGTGGAAGATGAATACGAGAAGCGGGGCTTTATTGACAAGACAGGCCAGGTGGTCATTTCATGCCAGTGGAAGTATGCAGGGTCCTTTTCCGAGGGCTTGGCAGAGGTGAAGGATGAGTATTGGAAGTGGTGGATGTTAGAGAAAACGAGTAAAGTTCTGATTCCAGGTGAATGGAATAGGGAAAAACTGAATCAAATTGAGGAATTAATAGCAGTCAAAGACTTCAACGACAAGTGGGGCTATATCGACAAGACAGGAGAGGTGGTCATTCCATGTCAGTGGAAATGGGCAGAGGACTTCCACGAGGGCTTGGCAAAAGTGGAGAATGAGCGCCGCAAGTGGGGCTTTATTGACAAGACGGGAGAGGTAATAATCCCATGCCAGTGGAGGGATGCAGGGGACTTCCTCAAGGGCTTGGCAAAAGTGGAGAATGAGAACGGCAAATGGGGCTTTATTGACAAGACAGGAACGGAGGTCATTCCATGCCAGTGGAAGTGGACAGGGTACTTTTCCGAGGACTTGGCAGAGGTGAAGGATGAGGACGGCAAGTGGTGGACGGTAGAGAAAACGAGTAAAGTACTGATTCCAGGTCAATGGAATCGGGAAAAACTGAATCAAACAGAGGAATTAATAGCAGTCAAAGACTTCAACGAAAAGTGGGGCTTTATCGACAAGACGGGAGAGGTGGTTATTTCATGCCAGTGGGAGCGGGCAGAGGGTTTCTCCGAGGGCTTGGCAAAAGTGGAGAATGAACACGAGAAGTACGGCTTTATCGACAAGACAGGAGAGGTGGTTATCCCATGCCAGTGGAAAGATGCAATGGACTTCCTCGAAGGCTTGGCAAAAGTGGAGAATGAGTGCGGGAAGTACGGCTATATCGACAAGACAGGCAAGGTAGTCATTCCATGCCAGTGGAAAATTGCAGAGGACTTCTCTGAGGGCTTGGCAAAGGTGGCGGATGAGAACTGGAAGTACGGCTTTATCGACAAGGCGGGCAAGGTGGTCATCCCGTGCCAGTGGAAGTGGGCAAGGTCCTTCCGTGAGGGCTTGGCAAGGGTGGAGAATGAGCGCGGGAAGTGGGGCTATATAGACACGACAGGCAAGGTGGTCAGTCCATGTCAGTGGGAGGATGTAGAGAACTTCCGCGAGGGCTTGGCAGTGGTGAGGAATGAGGACGGCAAGTACGGCTTTATCGATATGACAGGAAGGGTGGTCATCCCATGCCAGTGGGAGCAGGCAGAGTACTTCTCCGAGGGTTTGGCAGTGGTGGAGGATGAATACTGGAAGTGGGGCTTTATCGACAAGACAGGAAAGGTGGCCATCCCATGCCTGTGGCAGTGGGCAGAGTGTTACCGCGAGGGCTTGGCAAGGGTGTGGGATGAGGACGGCAATTTGTACAAGATAGATAAGACTGGCAAGGTTATAAAATAGTGTAAATATGGAGCAAGATAGCCAGAACCCTGTAAGTGGCACAGATGGCAGTTTTGTAACACGATACACTTAGAAAGTGGGCTAAAAAATCAATCTCTCTCTTCCTCCAGCAGCATACCTTCGCTTAAACCTGAATCGGGTTAAACAAACCTCCATCCGAACCAATCCCTTCATTAATATATTGAACAATTGATAGCCACCCCCCAGAAGTTTGCTTGGACCAAACTCCCAGTTTAGTCCAAGCAAACTCCCAGTTTGGTCCAAGCAAACCCATACGTTGCCTTATGAGGGTTAGAAAATACAAATATAGGCGGAAAGTTTGTGACTCTCAATAGAAAATTGTAAATTTGCACAGAAATTCAATAAAACAAGGCAAGATGGAAACTCAACTTGTAAGATTAGATGCGCAGAAAAGGAGGTCGCACAGTATTATGTGCATTCACTCCGCTATCGCTGGGACGGCAGAGCCTTCATCCCCGTATAGTAATCTGAAAGAAAAACCTATCTTGGCATCTATAAAATCTCTATAACTTCTCTATAACATCTCTAGTTCATCTCTAGTTCCTCTCTAATTCATCTCTAGTTCCTCTCTAGTTCAAGAAGTAGAATTATATATGATTTAAACATTTGAAGAAATATGGCAGAAATGAAGCAAGACATGTACGGTGCTGTCGGCAGAGTAGGCAACAAGACATACTATCAGCGTATGGGAAAGACCATCGTAAGGACTATCACTAAGCCTAAGAATCCAAAGTCAAGGACCCAGTCACTGCACCGGGTCCTTGTCAAGGCTGTGAACAAAAGCTACAGTAAGTTGAAGGTGGTGTGCGACCATACTTTTGAAGGCTATGAAAAGGGCTTCGAGTGTATGAATAAGTTCAAGAAGGTCAATCTGAAGTACCTTCGTGAGCACATGACGACCCTTCTGGAGTATGGTCATGGTCTGGACAGTTTCTACCAGTTTGCCCCTATCGATAGCGAGAAGTGGACTCCCTTCGCAGCCATCATTTCTGAAGGTCATCTGCCGGAGGTCTCTGTGGGCATCAGTGCAGAAGAGGGCCATATCGCGTATGTCAACACCCCCGGTCGAAGCTATGCCGACTTTGTTACGGCGTGGAACCTGCAGCGTGGCGACATGGTGACGTTCGTCACCGTTCAGAAGCGTGAAGGCAATTATGAGGTGGAGGTTGCCCGTCTCGTGCTCGACCCTTGCAATGCCGACGACTCTGGTGCGCCCATGAGCACTGAGATTGTAGACAGCACGGGCGGGTTCCCATGTCCCAACAGTAAGAACCAGCTGAATTTCTCGTCCTTTGAGTTCGATACAGACCACTTCAACTTCGTACTGGGCCGTGGCGGTGACGTGGTGGCCGCAGGTATTATCATCAGCCGTGAGGACGAGAGCGGCAACTGGCTGCGCAGCAACTGCCAATTGGTGCTCAACGAAGCCGGCCTCGGCCGTGACTTGTGCAGTCTGGCGAAGGCTGTCGAGGACAGTTACAAGACACCTGTGGTTGGCATAGAGTCAGAGCATTACCTCAACAATGCTGATGACTGAACTGGCTGAATAGTAGGTGAGGCTACTTTTTCTCCGTCAATAAACAGGCTTTATCTTGAAGCGATAGGGGAAGGTGGGGATGTCGGTCTCCGTCTCTCCCCATCCGGGCAGTTGTAGGTGCTCCTGGGGTGCACCCATGACGAGGAGGTAGAGGTGGGCCGTATGCCGGGGCAGGCGGAACTTGCGGGCATTGATGCGGCTATAAGTACTCTGCCCGTCGGCCCCCACGGCTACGAAACCGTAGCGCAGGCAGGTGCCCTCTATCTGCAACCTGACATGGCGGGGCTGTCGGCCGCCCTGGAGCAGGTGGTCCAGCCGGATGGCGTTGAAACCGTATGCCTCGGGCATGTCGACAGGTTGCAGCCAGCCGTCGGGGAGTGTCTCTACTTCCGACGAAAAGGTGCAGGCATAGGGGCGCGTCTCCCGGCGGGCGTGGCGGAAATCGAAGTTCAGCAGGTGCTGGTAGCCCAGAAACATTTCGTTGCAGAACTGCTCCTGGCTGAGGGCGTAGAGCCGCTTGTAGGTGATGACGGGGTCCTCGCCACGCCTTCCCTCGCGGTAGAGGCGGCCTATTGCTGTGCGCCCGCGCAGGTCGCTCCACCACTGTATGACGTAGGGCGAGTGGTAGATGTTCTCGGGGTGCAGGTAGGCCTTGTGCGTCAGCTGGCGGAAGGCTTCGAAGTGGTAGTTCTCGTCGCGCAGCCAATGGGGGTTCACCTGCCAGAGCATCCACTGGCTGGTCATCTCGTAGAAGGGTGATCCGCCCCATGCCTCGCCGGCGCCGTCGGCGGGTATCTGCAGCTGGAAGGAGTGGCCCAGCTCGTGTGCCATGCAGTTCATGGTGGTGTCCTGGATGCGGTTGGGTGCCACCCACAGGGCACCTATCGTGTTGTCGTAGGTGCCGCCGTAGGCCGTGCCCTCGAGCGAGTAGTTCACCATTACCATCATCTTATACCGCTCGGCATTGGAGCCAGGCTGCAGGAACTGCAGGCTGTCGCGGTAGAAATTGTAGAAAGACTGTACGCGGCGGGTGAGCTGGCCGGCATCGAAACTCATGGGCTGGCCTTCCAGGCGGGGCGGACGGGCGGGATCGCTGCCGAAGCCTCGCTCCCAGAGGACGATGATGTCGTCGGTCTGCATGCAGCGCCTGAGGCTCCAGCGCGAGGTGTCGCCCTGCAGGTCCATGCCCTGCAGGTCCTCGGGGATGTATATCTGTTTCTGTGCTGCGACCGTCAGGGTGGCGGCCATCAGCAGGAGTGTGGGCAGGCTCCTCATTTGCTCAGGGCTTCTAGAATGTCGTGGCGTATCTGGCGCAGGCGGCTTGTCTGCATCTCATACGACTGCCAGTCGGACACCATCTGGCGGCACAGCTCGTCGGCCCGGGCCTTGTCGCGGCGCGCGAGCATCTGCAGCAGCGTATAGTCGGCTATACCGTCGCGCATGGCTTCGAGTCGTATGGAGCCATAGAGGCGTCCCTGTCGGGGATAGACGATCCAGCAGTCGCCGCCGGGCAGCACCAGTCCGCCCTCCTGCACGTGTGTGGTCTCCTGCCAGGGGTCGTTCTTTCCCCTCCATTGATTGAAGCCCCAGTGGAGGTAGCCTGTGATGCCGAAGCGGTAGTTGATCCAGTGCAGAAGGCGGGTCTTCAGCAGCGGTTGCTCGATGAAGCGATTGGCATACTCGCCCTGCGGGAAGACGCAGGTGTAGAACCACACCTCGTCGCCGGCCTGCTGCCGCTGGCGGTAGAAGTCGTAGCTGTCGGCACAGAAGTTGAGCTGCGGCACCCAAATGTCGAGGAAATCGGCCAGGTCGTGGGTATGGCAGGCCTCGATGGTAGGAATATCGGGCGCCAGCTCCTTGAAGAGGCGGCCTATGGCCAGATAGGATTCGGCATTGCCGGGTATGGGTTCGTCGGCTATGTGCTGATAGTAGATCTTGTCCCATCCCTTCTCGCGCAGATGAGAAGCCAGGGCCGGAATGAAGTGTCGCAGGTAGTCCTGGGCCTCCGGGTCCTCGACGGGAAGCATGTGGTCAACCCCCGGCACGCGGACTCCGAAGCGGCTGTCCCAGTCCCCCAGTCGTCCGCCCAGGTGTCCGCCCTCTATGCGCTTCAGCACACCGCACTCTATGAAGGTGCTCACCATCTGGTCGAAGTGCGCGAAGTCGAATGTCCACCCGTCGCTGCCCTTGCTGGCATCCACCGTGTTGAGCGGAATGAGCACCATGTTCTGGTAGCAGACCTTCATCCACGAGGCCACCTCGCGGATGTAGTCCCAGTAGCGCGGGGAATACAGGGTGGCTGTAGAGTCGAAGAGTTGTGCAGACTGCTCGCTGGTCCTGAACCAGTTGGTGACCCACAGATCGGGTTCTTCCAATACGACGGGATAGACCTGGATGTTCACCTTCTCCTTTCGGGAGAATCCTTTTCCCTTTATCCGCACCGTTCCGGTGTAGAGACCCGGGGCCGCATCGGCCGGCACGGCTACGCTCACCCATACCGGCTGTATCTTCCCAGCCGGGATGTCGCGGGCCAGACCGTCGTCAGCGATGGGGTCTGGAAAGAGTTGGGTGGAGGACTTCAGGATGTCCTTTGCCGGCTCGCGCATGGGATTACCCACATGTACAAAGTCCACGAAGCCCGTCCTGATGTCGCTCAGCGAATGGCCCTTGCCATCGGAAAATGCGTCGGTGGTGAGGCTTACCTCGCTGAGGTCCTCAGCTCCGCACAGGGCAAACTGGAATACGGCATGTTCGCCAGCAGCCACTTCCTCCGTCTCGGAGTAGGGAAGGGCCGTGAGGGTGTCGGGCAGGAGCTTCTCGTATGGATCCACCCGGGTCAGGGATACGCGGTTGCTTCCTCCGCAGGAAACCAGTGCACAAAGGGCGATGGCAACCATCAGGCATGCGTGGCGGTGCCACATTTTACTCTCGTTCTTCATATTTCTTTGCTTTTTGGGATTTATATGGCGCAAAGTTACAATAAGTTTTGAAATTTGCTGCGGAATTTAAGGAAATCCTTCCCTTAATCGTATCTTTGACTTCGTCGAAGATACTTTCGCTCAACAATAAAAATAAATTTTGATTTATTTTGTATTGTATTCGCTTAATCGTATCTTTGTGCTTGAAAAGCAAGAAAAACAGTTTACTGCATACGAATATGAGAAAGTTTTTGCTATTGGCCTTGGCTATGTGCTGTATGGCAGACATGAAGGCACAG
>CAMJQA010000085.1 GCA_946407895.1 uncultured Prevotellaceae bacterium
TGTCACGACTCGGCCATTCAAGTGAGCTTGATGGCTCTCGCTGCTCCAATCGTTGACTCTGTCTTCGATTGTCACGACTCGGCCATTCAAGTGAGCTTGATGGCTCTCGCTGCTCCAATCGTTGTTCGTTTCCGTTAATTACTACGCCGCTTTGCCCAATTCGTAAAGATGTTCCGGCGCGATGTCCACGGTACCGTCGAGCCATGTGACTGTCCAGCCGTCGAGGGCGAATCGGGCGAACACGTCCTTGTCGCGCAGTGGGGCAAAGAGCTTGTACTGATTGATAAGCGGCAGGCAGTCGAAGACGACGCGGCGGCCGTCGTTGAAATCCAGCTCCAGCAGGTAGTCACCCACGACGCGGGCGGCAATGACCCATTTCAAAGTGTTAGTCTGTTCCATATCGTCTCAATCAAGTGGGTTAATCTTAGCCAGCGTCTCGCCGTTCTCCATGCGCTTCCGGAGGGCATGAGCCTCACCACTCCAATATCAGCGACTCACGCGGCTGAAGCTCCAGTTCGCCCTGCAGGGAGACGGTGCGGCGGCTGGTCAGGTCGCGCGCCTCCTGCCGCTGCCCGATGACCTCGGCATAGCGGGACATGGGCAACGTCTGCGCCTTGTCCGTACCGTTCAAGATAACGAGCACCGTCTGCTCCCCCTCCCTACGGGCATAGACGTAGCAGCCGCGCACGGGGCAGAAGTGGGTCATTCCGCCGCGCGTAACGGCCTGACAGGAACGGCGCCAACGGAGCACCGTGCGCAGCCAGTCGTGCATATCCTGCTGGGCGGGCGTCCGGCCCTCGGGCGTGAAGGCATTCAGCGTATCGCCGGGCCATCCGCCGGGGAAGTCCTTGCGGACATAGCCGTCGGTGCGCTCCTTCGTGCCGTTCAACAGCACCTCGGTGCCGTAGTAGAGCTGGGGGATGCGGCGCGTGGTGAGCAACAGAGTCAGCGCCTGCTTCAGCATGGGCACGTCCTGCCCGTCGCGCAGGAAGCGGTCGGTATCGTGATTCTCGATGAAGGCCATCACATGAAGCGGGTCGGGATAGAGGTAGTCGTAGCAGAAGTTGCTGTAGAGGCGTCCCAGGCCGCGCGACCCGGCATCGGTATCCTCGGAGGCGGCGCGGTTGATACGCTCGTGGAAGCTGAAGTCCATGACCGTAGGCAGGTGGCTGTCCACCGAGGAGAGAGGGCTCCCCTGCTGCCAGGCGGCGGTGAAAGCAGGCTCATTGACCCAAGCCTCGCCCACCACGTTGAAGCGGGGATACTCCTCAAGGAGTTCCTTCATCCAGTCGGCCATTGCCCGACGGTCGGCATAGGGATAGGTATCCATCCGGATGCCGTCGATGCCGGCATATTCAATCCACCACTTGCTGTTCTGGACGAGGTAGCGCAAGACGTGAGGGTTCCGCTGATTCAGGTCGGGCATGGAGCGCACGAACCATCCGTTGACGGTCTCGTTCAGATCGGCCTGGCTGGCGTAGGGGTCAACAACAGGGGGAAGGCGATAGCTCGTCTGCAGGTAGGAACCGTCCGCGGGCACGTTGTACCAGTCGTGGCTGGGCCGGTCCTGGTTCCAGGGATGCTCGCTGCCGCTGTGGTTGAAAATCATGTCCATCACCAGTTTCAGGCCCCGCCGGTGGCACTCTTCCACCAATTCGCGGTACTCCTCGTTCGAGCCGAAACGCGGATCTACGCGATAGTAGTTGGTGGTGGCATAGCCGTGATAGGAGCCGTTGCGGTTGTTATTCTCGAGCACGGGTGTGAACCAGAGGGCCGTAACGCCCAGGTCGGTCAGGTAGTCAAGGTGCTGCCGGATGCCCAGCAGGTCGCCGCCGTGGCGGGCTCCGGGCTTGGTGCGGTCCACCGAGTAGGGCTTCAGACCGGGCAGGGGCTCCGTCAGGTTGCGTCCGCTGACAAAGCGGTCGGGCATAAGCATATAGAGCACATCGCTGGCATCGAAGCCCACGCGCTCGGTTCCGGCCCTCTCGCGCCGCCGCAGTTCGTAGGGTACAACCAGCCGCTTGCCCTGACGAGCGAAGGTGAGCTGCAGGGTGCCGGGTTGTGCAGCAGGCTCCACATGCAGATAAACGAGCAGATAGTTCTCGCTCTCCAGGCGAACAACCTCCTTGAGGCTGACACCTGCATAGTCGCCCAACGCCACTTCGGCCTGGCCGATAGCGGGCCCATAGACCATCAGCTGCAACTCCGTCTGCTTCATGCCCGCATACCAGAACTCAGGCTCAATGCGGTCTATCTGCAAGCCACCCTTCTGCCTCTTAGGCTTGGACCCAGCCTGCGCCTGAGTCTCACCGGATAGCCGCATCCAGGGCGTTGAGGCCGGGGCCTTCAGGCTGAGTTCTTTCCCGTCGAAGCGGATGATGAAGCGCGACAAAGTGTTCTGGCGAGGGAACTCGTAGCGCAGGCTGGGCCCATCGTTCGTCAGCAGGAAGTGAAGGGTAAGTTCGCGGGCCGTTGTGCGCTGCATCAGCAATACGCTCAGCTCACCACCTTTCTCCTGGGAAGGGGCACTGGCGCCGGCCTGCTTCTGCTCGAAGTCGGCATCGAGCGAGGGGCCGTTGCCCACCAGGGCAGGCCCTACATTGCGCGAGGCAATCACCGACTGCCCGTTATGAGTCACATCAACAAGGGGCCTGCCGCGCTGCAGGCTGAAGGTCAGCTGCCACGCCCCGTCGGGACTATTCAGCGTCTGGGCCATCACGCCCAACGCCATCAGGCATAAGCTCAGGGAAAATACCAGTCTCTTCATACTTCTTTATCATTTATGGTGCGAAATTACGCAAAAGGGACAGAATACACAAGGGAAAGAGCAACTATTTGCCCTTTCCCCCGCAAAATGTGTCTGGAACCGCCCCTGGCGGGCATTTCGCCTGTGCTAGAAATTGCCTACTCGGCTTTCCATCCAGGATGGTTAAATGGTAAATTGTAAATGGCCAAATGGTAAATGAACTTACCAGATGTCCTCAGGCGTCTCGGGGTTGTCATAGACCTCCTTGGGGCAGAGCTCCAGGAAGTCCATGTGGAACTCGTTCATCTGCTTGTCGAGCACGTTCTTGAAGCGTATGTAGTACGTTTCGTTGGGGTCCATCGTCTGACGGGCTATGATGAAACGCTGTATGCGCAGGTCGAGGTAGGCGTTCCTGTAGCCGTCGCCGCTGTAGCAGGCGGGGCCGCGCAGACGTCCGTTGTTGCGCAGGAACTTGTCCATCTCGGCATTGTAGTCATCGTCGCTCGTAGGCGTAACGTCGAAGGTGAAGTACTGGTTGAGCGGCTTGCGGATGTCGATGGGAATGCCGGCCACGGGCAGGTTGTCGGGGTTAGAACCGAAATAGACCTGCACGATGCCGCGGGCACCGGTGGCCAACAGCATGTAGCGTACCTCGTACGTGCCGCGGCGCGGTACGGGAGGCAGGGTGAACATGAGGTCGTAGCGGCCGATGCACTTCATCTCGTCATTGCGGAAGAGGTTCCAGCCGTAGCGGTAGCCGTTGAAATATACGAAGGTGGCGTCGTCGTTGGCGCTGAAGTTCTCGTAGTACTTATAGACGCTATTGGGTGCCATATAGACGAACTGGTGCTTGGGCTCGTTGGAGTCGCAGCGGCGGACGTCGTTGGTGATGGCCTCGGGGAAGAGGGCCATGCCGTCGAAGCGGATGCGTTCGCGGGCCAGCAGGTCGCGCGTCTTGTCATCATAGGCCAGGGGGCGGTCGATGGGGTAGATGGCTGCGTTGACTACGTCGTTCACCACGGTCAGCTCATGGTCGGTCTGCACCAGGGGTCCTTCCTTGTCGGGGTCGCACGAGGCCTCGCGTCCGTCTTCGCTACGCCCGTTGTTGATGACAGGGAAGCGGTTCAGGTGCACACCGCCGCTGATGGCCGACTCGTAGAACTTAATGAGGCGGCGGCGGCCGAAGGTGGTGTAGTACTCATAGACGGGGATGGTGTAGCGATAGGGATTGCTGCGGTTGTAGCCCGGCTCGTTCTCATGATAGACCAGTTTGTTGGCTGCCACGCGGAACGGCATGATATGATAGGTGAGCCAGTAGTTGAGCAGATTGTCGGGCGAGGTGTAGTCATCGTCGGCCCGCAGGTTGTCGCTCTCGGAATACTGGTGGTTGTCCTGTATCCACTGCTGCAACTTCTCCAGGAGGTCGGGGTCGGTGGGATCCAGACCCTGCGAGCGCCAGTACTCATCGGTCTCGGGGAAGAAGGTGAAACCGTACTTGCGGTGCTCGGGCATCTCGGCATCGTCGCCGGCCTTGGCTTGCTGGTCGGTGAACTTGTCGGGATAGAAGTCCTCGAAGATGAAGTGGTCGGGGTTGCGCAGGCGTCGGTCCTCATAGACCTCGTCGCGCACAGCCTTTAGGGTGTCCATCAGTCCGCAGGCCTGGATGGCACGGGCGAAGACCAGGATGCCCTCCTGCTGACGCTCCAGGATATCCAGGAAGTAAGTGGCGGCTGTGGTCTCCTTGGGCGCAATGACACTGTGCACCTGATACATCACACCGTTCAGGAGACGGATGTCGCGATTGCGCTCGTCAATCTTGCAAGTGCCGTTCACGTAATACTCGTCAACAGACTTCTCGGGCCAGAAGATGGTGAGCTTGTTGTCGTTCAGGTTTGCCAGCGGGAACTCACCGTTGTTCGTTGTGGGGAACTGAGAGATATCGAAGCGCTGCGACTCGAGGTCGCCGCCGTCGATGATACTGTTCTTCACAATTACGGAACGTATGGAGTCGAGCTTCGTGCTGTCGGGAAAAGCCTTGAAGGCATCCCACGACGGCTCACTGATGAGACCGTCTGCCACAAGGCTGTCGAGATAGGCATGAACGGCATCGTTAGTAGGAGCAAAGACGGTGTAGTTGCCACGCGCCGTCAGTATCTGATAGACAGTGGTGCTGCTGATACGGCTCATGGGAACCGTCTTCAGCAAGGCTACATACTCGGAATACACATCGCTGTGGTTCTCCATGTATGTGATGATGGTACTCTCCGAGAAGATGTATCGCGCGGAAGTGTCAATGCTCTCCTTACATCCTGTCAGGAACAGGAGCAAGGCAGACATCGAGAAAAGCAGTTTCCTCATAATCAATCCTTCTGATTAGTTCTGTTTCTTATAAAGAGATTTAAGTTCCCGAGCAGCGATATGCCACCCGGGAACTTATGTTTATCAGAGGCCGGAGAGCCTCACTTGACCAGGACTTTCTTGCCGTTGATGATGTAGAGGCCGCGTGTAGCCTTCTCAACGCGGACGCCCTGGAGGGTGTAGATGCCTTCCTTCAGGCCGCTCACCTTCTCATCGGCCAGCACGTCGGAGATGCTCAGCTCGCCGCCCTCGGCCTTCATCTGGGCCTCGGTGATAACACGGATGTGACCGATTGTAACGGTGAAGTCGCCGTTGTTTGCCAACTTCCAGCGGATGTAGTCATCCTTCTTGCCCCAGCTGTAAGCCTCACGCTCGCCGGAGATGTCGAAGTAAACGGTCTTCACAGCGTCTGTAGCAGCCAAAGTGGGCAATACCTTGTTACGGGCAGCACTCAGGTTGGTGCCATCCTTACCGAAGTAGATGACTCCGCCCACAAGTTCCTTGGCAGACTTATAATCGAGAGCCAGCACGGTGCGCTCGGCAGCCAGCTCCTCATAGAAGCCATAGGCGTTCATGTGAGGATTGTCGCCCTTCATGGTTACCTCATAGAGGAAGGGCTCAACCTCGGCCACATCAGCTGTAGTGCTGGTGTTCTTCTCGGGATCGTAAGCCAGATAGTCGGGATACTTCACGAAGAGGTCGGCCTTTGCCTGCAAAGCACTCTGGGCACTGAAGCTTCCTTCCTCGAGACCGAGCAGGATACCGTCCATCGTATCAACCAGCTCATCCATCTGCTCGCGGCTGAGGGCTGTGTTGGCACCCCACTTGTTCTCTACGCTGATATAAGCCCCCATCAGTGTGGTATAGGCAGGCTTCGTCTCGTAGATGCTCTGGAAGATGCTGGTGTAGTTCTGCAGCAGGGCATACTTGGCATCGGCCGTAGCAGCCTCGGAGGCATCGGCAGCAGCAAGTGCATCGCGCTCAGCCTGGCTGAAGAAAGGCTTCGACTGGTAGTCCTCGCCAGTAGAACCCAGATAGGCCTGCAGAGTTGCAGAACGGCCCTGGTTGTTCTGGATGGCACGATCCATACCGGCAAGCATCTTGTCGCTCTCATCAGAACCGAGGTAGATAACGCGTGCATTACCCACACTGGTCCACTCGGCACCGCCACCATTTGTACCTTCATTCTTCACACCGAAGGTCAGTGTGCCGTCGGTCACCTTGGCTACGACAACATTCTCGTAGCGACCAGCCTGGAAGGCATAGCAGCTGCCCTGAACGCCCCAGATAACCCAAGCGATGGTGTCGCCGTCCTCATTCTGAATGGGCTTATCCATGATATTGTCCTCGAGCCAGCAGTTCACGCGGTTCACAGCCTCCTCGGCAGGAACCATATCCTCGATAACAGCCTTGGCATAGGTGAAGTTATCGTTGGCATATACCTTGGCAGCATAGTTGGTGCTGTAGATATCACCGCAGGGACGGAAGCCGGCATTGATGTGTACCTCGTAGTAACCGTTCTTCAGACCGGTCATCGTCTGGTGGATATCGAAGTTTGCATATTCATTGCAGAACTCAACGGCCGACATAGTGCCCTCGCTGTTGGTGCCTGCGCCGAAGCCCTTGCCTTCCCAGCCTTCGAATACCTGGCCGTCATCGCTGACGTGCTTGCTGAACTTAGGATTAACAACCAGAGAGGTGATCTCAACACCTGCGCTGTAACCGGCTGCAACAGCAGCGGTCTTCAGCTGCTCCAGGAAGTCGATCTCGCCCAGCACGGTCTCTGTGTCGAGAGACTGCTCCTCGTAGATGTAGGCGAAGGTTCCGTTGGGATAGGTGTCGTCTTCCTCGCCATACTCCTCGAGGTACTCGGTCAGGACGTCCAGAGCCTCGCTTGCCTCCAGAGGATTCTCCTGGAGGAAGGTCTGGGTGTTATCCACAGCAGCCTTCAGCAGGCCGTAAGCCTTGTCGCTCTCGCGGATGGCATCCTGAGCAGCCAGGGCTGCATTATAGTTCGTCAGCAGTTCCTCCACACCCTCAGAATCCTCGATGGCATCAATCTTGGCATCGTAATCGTCGATCAGATCGAACTGGGCATGCATCTTGCCGGGGTTGAAGGTACGTGCAGCAGCAGAGTAGCTCTCCTTGATGGTCTGGAAGGAATTCTCGTCACCGAAGAGAAGCTCAGACATCTGAATGGAACCACCACCGTAGCCGGCGGTTACGACTACCTTATAATACTTATACGGAGTCTGGTTACCCTCGCTGAAGCCGAAGTGGCAAGTGGTGAAGTTGGCTGCGGGCAGACGGTCCTGACCAATGCCCTCCTTGTTGTCCATCAACGTCCAGCCCTCGGCATCCACTGTAGCCTGGGCATCATTGTCGAAATTACCGCCAAAGATCTGCCAGTCCTTCCAGTTGCGGTCGGGGTTGCCTTCGGTATCGTTACCAGTAACCAGTGAATAGAACACGGGTTGGCTGGGCTTCAGGGTCTTGAAGATAAGGTAAGCACCACCCTCGGGGATGCCGCCGCCCCACTTCGTACCGTCCTCAGTTGTATATTTCTTATCCACCAGTTTGTTCCAGTCTTCATTAACGCCCCAGTTGTTCATGTTGCCAGCAAGCACCATGAAGTTATCGGGATCGGTAAGAATGGCTATGAAGTTATTGATACGCTCTATCTCGGCATTCAGCTCAGTATTGTTACAATTGAAGTGCTCCAGAATGTAGAGAGAAGAGCCATAGGGATAGGGACTTGTTGGATCCTCACTGGCAGGAACGACTACATTATCGAGGTAATTACCCCATTCCTCCTGCTGTTCATCAGGAATATCACCACGCCACTGAGCCAGGTCCTCTACAGCAGAACGATAATTCTCGTATGCCAAGACAGACTCGTCGAGCTGAGCCTGCAGGCTGGCAAGACGGGCATCCAGGGAAACGATGTCGCTGATGCTGGCCGAAACCTTCAGGCTCTCCAGGGTCTTAGCATATTCATCCTTCAGCGACTGAGAAGCCTCTACACTGAGGTCAAACTGGGAGTACTTCTCATAAGCTTCATCACGAAGTTTGAACACGTTAGCCTGATTGCCGAAACCAATCTCAGACATCTGGATGGTATTACCGTTTCTATTTTCATAAACCTCTATCAGGAAATACTGGTAGGCTGTCTTTGAGGGTTTGTTCATGAATACAGTATGGGCTGTATTGTTCTCAGCAGGCAGGTCCATATATTTCTCCTTGTTGTCAAGCAGTACCCAGTCCTCCGAGGGGCGGCTGTTATTATTGGCAGGATTTGTAATGTTATAGCTGGCAATAGCTGCATCGTCACTGTCGAAGTTGGCACCGAAGACTTTCCATGTAGTCCAGTTACGGTCGCCGCTTGGGCCCGTATCATTGGAGGTAAAGAGGCGGTACCAAGTGGGGGCGATAGCTTCACTGGCCTTGAAGATTACATAGAAGGGACGGCCTCCATGTTCGTTGTAATGCTCCTCGCCTGTACACCATTTCGTATCGTCCAGACCATCGCAGATGGAGTAGAACGTCTCTTGATCATTGAAACCGCGCGTACCTGCCAGTGCCTCGTATGTGACATCAATCTCTTTCTCAGTGATCTGGGCGTAGGTAGCAATCCATGTATTCACTCGGCTGCCTTCGCTGTTGATTTCATCACCGGTGAGCAGGCAGTTCTCCATAATATAAACATACGAGCCGTTGGGATACGTGTCGTTAGGAGCAATGTTCTCGTTGAGATATGCCGAAACGATGGCCTTACCCTCATCGGTCAGACTGCCGTCTTCCAGCAAACCGCGAAGATTGGTAATAACCACATCATAGTTCGAGTAGGCACTGGCAGATGCATTAATCTGGTTCTGCAGGTCGAGCAGTTTATCCAGAATAATCTGGAACCCCTCGGGTTCGGTCACCCCAGCCAACTCATCCACGGCAGTACGGTAAGCTTCGCCAACAGATTTCTGGAACTTACGATCCAGGTCAAAGCCATTATACTCGCTCACGTAGTTTGCACGCAGTGTCTCGAAGATAGCAGCATCGCCGAAGAAGAACTCAGAAACCTGCATGAAGGTAGCACCCTGAAGGGCATTGATGTCAATACGGAAATAAGTATAGCTTTTCTCCGCGGGTTTAGAGAAACGAAGGAATACAGGATAGTAGTTGCGGTCGGGCAGCACATCGGTACCGATGTTGACCTTTTCGTCAATCAACTCCCATCCGGCAGCATCCTTAGCAGCTTCCTCATCGCTGACAAAGTTACCGCCATAGATATTCCAGTCTTTCCAGTTACGGCCTGTCCAAGTAGCATTGTCGTTGGCCGTGGTGAAGTTGTACCACTCAGGCTTGATGGGACGCGACGTCTTGAAAATAATCCAGTCCGTCTGGCCTGCAGTGCCAAAAACACCGCTACCCCACTTGGTATATACATTGCCATCCAGCATACGGCCAGGACCCTCGGCATCGTTCAGACGAGACATTTCCGCAGCAGCGATGGGGGTGTATGCGATAGAAGAGCTCTCGCTGGACGTACCGAAGTTGAACTCGGCCATCTGATGGTGAGTACCGTCCAGGTCAGCAATGGCAAGAACCTCTATTTTAAAGTACTTGTAGGCTGTAGTGGGGTTCTCAGAGAATGTGAAATCCATCGGCGCAATATTCTGCGCAGGCAGATCTGCATCTTTCTTGTCATCGATAAGAACCCAGCCCTCAGCATCTCTTGTAGCTTCTTCGTCCGAGGCGAAGTTAGCACCATAGATTTTCCAAGAGGACCAGTTGCGACCAGCATTAGTACCCGTGTCATTACCGGTAATCAAGTAATAATTAACAGGAACAATTGCCTCATTGGCCTTGAAGACAACATAGGTGTTTCCGGGTTCAAAGGGATCGTAACACCATTTAGTACCCGTCTTACCATCGACCAACATGGCATAACCCTCGCCAGCGTTACCGGCTGAACCATCCAAAGCAGTCAATGCGACGGAAGCCCTTGCACTCTGAGCGCCCAGCAGTGCCATAGCGGCAAGCAGGGTCAAGACTCTGTGCTTCAAAGAAAAAGTAATCTTTCTTTCCATAAGATGTGTTAAGTTAGTGAATTAATAAATTTATATAGTTTATCTTAATTTTTGCAAAGATATGAAAAAAGTTTCACTCTGAAGGCTCTCTGAATCAGGAAACCGTCCATAATTAAGTATTTTTAACAATAGCCCATCGTTTTTGCGTCAAGAAATATTCAACGGACGAGTACTTTGCGCCCATTTATTATATATAGGCCACGAGTGGGGCGCGCTACACGACGACCTTGCAAGTCATACACCACATCTGGCAGTCGAGAGGGTGCAGCGAGTTGCTCCAGGCCAACAACACTTGCCCAATCAATGCTGAAATCGTAGGGTGTAAAGTTTGTGGCGCCCAAGGTATAATCCTGGACTCGCTCATCAAGCAACACCCAGGCATCAGAATCGGGAGCTGAAGTGCGTACATCTGAGCCCCAAAGTCTCCATGTGCGGGGATTACGCCCTGGAATGCTCTGAGTATCATTGGCTGTATAGAGACGATACCCCTGGGGCTTTACCCGCTTGCCTGCATCAAAATAGAGGCAGACGCCCCGCCCATTCTGGAAGTTCCCGCAATACTTAGTACTAGTCTTCTTGTCACACAAATTACGCCAAGACTCGTTGGAGAAGAATTCGTCTGGACCACTATAAATATTAAGCCCATCCGCTTCTTCGCCATTACTATCCAATAAGGCCACTTCCGATAGCTGGATTACTCCGGCATCACCCACTTCTTCAACCTGCAGGACATAATAACGGAAGCCTATCACCTCATCGGTAACCCGGACTTGGCACTCAGCAGTAAGGCCTCCCATGGAGAGAGATGTGACGGAGATTGTAGCAGTTCCAAGGCCAACTGCTGTAACCAAGCCGTCGGTGTCAACAATAGCCACATTCGTGTTACTGCTCTTCCACTCTCCATCATTGACAACAATAGTTGAAGGCTTGGTAACTATGCCCAGCTGGTATTTCTCCCCCTCATTCAGTACTATTCGGGCAGGATTGATAGCAAACTGCTCAACGGTATTGTCAAGCATGAAGTCGTAAGGCGTATAACTGGTTGCTCCAAGGGTATAATCATCCAGACGCTCATCAATGAGTTCCCACGATGCGTCATCAGGATTTTCCGTATAGGTGTTAGTGCCACAAACACGCCACGAAGAAGGATTTCGCCCGGGGTAATTATTCGTATCGTTGGCCGTATATATGCGGTAGCCATTGATTACGGTTTCCTGCCCGGCATCAAGCATAATATAGATGCGTCCCCCGAGTTCACCACAATATTTGGTATAGGGACTATAGTCGGCAGCATTGGGCCAGTTCTCATTTGGTATATGACTGTCAACACCCACATAAGGCACTACATCGGGAACTTCAGCCATTCCACCGTCAAGCAAGTTGAATTCGGCGAACTGGAAGGTGCCGCTGCCCTGAATGTCTGTTATATCTAACATATAATAACGATAGCCACGGGCGTTGGGGTTAACATTCGTAAACCCATCCGCAGTTTTGAATACATGACCGTGGTTGGTCATCAAGACCGGATGATAATCGCGGCTTCGCCCATTATCTATATTCTGTCGCCACAGGCTCGACCTCCCCTCTCCATTCAGCAAATAACATAGAGTTCCGTCGTTAACCTGCTCCAGGGTGACGGGCCGCGCCTGGGAGCCATACAGGTCATAACAGTTCTCCAGGTCCACGCTGACAGCAGAGGCGGCGAACTCACTGCCGGGTGTACTGCCCGTAATCTCACCGACATTGTAACTGCTACAAATGGTGACGGCTCCAGCAGAAGCACCCACCATAGCTGCGGCCTCGGTAGCAGCAGTAACGGGCCCAGCATTATAGCTATTGAGAATATCCAGAGATGCAGAACGTGCGCGCCCGACAAGACCGCCTGCCTGATCGCCTGCGGCGGTGACAGGAGCTTCATTGGAACAACCTTCGAGGGTGGCCGAACCCTTGCGTACCGAGCCTATAACAGAACCCACATAATCACGCCCAGAAAATGTACATGTCGAATCTATGTTAAGGTTCCTAATGCAGGCGCCATCGGCTACAACGCCGAAAACACCCACTTCGCGATTTCCCTCAACATGAAGGTTACGAATGGTATGAAATTGTCCGTCAAACTCTCCACGGAATGGACGAAGAGAAGAGCCAATCGGCTGGAAACGATCGCTGTACTTAGACATATCCACATCGGCAGTCAAGGCAGCCTTGGCATCCTGCTCATACTTTTGATTGACGAAGCGCATGAATGTAGTGAAGTCATGTGGCGAAGTTATCTGATAAACACCCTTGACAACGTCAAGCGTATTATAGCGTAATTTCTTGTCCATCCATGCGATTCGGCCCTGCACATAATCACGCACAACATCAACTTCCTTGTCCCAGCTACCGCGAATGGCAGGAGTCAGGCTTATATACTGATTCAGATAAGGCCACCGGATAAAGTTCAAACGTGCCGATTCACTGATTTGCTCACGCAAGGAATCCACACAAGCGCCAATTTCCTCTGGAGTAAATGCTTTAGAGTCACGAAGTTCTGCCCACATACCCTGCAGTCGAGACATAACATTACCGTCAGTAATCACATGTCTTACAAAATCCGTAAAATTACCCGTACATCGATGCGTGTATGTCCAGTCCTCACGCTCATTGGCCGGATAAGTACCCGAATCATCATCGAGTGCCAATTCGTGATCCCAGACAGGGCCCGTATAAAAGTGGTCGTCACCCCTCTCCTTGTAGAAGAACACCTGGCAGAGCATATCCGTATTACCATTGTATTCGCTGGCCAGGAAATAGCGCAGGAAGGACTCCAGGTCCAGTACTCGCCCAAAACCCGTTTCCTCATCCGAAGAACCGTCGTTATAGACATGGTTCTCCATGTCGTTCCACGCATTCCTTATATAATTGAACTGGGCCGTCTGGATAATGTCATCGTCGGGATCATGTATCGTAATGGGGTTGCCATGTGCAGAGGTGAACCAATATGGTTCGCGCGAAGCATTGTTATCCACTTCAACGAAATATCCTCCCGTAATGGTTTCTTCCGTCACATCATCGGCTGTCATTTCCGTCACATCAATACGCCCTTCGTGTACTGAAACATGGTCGGCCAGCGTATAGGTACCCCGGTACTCGCCGTTCAACAGAAGGTCCACCATCTGGTACCAGGGTGTCCACTTCTGCCCCACCCTGCGCGAAACCTCCCATGCCACGGGGTTACGCATCAGCGTCTTATCTCGCAAGCTGTTGATGAGGACCCATTTCTTGGCCTTCACGGGCGACTCGTTTACCCCCCCCTTCATCATGTGGTGGCTCTTGCCATCGTTGTACTTTACTCGATAGGCCTTGTTCTCGGGAGTCGATGAGTAGTTTCCCCTTACGCGAAACAGGATGGGATACTCCTGCAATAGCTTGCCGCCATCATAAATCAGCACCGACTGCGATTCAAAATCCTCGCCCCTCGTTTGCGGCACAATACCGTTTGGAACATGAATGCTCAGGGTGGGGATATTGGTCACCTGGTAGAACTGGGAGTCGTCGCCTTCCCCCTCCTTACCGTAGAATTCAAGGTCGGCCACTTGGCAGCGAGAAGAGGCGGGCCCCACATAACGCACATAGCGGAAGCCACGACTCACATTGCAGTCGTAATAAGTCATCACGCCATCAGCGGGTTCCTCGCTTATCAGATATAAGGGTACGGCATCCATGAAGTCGGGTTGATTGGCACCCTCGAAAACACCCAGCAAGGTTTTCCCCGGCCCGCTGTTGCCAGAGCGGGGAGTCAGACCCAAACGTGTAATAACATGAGGCGTACCCAGGTCAAGTCCTACCCAGGACATGCTTTGTCCGCTGGCTGCAAAAAAGGTGGATGGATTGCCATCGAATGCGTTGGCTTTGGTATTGACCGTACTCGAAGACTGGCCCGTAGTATAGTCGTAACTATACATCGTCCCGATAATCTCGCCTGTGAGCAGTTCCTCTGTTGACCCTGTTGCCCAAACGTTTTGAGGAATCGCCAACGCAGCTAATATACAAGCAATTAAGGAGACAGCCCTCCCTATTATCTTAATCATTGCACTCTTCATTTTTACGTCTTTTTACCCTTTTTCTATGATTTTGGCTTGCAAAGATATGAAAAATACCAGAAGCGGCAAAATCTTTATAAAAAATATTTCCTTAAAGTAGGATGGTTACATCCCGAAGGCATTCAGTATCTGGGTCGGATGACCATTCGACAGGAAGGCGCCCTTGTCATAACCCTGCCACCCGTCATAGCTTTCTGGCTCCCAATAAAAAACGCCCTCGCAGATACCGCTCTCACGAGCCTGCATCATGATATTGGTCATCAGGAGTGTGCCGCGAGTCTCGAACTGAACGGGAACGCCCACCTCAACAAACAAGGCGTTCTTATTGTATATACCGCAAAGGTAAGACATGTTCTGCATCATATAGGCAATGGCGTCCTCCTCGCTCCTCATGGTAACAGAACTGCCGTTCTGGAAAGAAAAGGACTGGTTTATGGCCTCGCTGGGATATAGGCTCAAGCCTATCAGGTCATAATCCACATTGTATTGCCTTAGGACATCCAAATGACGTTTACATCTTTGCTGGTCATAGGAACGGCTCAGATGAACAACAACAGAAACTTCCGGAAAGACGCCACGGGCAGCCTGGATAGCAGACGAAAGCAGTCCGGCATATTGATCAGGATGACGCTGGATGCCACCTTCGGGCCACAGTAAGCCTTCATCCGTTTCATTACCCACCTGTATCCATTTAACAGAAATGTTATTTCCCTTCAGTACGTTCAGCACATCGGAGGTATATGATTCCACATCGTGCCGCAGTTCTTGGTATGTATGTGAAGCCCAGGCCGTAGGTTTTGACTGATTATCAATTGTCGCCATCGAATCACTATAATGAAAGTCTATCATTAAATCAAGACCGAGGCCGGCTGCACGACGAGCCTTCTCCAGTAAATCATCCATGCCACAATAATCACCAGGCGGATTAACCCAACTGCGCAAACGAATCGCGTTCATACCCAAAGACTTCATGACAAGAGTACACTCTTGCGCTTCTCTGTTATTCCAGTCATAGAAACGATGCCCTTCAGACTCCATCTGAGTACACCAACTGATGTCTGCTCCTTTGGCAAACTCCAGCGTCAGGCTATCGTCATCAGTAGCGGGTGGTGTAGGAGGCACTATGGGAACCGAATCGGCAGGAACGGGCGAAGGAGAAGGAGGTGTCGGTACAGGATCATTTCTACAAGCGGCCATAAGGCTCAGACATACCACAAAGCACAACCCAGTTATCGACTTCAGCTCGTCACATTTCAGTTTCCATATATACAGAAGATGTCTTATCATAAAACAAAATTATTACCATTCTAAACGCAAAGGTACATAAAAAGAATGAAATTAAAGGTAAGCCTTGTAATAAAAATCCTGTAAAAGGTGAATAAACGAAGAAGCCCTCCAGTCGAGTCCGACTGAAGGGCTTCCCTTCCTGAAAAGACGGCGGCGACCTACTCTCCCACGGGTG